>NZ_CP030771.1:9580000-9880000 GCF_006088715.1 Streptomyces sp. YIM 121038
ACTGCCTGCCCTCGCGGGACTTCCCCATGCTCATCGACCTCTACCGGCAGGGGCGGCTCGACCTCGACGCGTTCGTGACCGAGACGATCGCGCTCGACGAGGTGGAGAAGGCCTTCGAGCGGATGCACCACGGGGACGTGCTGCGTTCGGTGGTGGTCTTCTGATGGCCCCCGCCACCGCGGGCCCCGTCCGCGTCGAACACCTCGTCACCTCCGGCACGTTCTCCCTCGACGGCGGCACGTGGGACGTGGACAACAACGTCTGGATCGTCGGTGACGACCGCGAGGTCCTGGTCATCGACGCCGCGCACGACGCCGACGCCATCGCCGGCGCCGTGGGCGACCGGCGCGTCGTCGCCATCGTGTGCACCCACGCCCACGACGACCACGTCGACGCCGCTCCCGCGCTCGCCGAGCGCACCGGCGCGCCCGTCCTGCTGCACCCGGACGACCTGGAGCTGTGGAAGCTGACCCACCCGGACCGGGCACCGGACGGCGAGCTGGCCGACCGCCAGGAACTGGACGTCGCGGGAACGACCCTGACGGTCCTGCACACCCCCGGCCACTGCCGGGGCGCCGTGAGCCTCTACGCGCCGGGACTGGGCACGGTGTTCACGGGCGACACGCTGTTCGCGGGCGGTCCGGGCGCCACCGGCCGGTCCTTCAGTGACTTCCCGACGATCGTCGAGTCGATCCGTGAGCGGCTGCTGACGCTGCCCCCGGAGACGGTGGTGCGCACCGGCCACGGCGACACCACGACGATCGGCGCGGAGTCCGGTCACGTGGAGGAGTGGATCGCGCGCGGCCACTGAGCGCCCGGACGCCTCGCGCAAGCCACCTGCGGACATCCCCGCAGGTGGCTTTTCCGCACTGCTAGCCTGTAGCAGGTGAACACACATACTGACCCTTACGTCGTGCGCGCCGAGACGCCCTCCGTCGAGACCTACCTCCATCTGCGCGCCGCCTCCGGGCTCAGCCCTCGGACGGTCGAGCAGGCGTCGGCCGGACTGCCCCACACCTGGCACGCGGTCACCGTGTACGCCGGGGGCGAGCCGGTCGGCATGGGCCGCGTCGTCGGCGACGGCGGGTGCGTCTTCCAGATCGTCGACATGGCCGTCCTGCCCGCGCATCAGGGGCAGGGTCTCGGCAAGCAGATCATGGCCGCGCTCGTCGGCGAACTGGAGCGCCGCGCACCCGAGGGGGCGTACGTCTCCCTCATCGCGGACGGCGACGCGCGCTTCCTGTACGAGAAGTTCGGCTTCCGCGACACGGCGCCCGTCTCCATCGGGATGCAGCGCTGGATCTGACGGGACGTAGCGCCGGATCCGACGGGGCAGGGCGGTGGATCCGACGGGACGCGGGGCGGGACCCGACGCGGCGCGGTGCCGGGTCCGGCGGGTCGCGGCGCGTCGGACCCGGCGTCGCGGGAACCCGTGTCGGTCCCGTGAGGGCGGCGCGCCGCAGGTCACGCGTGCTGGCAGCGCTCCCCGATCTCCGATAAGTTAGGCAAGGCTTACCTAATGGAGGTTGAGGATGGGTGTCCGACACATCAGTACGACCATGCCCGCGGCAGCGGCGCGCGCCCGCTCCGTGCTCGCCACCGCCTGGTCCTGCGCGGTGACCACGGAGATCGGCAGGGACGAACTCCTCGGCGCCCACAGCGTCACCGAGCGGGGTGCCGTACGCCTCGATCCGCCGGAGGACAGCGCTCTCGCGGCCGCCCTCATCTGCGCGCCGCGCGGCGCGCCTTCCACCCTCGTGGAGTTCGCGGACGTCTCGCCGGTGCCGGTGCGGGACCGGGTGCGCAGCAGGCTGTGGCTCTCGGGGTCGCTCACGGCCACCCACGACGAGCTCCTCTTCGAACCGACCACCGTCGTCCTGCACGACACCCACGGCCGCACCGGCATCGACCTCGAAGAGTTCGCGCTCGCCGACCCCGACCCGCTGGCCCACGCCGAGTCCCGGCTGCTCACCCATCTCGCGGACTCCCACCCCGACGCCGTCGAGCAGCTCACCCGGCTCATCGCCGCGGAGAGCCTGAGCGGCGTCGTGAACGTCAAACCGGTGGCCGTCGACCGCTACGGCCTCACCCTGCGCCTCGAACGCGTCAGCAGCCAGGCCGACGTGCGCTTGCCCTTCCACGCATCCGTCGAGGACCTGGGCCAGGTCACCGAGCGGATGCACGCCCTGCTCACGAAGGCGCGCCTGCTGCGCCGCCCCGCGCTGCGCCCGGCGCCGCCGGAGCCCTGGGGGTCGACGGAGTCCTGAGGGCCGTAGGCGTCCGAACCGCTGTTCCCGGCGGGGGAGATGAGGTCTCGCCGAGCCAGGGTCGGTTACCGTTCGCCGGAGTGATCCAGGCATGATGGGCACCATGAGCGCGCAGAGTAAGTCTTTGCCCAACGATCCGGTGGAACCGGTTCAGGCCCTGATCGTCGTCGACATGCAGTCCGCCTTCGTCTCCGGCGACGACGCCATCCCTCACGTCGAGCGTGTGCTCCAGCGCACCGAACAGCTCATCGCCAAGGCCCGTGCGGCCGACGCCCTCGTCGTCCAGCTCCAGAACGACGGCCCGGAAGGCGCCACCGACGAGCCGGGCACACCCGGCTGGCGGCTCCATCTGCCCGTGGACGCCGACCGCGGCGAGGTCGTGATCCGCAAGGAGTACGACGACGGCTTCGAGGAGACCGAACTGGAGGAACTGCTGCGCGAGGAAGGCGTCACCTCGCTGGCCATCTGCGGCGTCATGTCGGAGATGTGTGTCAGCGCCACCGCACGCACCGCGCTCGACCTGGACTTCCGCGTGGTCATGCCGCACGACGCCCACGGGACGTACGACATCCCGGCGGCCGAGGGCATCAGCGACGCCGTACCGGCGGCGACGGTGTCGCGCGTCGCCGAGTGGGCCCTCGGCGACGAGGTCGAGGTCGTGCCGAGCGCCGACGAGGTGAGCTTCACCGCGTCCTGAGACGCGCCCGTACGAAGGGCTGTCCGCCCGCCCGTGCGACGGGCGGGCGGACAGCGGGCGCCGCGACGGGGCGGCGCGCGTCACTTCCCGGTCGAACCCGCCCGTGCCGCGAGGACCCCGGCCACCTCGTACAGATAGCGGTTGACCGGGGTCGGCGTCCCGGTGCGCTCGCCGAGCCGGACCACCGAACCGTTCCAGGCGTCCAGTTCGGACGGACGGCCGGACAGGATGTCGCGCTGGAGCGACGAGGTGCCCTCGGCGGGCTGCTGGTCGATGAAGTCCAGCGTCCTCAGCACGATGTCCTCCGGCAGCGGCACGCCGTGGGCCGCGGCCAGCCGCTGGATCTCGGTCATGCCCTCGACCAGCAGCCGCCGCGTCCCGGGCCGTGAGCGCAGCACGCCGAACGGCGCGTCCGTCACCGTGCCGAGCCCGCCGAACGGCACCACGAACAGGAACTTGGCCCACAGCTCCGCCCAGATGTCGTCCGGCACGGCGGCGGCCACGGACGCGCCCGTGAGCGCGGACACCAGGCGCGTCACACGCTCGGACGCGCTGTTGTCCCACTCCGCGAACGCCAGCGCCGCGGGCCCGCCCACATGGCGCACGCGCCCCGGCCCGTCGAGGTGCGCGATGATCTTCGCGGTGCCCGGCAGGACAGCGCCGCGGCCGACCTCCTGGGCCACCCGCTCGGGGCCTCCACGCCGTTCTGGAACGTCACGACGGCCGTGTCGGAGCCGACGAGCGGCTTCAACGCGGCGATGGCGGAGGGTAGTTGCCAGGTCTTGACGCACAGCAGGACGTAGTCGACCTCGCCGATGTCGCGGGTGTCGTCGGTCGCGCGCACCGGCGCCACGGCGAAGCCCCCGGCCGTGCTGTCCACGCGCAGGCCGTCGCGCCGCAGGGCCTCCAGATGGGCGCCCCGCGCCACGAAGCGCACGTCGTGCCCGGCGGCGGCGAGCCGCCCGCCGAAGTACCCGCCGATCCCGCCGGTGCCGATCACCGCGACGCGAACCTGCTCGGCCGTTGCCTTCCCCGCCATGGAGAACCCCCTTGTACCGCCGGTCGTCACACCGGGCGGCCACGGCCCGGATCAGGCCACCCTATGCCGGGGCCGCGGGCCGGGCGCGTGCCCTTCACAGGGGCAGCGCGCACACCGCCATGGGTGCCGTGAACGGCTCGCCGGCGGGGGTGAGTTCCCCCGTGCCCGCGTCGACGCGGAAGACGCTCACCGAGCCGGAGCGCTGGTTGCTGACGAACAGCAGCCGCTGCGTGGGGGAGAAGGCGAGGTGCCGGGGGAAGTCCCCGCCCGCGGGTGTCGTGCCGAGGAGGCGGAGCCGGGCCCCGCCCTGCTCGACGGCGTACCGTGCCAGGGAGTTGTGCCCCCGGTTGGCGACGTACGCGAAGCAGCCGTCGCGGGTCACGAGCGGCTGCGCCGGGTAGTTCGTGAGGCCGGACGGCGTGCCCGTGGACTGCGGCTCACCGGGTGTCAGACGCCCGGTCGTGGGGTCGTAGGCGCAGACCACGACCGTGTTGTCGAGCTCGTCGGCCACGTACGCGAAGCGCCCCGAGGGGTGGAACGCGAGGTGCCGGGGTCCCGCGCCCGCCCGCAGCGTGACCCGGGTGACCGGGCGCAGCGTGCCCGCTTCCGTGTCGAGGCGGTACGTGTACACGGTGTCGGTCCCGAGGTCGACGGCCAGGACGTGGCGGCCGTCCGGGGACGTCACGACCTGGTGGGCGTGCGGGCCCTGCTGCCCGGGGCCGGGCTGCGGCTCGGTGTGCTTGACGAGGCCGGTGCGCTCGCCGAGCGCGCCGGAGTCCTCGACGGGGTGCACGGCCACGCTGCCGGAGGAGTAGTTGGCGCTGAGCAGCCAGCGGCCGCTCGGGTGCACGGACAGGTGGCAGGGGCCGTCGCCCCCGGTGTCGCGGGTGCCGAGCACCCGGTGGGCGCCGTCGGGGGAGAGCGCGACGGCGGTCACGCTTCCCGGCGCCCGCTCGTTGACGCAGTACAGCGTCCGCCCCGAGGGGTGCGCCACCAGGTAGGACGGGTCCAGGACCCCGGTGAGCGTCCCGGCGCCGGTGATGCGGCCCGTCGTGTCGTCGTACGTGGCCAGGCCGATGCCGGAGCCGCCGCCCGGCTCGGAGGTGTAGGTGCCGAGGAAGAGGGGGCGCCCGCCGCTCCCGCTGCTGGGGAGGGGCGCGGCTCCGGCGGACGTGGTGGTGACGGCCCCGGCGGCGGCCGCGGCGAGTGTCGTAGCGATGAACCGGCGTCTGTCCATGCTGCACCTCGTGTGTCAGAAGTGACGGTAGTGGCGATGTGGCAGCCACCTTGGACCCTGGTCCGTTGAACAGGCAATAGTCGAAACATGAGTTGCATCATGTGCAACGGGCAAGAGGGGCGGTGATCGATGCCCGGCACCCTCTTCTGAGCAGCGCCGTCAGCTTTCGCCGTCCGGCCCCTGCACATTTGCCAACGCATCCGCGTACAGCCGGAACAGGCGCGGGGAGGGCCGCCGGGAATCCCCGGTCGACCGCGCCGTGTGCTGGAGGCGCTCCCAGCAGCGCGCGGTGAGGGCCCTGGCCCGGGCGCCCGGCCAGGGCTCGGGCAGCAGCTCGGGAGGCAGCAGCGGGTCCGGCTTCATGGCCGTGGAGAACGCGGCGGCGAGCGTGACGGCCAGGGTGAGCCGCTCGACACCCGTCGGCTCCGGGGAGCCGTCCAACTCCGCGAGGCAGGACGCCGCGTAGGCCGCGAGCCGGTCGTGGCGGTCGGCGATCTCCGGCAGCGGCCACAGGGCCGCGGCCAGCTCGCGAGGCGCTTCCAGCTCGCCGATGCGGAGATCCGTGCTGGTGAGGAAGGTGACCGAGGACAGCACGCCGAGGTGGCGCGCCTGGGCCTCGACCAAGCTCTCGACGGCGTTGGCGCACGCGTACAGGCCGCCCTGGACGGGGGCGGCGCCGAGGTGCAGCAGGGTGTCCCGCAGCGTGTCGCGGGCGGCGCGGCTCGACTCGGGCACGGCGAAGGCGAACAGGTGCCAGACGCCGTCCCAGGGGGCGAGCCCCCGGTCCTGGCGGTACGCGTGCCGCACGTACGCGGCGTCCGGGGCGAGGGAGCCGGTGACGTCGACGACGGCGCGCAGCACCGCCTTGCGCCCCCGGCCCTCGTGTGTGAACCGGCCCTCGCCGACGAGCCGTTTGAGGCACAGCCGGACCTGCTGGTCGCTCATGCCGAGGACGTTCGCGACCGTGTACAGCTCGCCCGCGTCGACGGTGCCGTCCTCGCGCACGAGGGCGTGGACCAGCAGGCGCGTCGGGATCTCCGGACGGCCTACCGGTGCGGCCGCGGCCTGCGCTGCGTCGGTGCCCTCGCGTGCGGTGGTGCTCATCGTTCCTCCTGGGCTGCTGCCGAATCCGCGGTCGTGACCGCGCGGTGCATGGTGGTCACCGCGTCGAAGCCCATCAGGCGGCGCAGATACGGCGTGCGGTGGGTCCGGGTCGCCGTGAAGCCGTGCCGTTCGTAGAGGGCGCGCGCCCGCGGGTTGACGTCGATGACGTCCAGGCGGACGCGGCGGCAGCCCGCCTCGGCCGCGACGGCGGCGACCTCCCGCAGCAGCAGACTGCCGATGCCGTGACCGCGTTGGTCGGCGGCCACGGCGATGCCGTCCATGACCAGCTCCCCGGCGGCGGGTGTCCGCTCGAAGAGGGCGAGCACCGCGAGCCTCGGCAGACCGCGGAGCGGACCGTAGGCGGACAGGACGTCGCGCGCGCCCCCACCGGTCAGCGCGCGCCCGTCCTGCTGGAACCCGGCGACCGCGACCACCCGGTGCCCGCGTACCGCCACGACGCCCCGGTCGCGGTGGAGATGGCGGGCGAGGAAGGCCCGTCCGGCGTCGGGCGGGCCGAGGCCCGGCCCCAGCTTCCGTCCGAAGGCCTCCCAGTAGAGCGCGGCGACCTGCTCCTCCGCGCCTGCGGGGACGCCGCGCCGCACCTCGATCTCCCCGCCCGTCGCCGCGGTGGGTCCGTGGTTCGTCACGCTCATCGGTACCGCCCCCCTGTCACGGGAAGGGCTCCATGCCCGGAGAGCCCCCTTGTGCGATCGATTGTATTACGTTCATTCTCTCTACGAGAGTTTTCAAAGCGATAGTTAAGTGGGGGTGGGGCATGCACGGGCATCCACGCGGGGCATCCGGGGAGCGACAGGGGCGGAAGCGGCCGAAGGGGGAGGGGGCGTGACCGAGACGACCGTTCGCCGTCCGGCCGTCACCGCTCGGGCGCGCCTCACCGACGTCGACGCCCTGCGCGGCTTCGCGCTCCTGGGCATCCTGCTGGTCAACATCCACTACCTGGCCTCCGCCCACCACGGCTCCGGAGTGGAGGACCCCGCCTTCGGCGCGCCGCTCGACACGGCGGTCCGCTCCGTGACCGCGGCGCTGTTCGAGGCCAAGTTCTTCCTGCTGTTCTCGTTCCTCTTCGGCTACAGCTTCACCTTGCAGCTCACCTCGGCGGAGCGCGCCGGGGCCCGCTTCGCCCCGCGCTTCCTGCGGCGCCTGGCGGGCTTGTTCGTGCTCGGGGTCCTGCACGCGGTGCTGCTGTTCCCCGGCGACATCCTCACCACGTACGCGGTGCTCGGACTGATCCTGCTGTCCCTGCGCCGGATGCGGCCGCGCACCGCCGTGCGCGTCGCCGTCGCGCTGCTCGCGCTCACGGCGGTGGGGTACGCGCTGCTCGCGCTCGTCGCCCACGCGGCCCATCCGAGCCCCGACCTGGCGGCGGCCGCCGCCGGTGCCGACGAGGCCACGGCGGCGCTGCGCTCCGGCCCCGCCTCGGTCGTCGGCGCGCACCTGGACGAGCTGCCCGACGTGGTGTTCCTGCTCGCCTTCTTCCAGGCGCCCGCGGCCCTGGCGGCCTTCCTCCTTGGCCTGGCCGCGGGCCGGCGCCAGGCCCTGGCCGACCTCGACCGCCACCAGCGCCTCCTGCGGCGGCTCCAGGCCGTCGGCTTCCCGGTCGGCCTGGCCGGTGGGGTGGTGTACGCCCACGCGAGCCTCGCGCACCCCGGGACCGCGTACCAGGTGCTCGCCCTGGGCGTCGACGTGATCACCGCCCCGCTCCTGGCGGCCGCCTACGCCGCGACGGTGCTGCGCGTGGTGCGGTCCCCGCGAGGCCGGGCGGTGAGCGCCGTGCTGGCCCCCGCGGGCCGGATGACCCTGACGAACTACCTCACGCAATCCCTCGTCTGTGCCCTGCTGTTCACCGGCTACGGCGCCGCCCTCGTCGGCCGCGTGTCCCCGCTGGGTGTCACGGCCGTGGCCCTCGCCCTGTTCGCCGTGCAGGCCGTCGCCTGCCGCTGGTGGCTGCGCGGCCATCCGTACGGGCCGGTCGAATGGCTGCTGCGGGCGGTGACCAACCTCGCCCGGCCCGGGTGGCGCGAGGACACCTGGGCGGAGGGCCGCTCACGGAGGCGGAGGGCCGCTCACGCCGCGGCGCGCGAGCGGCGCCGGTAGCCGCCGGGGGCCTGCCCGTACTCACGCTTGAAGGCCTTGGCGAAGGCGTACTCCGAGCCGTAGCCGGTGCGGGCGGCGACCGCGGTGAGGGGGACCTCGGACTCCCGCAGGAGCTGGGCGGCGGTCGTCATCCGCCAGCGCGTCACGTACGCCATCGGCGGCTCGCCGACCAGCGTCGCGAAGCGGCGGGCGAACGCCGCGCGGGACAGGCCCGCCCGGTCGGCCAGCGACTCGACGGTCCACTGGTTGGCCGGGTCCGTGTGGATCGCGGTGAGGGCCGGGGCGACCGCGGAGTCACTGAGCGCGGCGGCCCAGCCCTTGGCGGCCGAGGGCGGCTGCTCCTCCAGCCAGGCCCGCAGGATGTAGAGCAGGAGCGAGTCGATCAGGGCCGGGACGATCCCGGCCGAGCCGATGCGCGGGTGCTCCAGCTCGGTGCCGAGGAGCTGGACCGCGGTGCTCAGCTCGGGGTGGCGGCCGTGCCCGGTGGACAGGTGGACGACCTCGGGCAGCTGGCCCACCAGGGGGTGCGGCCGCCCCTGGTCCAGGTGGTAGTTGCCGCACAGCAGGCTGGTGCGCGGCCCTTCGCCGCCGAGCGAGACCGTGCCGATCGGCGAGCCCGGGCTGAACTGCTCGGCCCGCTCCTCCTCCGCCGGCGTCGACGGGTGGTCGGCGAGGACGTGCGCGGTGCCGTCCCGCAGGAAGACCACGTCGCCCGGGCTGAGGGCGACCGGCGCCAAGTGGGGCGCGCCCACGGGGATCAGCCAGCACGTGCCGTGCAGCACCACGTGGAACCCGGCACCCGCCACGGAGGGGAGGCGCAGCCCCCAGGGCGCGCGCCCCTCGGTGCGCACGGATGTGGGATGCCCGGTCCGCATCGAGCTCAGCGCCTCGGTCAGGATGTCCAACGCCCCGCCCCTTCGTCGTCGTCCACGATCGGGCTGCCCACGATACGGCCCGTTGATCAAGCCACGGTCAACACCACCTTGCCCTGCGTGCGGCCCGACCCCACCAGCTCGTGGGCCTTCGCCGCCTCGGTGAGGTCGAACGTCGCGGAGACGTGCGGCCGTATCCGCCCGGCATCGATGAGCTGGGCGATCGCCTCCAGGGACGCGTAGTCCGGCTCCACGGAGACGCCCGCGAAACGGCGGCCCGCCTTCTCGACGGCCGCGGCCAGCTCCTGGTTCCCGTGCTCCATGATGCTCACCAGGGTCCCGCCGGGGCGCAGCACCGACAGCGAACGCGCGCCGTCGGACGAGGAGTCGAAGACCACGTCGAGGTCCTTGACGACCTCCGTGTAGTCGGTGGTGCGGTAGTCGATGACCTCGTCGGCGCCCAGACCGCGGACGAAGTCGTGCTTGGGGGCGCTCGCCAGGGCGGTCACATGCGCCCCGCGCGCCTTCGCGATCTGTACGGCGAAGTGCCCCACGCCGCCCGCGGCACGGTGGACCAGCACGCGCTGGCCCTCGGTCAGCCGCGCCGCGTCGACGAGGCCCTGCCAGGCGGTGAGCCCGGCGAGCGGCACCGAGGCCGCGTGCACGTGGTCGAGGGAGGCGGGCTTGCGGGCCACCTGGCGCGACGGCACGGCGACGTAGTCCGCGTACGCGGTCGCCGCGCGCGGGAAGAACGGCATGCCGAACACCTCGTCACCGGGCTTGAACCGGGCGCCCGGGGCCGCCTCCTCGACGACGCCGGAGATGTCCCAGCCCACGCCGTACGGCGGCTCGCCGAGCAGCGGGTAGAAGCCCGCCCGGACCGCCACGTCGACCGGGTTCACGCTGCTGGCGTGCACCCGCACGAGCACCTCACCACCGAGCGGAGCGGGGCGTTCGGTCTCCACGGTCTCCAGGACCTCGGGACCGCCGAAGGACTTCTGGACGACAGCGCGCATCTCGGTTTCTCCTCCTGCTGGGGGCGCGGCCCGCGGAGGCGATCCGCGGCCCTGCCCGGCGTGTTGATGTGCTCAACCCTAGGAAGATCGAACGATCCGCTGAATATCCTGCGCGCTCTCAAAGATGTCCTGTCGTCTTGCGCAGGTGGAGGGTGAGCCATCCCGGGGCGCAGGGACCCAAGCGGCGCGTTCAGCGGGCTCGGCCGGGCCCAGCTCGTCGGCGCGTGCTCGTACGCCGACCGGGCCCGGCCCCGATGCGTTCTGGCCGAATAGGCGTCACCAGGCATGCCATATCGGTCAGTCGACCCCTCGGAGCTGCGGATAGGTCGCCTGTACGGGTGAACCTTTGTTCCCGCACCGCGGTGCGGGAACAGCCATCAGCGCAGACGAGGAGCCACTGAGTGGACCACAGCCGTGTGATCCGGATCCGTACGACCCTGGCCGCGATGGGGGTGACGGCCACGCTCGCGACGGCCGTGGCGGCGGCCCCCGCCGCGACCGCGGCTCCGGCACCGAAGCCGCCGACGACGGCCGGCGCGCCGCACGAGCCGTGCACCGGCACCTTCCAGGAGGACGCGCGCCTCGGCCCCCAGTGGCTGCCGAAGAAGGGGCAGCGGCCGGTCGGCCCGCTCCTCAAGGGCTGGAAGCGCACCGGAAAGCTCACGCCGTCCGCGTTCCTGAAGAAGTACTGGGAGGGCCCGGCGGACACCGGTAGCTGGAAGTACCCGCCGAACGACGGCTTCGAGACGGTCAACGGCCAGGTCGACAAGCACCGCGAGACCCTGGAGGCGGGCGAACGCCTGGACCGCTTCGGCTCCGAGTACGGCTCCTTCCTCGCGCCCGCGGGCGACTCCTACGCGGAGCGCGCCCTGCCGCCGCAGAACCTGAACACCCGCGACACCGCGTACGCCTGCGACTATCGCGTGTACAAGGTGGCCAAGCCGTTCGACGTCTGGCAGGGCGGCATAGCCCCCTGGTTCGAGCAGCCCGGCGGCGGCGAGCAGATCAAGCTGGACCCCGCCTTCCTCAACCCGGGCGACGGGCAGCGCCTGAACGTGAAGTGGCTTCTCGACCACGGCTACCTGAAGCCCGCCAGGGCCTGACGGCGACCAGGCACGCACAGTGGACGTCCACGCCCTGCGGTCCGCGCTGCGCGCCGCGGGCGTGGCCGACGGCTACTACTGGATCGAGGGCGTCCACGAACCGGCGCCCACGCCCCCGGACTTCGCGTATCTGCGCGGTGACGGACAGGGGGCGTGGGAGCTCGGAACGTACGAAAGAGGGGAGTGGCATCCGCTGGCACGGGGCCTTGCCGAGGCCGAGGCGTGCCGACGGATGCTGCGGCTCCTTGCCTGAGGGGGCGGTGCCACGGCCGCTGGGGCAGCCTGCCTCGGCCGTATGCGGAACCCGCCTCGGTCACATGGGGTACGACAGGAGCCGGACCTCTCCCGGGGGCCAGTCCGCTCCGTCCCGCAGCGGCGTCCACATGGTGCGCAGCGGCATCACCACGGGCCCGTCGGCCTGTTCGACGTGCACGTCCTGGTCGAGCGCGCGCCAGCCGAGGCGCTCGTAGAGCGCGACCAGCGGGGGGCGGCAGAAGAGCAGCCCGTGGTGCGGCCCCATCGTCCGGGCGTGGTCCAGGGCGGCGGCCACGACGGTGCGGGCGAGACCGCGACCGCGCACGTCCGGCGCGACGGCCACGCCACCGATGCCCACGACCTCGGTCGTGGTGTCGCCGATCGCTATGGGCAGCCGCAGCACACCGGTGTGGGCCACCAGGCGGCCGTCGAGACGGACGCCGAAGTGCTCCTCCTTGGGCAGCCAGGTGAGGCCGGTGTCATCGACGCCGAAGGGGTCGGGGCCGTCGCCGAGGATCTCGTTCTGGTGGGCGTGCGTGTACTCCGCGAGCCGCACGGCCGTCGCCGGTTCAGACAGGTGATCGGTCATTCCGGCATGATCCCTCAGCGCCGGGGGAGGGCACCCGCCGGGTCAGCGCTCGACGGGGACGAGCCCGCGCTCGTACGCCTTGACCAGGCGCTGCGGCACGTGAACGGTGACGCCGTCGACGGTGACCGGGACCAACTGGGCCGTGCTGGCCTTCCACTGGGCACGGCGGTGACGCGTGTTGCTGCGGGACATCTTCCGCTTGGGGACGGCCATGGTGAACCTCCGGGAGGGGGGTGCGGGCGGACACGTCGACCGTACATGAAAATGGCTTCCATTAACAAAAGGGTGCGGGGCGGCTGCCTCACGGGACGGGGGCGCCTCGCGGGGTGCCGGACCGGCCGTCTCGCGCCGCCGTCGCGACGGCCACCGCCCACGCGATGCGGGCCGCGCGCTGCTGACGCCGCAGGCGGCCGGGCGCGGCGGCCAGCGTTCCGCTCGCGGTGATGCGGTGATGCGCTGGCGCTGGCGACGGCCGCGTGCCGCCGTGGGTGCGCTGCTCACCGACGGAAGCGCCATCGCGGACACGGCCCTCGGCGCGGGCTTCGCCGACCAGGCGCACCTCACCCGCACCGCGCGGGCGCGCGCCGGACGCCCGCCCGCCTCGCCGCGCGAACGCCGCCGCGCACCCCGCCAACCCTGAACCTCACCCTAAACCTGAGGGTGAGAGTGACATGGCGTCAGCTATGGACACGGCCTCACACCGAGCCGAGGATCCCCGTCCCTCCAGCCCGAAGGAAGCCGGGGGCGGCGACCGCTCCGGCCGCTCGCTGTCACGGCCGCCCGGCCACCGACACCTCCTCGCCCTCCGGTACCGGCCCCGGTGGCGTCCCGTCGCCGAACGGGCGCCCGCCGAGCTGCTCACGGTGATGCGGCGTCAGCCATCCGCCGAGATCCGGCCCGAGCGGCACGATGCCCGTCGGGTTGATGCCGGTGTGCACCTCGTAGTAGTGCCGCTTGATGTGGTCGAAGTCGACGGTGTCGCCGAAACCGGGGGTCTGGTAGAGATCGCGGGCGTACGCCCACAGCACCGGGTCCTCGGACAGCTTCCAGCGGTTGCACTTGAAGTGGCCGTGGTACACGGCGTCGAAGCGCACCAGGGTCGTGAACAGGCGGATGTCGGCTTCCGTAAGGCTGTCGCCGACCAGATAGCGGCGGTGCGCGAGCCGCCGCGAGGTCTCCTCCAGGCGGTGGAAGACGTCCCGGCACGCGGCCTCGTACTCGCTCTGGCTCGAGGCGAACCCCGCGCGGTACACGCCGTTGTTGACGTCGCGGTAGATGCCTTCCATCACGTCGTCGATCTCGTCCCGCAGGGGCTGCGGATACAGGTCGGGCGCGCCCGGCCGGTGCAGGTCCCGCCACTCCGTGGCCAGGTCGAGGGTCAGCTGCTGGTAGTCGTTCGTGACCAGCTTGCCGCTGTCCGTGTCCACCAGCGCGGGGACGCTCACACCGCCCGGATAGCCGGTCTCCCGCGCGTCGTACGCCTCGCTCAGATAGCGGATGCCGAGCACCGGGTCGCGGCCGTCGGGGTCCAGGGTGAAGCGCCAGCTCCGGTCGTCCTGGATGGGGTCGACGACTGCCAGGGACAGCGCGTCCTCCAGGCCGAGCAGGCGACGGGAGACGAGCGCGCGGCTGGCCCAGGGGCAGGCGAGGCTGACCACCAGGCGGTAGCGCCCGGCCTCGACCGGCCAGCCGTCCCGGCCGTCCGCAGTGACCCGGTCGGCGAAGTGACTCTTGGAGCGCTTGAAGGGCTTCTTGCCGTACGCGGCGTTGCTCTTCGCCGTGTCTGCGCCGCCGGTCGCCCCTCCGGACCGGTCGGTGCCCCCGTCTGCCGCCGCCCCGGGGCGTCCGGTCTCGCCGCCGGACCCGCTCGCCGCCTCGGTGCGGCCGCTGTCGTCGCCGGTCACCGTACGCTCTCCGCACGCGCGGGGGCCGGCAGGGGCGCGAGGTCGTAGATGCGGTTCAGCAGCGCCGCCTCGTTGCCCGCGAGGCCCGCCCTGCGCAGGGCCTCGTCGGCGTCCGCGATCGGCACGGCCAGGAGGGCCGCGGTCTGGGGCGTCACGGGGTCGGACAGCGCGGCGCGCGCGGTGTGCAGCAGCCGCAAGCAGGCCTGGGCCGCGGCCAGTTCGGGATACGTCGTGCCGGTCATGTCGCTTGGCTCCTTAACCCGCGGGTCCACTGTGTGAAGGTGCAACCTCCACTCTCGCGCACGGGTCTGACAATTGCCCCTCAAGCACCCGGCGCGTACCCGTGCGACGGCCCCGGAACCCCTCTGCGAGTGAGCCGCAGCCGCAGCCCGCGGGGCATCAGCGTGAGCCGTTCGGTGACCCGCAGCCGGTAGCCGGGCTCCGGCAGCAGGTCGTAGCGGCGCAGCAGGAGCGCGAGCACCAGCGTCGCCTCGTGCAGCGCGAACTGACGGCCGATGCAGGCACGCGCGCCCGTGCCGAACGGCTTGAAGGCGTGCGCGGGCCGCGCACGCACGGCGGCGGGTGCGAACCGCTCCGGATCGAACTCCTCCGGGCGCGCCCCCCACACCTCCGGGTCCCGGTGCAACATCACCGCCAGGACGACCGCCCACGCGCCCCGGCGCATCGGATGTACGCCGCCGAGCACGGTGTCGGCGCGCGCCTCCCGCGAGAAGGCGGGTGCCGTCGGCCACAGCCGCAGCGACTCGTCGAGTACGCGGCGCACGTACCGCAACTTCGCCACTTGCTCGTACGCCGGTGATGCCGTGTCACCCCACACCTGGTCCACCTCCTCCCGCGCGCGGGCGAGCACGTCGGGGTGGCGCGCCAGATAGTGCAGCGCGAACGACAGGGCGCCGGACGTCGTCTCGTGCCCGGCCACCAGGAACGTGATGACCTGACGCCGGATGTTCTCGGCCGACAGGCGCTCGCCGGTCTCCGGGTGCGCGACCTCCAGCATCCGGTCCAGGAGATCCCCGCGGGCCCCCGAGGCGTCCGCCGCGCGGCGGGCCGCCACGACCCCGTCCACCGTCCGGTTCAAGTACGCCATGTCGGCGGCGTTGCGCCGCTCGGCGCCGCGCAGCAGTGCGGGCGCGAGCGCGGGCGGCACCACGTTGCGGCGCTGGGCGTACGAAAGGGTGCCGACCATGGCGGTGACGAAGGGGTGCGGCCGGGTGCGCTCGAAGGAGCCGAAGTCGTGCCCGAAGCCCGTGCGGGCGATCGTCTCCAGCGTCAGCTTGGTCATGTCGCCGGGCACGTCGACGGCCCGCCCGGCCGTCGCCTCGGCGTCCCAGCGGTCCGTCAGCTGCCCGGCCACGTCCAGCATCAGGGGGTGGTAGCCCGCCATGGCGTCCCGGCTGAAGCCCGGGGCGAGGATGTCGTGCGCGAGCTGCCAGTTGGGCTCGTGGTTGTAGGCGGTGAACAGGCCGTCGCCCGCCACCGGCCGCAGGTTGGCGACGCCGAGCCCGACGTGCTTGGCGAACCGCGCCTCGTCGGCGAGCTCCCCCGCGAGCCGCGCGCCCCACACGAACACGATCTCCTTGCCGAAGGCCTTGCGCCGGAAGATCGGCCCGAGGTCGGCGCCGATCCGCATCGAGTCCTGTATGGGCGTGCGCGGATCGATGCCGAGCACGTCCCCGAGCAGCGGCACGCGGCGCGGCGGGTGCGGGATCCGGCGCAGCCGCGGCCAGCCGAGCTCGGCGCCACGGAACCCCTTGGGCAGCGCGGTGGCATCGCCCGGCTGCCGCGTCGTCTGCGCCACGACCACCATCTCCCTTGTCAACAGGCCGAGTTCGGCCTTCTTGTACGTGGATTCAATAGGCGGGGCCAGTCTCCGCCCGCTGTTGAACCGACGTCAAGTAAGGTGCTCGTATGGCCGCGAACGCCCAGGAGCGCACCCGCCGCAGACTCAGCACGGAGGAGCGCAAGGAACAGCTGCTCACGGTGGGCGCGCGCCTCTTCGCACGCAATCCCTACGACGAGGTCTGGATCGAGCAGGTCGCCGAGATCGCGGGTGTCTCGCGGGGCTTGCTCTACCACTACTTCCCGACCAAGCGGGACTTCTTCGCCGCCGTCGTGCGGCGGGAGAGCGCGCGCATGCTGGGCCTGACGGCGGCCGAGCCGGGCCTGCCGTTCCGGGAGCAGATCAGCTCCGGCCTCGACGCGTTCCTCACGTACGTCGAGCAGCACGCCCAGGGCTTCCGGGCCTTCCACAGCGCGGAGGCGGCCGGGGACCCGGTGGTGCGCGAGGTCTACCGCGAGGGCCTCGCCGCCCAGGAGCGGCAGATCCTCGCGGCCCTCGCCGCCGACCCCGGGACCGCGCACCTGGGCGAGGACCTGCCCGCCGTACGGCTCGCCGTCCGCGGTTGGCTGGCCTTCATGGTCGCCGTGTGCCTGGAGTGGCTGGACACGCTCGACAGCGGGGAGCTGGGCCGCGACCAGGTGCGGGACCTGTGCGCGCGGGCGCTGCTCGGCGCGCTCCTGCCCTGATCGGCAGCCCGTGATCCGCCGTCGGTGTCCGGCGGCCGCGCGCCGCTTAGGCCGCTATCGCCAGGGTCGCAGGCGGCGGGGGTGCGAGCGGGCGCAGCGGTGGCACCACGCGTCCGTCCGGCAGGATCTCGCCGGTGTCGTCGAAGACGATCGTGCCGTTGCACAGCAGGCTCCAGCCCTGTTCGGGGTGGGCGCTGACGACCAGCGCGGCGTCCCGGTCGGAACCCTGCGCTGACGGGCACGGCGGCTGATGGGCGCACATGGCACACCTCCGGGTCGCTGTACGTCGGTGCCGCTTGGAGTGGCACCCTCTAGTACGAGTAATGACTCCTGCTCGCTCACGGATTCATCGCTCCGGGGGCTTACTAGGGCATGTTGAGTCACGCGGGCGAAAAGCCCGTCCCGAAGTGCTCCAGCAGTGCGCGCCGTGCGCCCTCCGTGTCGTCGCCGAGGCGCTCGGCGACCCACAGGAAGAAGTCGTCGGCGACCGTGTCGATCCAGTCGTCCGCGGGGTCGGCGGGGCCCGGATCCGGTGCCGGGTACCGCAGTTCGAGCTCCGGCCCGCGCGCCCCGAAGACCGTGAACAGGCGGTGCCCGTCCGCCTCGCACGCCTGCCGTACGGTCACCGTGGCGCAGTCCCAGCGCCGGGGCCCGTACTGCAGCCACAGGACCGCCGGGTCCGGCTCTTCGGCGTACAGGGCGGCGGCGACGGGCAGTTCACCCGCGCCGCCGGACCCGCCGTCGAGGTGGAGGAAGCCGTGACAGCGCCCGGCCGCGGGCGCGAGCAGCCCCGTGGCCCGGGCCAGCGCCCACACCCGGCCGTGCTGGTCGTAGTCCTGGAGCACCACGGCGTCGCTCGCCACGCTGGGAGACATCGGGGGCCTTTCCGGGTGGGGCGGCAGTGAAGGGCGATGCGGACGTTACGGCGACACGTGCGGGTTGCCGGGGCATGGCGGCTGCGCGTCCGGGTGACGTACTCCTGGTCACGTGTCCGCACCGGCTCTCCTCCATGAGAAGGGAAGCCGCCGACGCGAGGGTGCGGTACAGGCCATGTAGCCCACCGCCGCGAGGAGTTCGCAGCCCGCGGCCACGAGCAGGGCGCCGGGCAGGGACCAGGTGGCGAGGGGCCCGCCGACGCCCGCGCCGAGCGCGTACCCGGTGATCTTCAGGCTGGCGCCGGTGGTGAAGATCCGGCCGCGCAGCCGCTCCGGGGCCTCGCGGTGCCGGACCGCGAACAGGGCCGTGAGCTGCGGGCCTTCGGCGACCCCCGCGATGACCATCGCGGCGACGAGCGGCACCGGCGCGGCCGTCGCGGCGAGGGCGAACGCGGTGGCGAGGACGAGCGTGCTCACCAGCACGGTGACGTCGGGCCGCAGCAGCCCCGGCCGCTTCGCCAGCAGGGCGTTGGCGGCGAGCGACGCCGCGGCCAGAACGGTCAGCAGGACCGTACCGGAGTGGGACGAACCGAACGCCTCGGCGCCCAGCGGGGGAGTGCAGACGACGAGCACGCCGACGCCGACGTACGACACGACGGACGTCAGCGTCGCGCGGGCGAGCGGACGGGTGCTGCCGATGGCGACGAACCCGGAGAGCAGGTCGGCGACGATCGACGTCGTGGCGCCGCCCCCGGATGCCGGGGCGCGGCCGGGCAGGCTCCATGCCGCGGGCAGCGCCAGCAGGATCAGCGCGAGGGATACCACGACGCCCGCCGGGGCCCCGGCCAGCAGGGCCACGAGCCCCGCCAGGGCCGGTCCGGTCAGAGCGGCGGCGTTGTAGGTGAGCGCGTCGAGGGCGGTGGCGCGCGGCAGACCGTCCGGGGCGACGACGTCCGGAAGCCGGGCGGTCCAGCCACCGGCGAGCGCAGGCCCGAGCAGCCCGCCGAGCGCGGCGGTGGCCACCACGACGGGCAAGGGGATCCGCCCCAGGCTCACCAGGACGACGAGGAGCGTCGTCGCGTACGCGCCGAGCGCCCCCGCGAGCAGCCGCCCCGGCCGCGCCGCCCGGTCAAGCACGGCCCCGACGGCCGGGCCGCCCACCGCCGCCGACAACGTGAGCCCGGCCAGCAGCGCGGACGCGTCGGAAGCGGACCCGGTCACGGCGAGCCCGACGAGCAGCAGGGCGGGCCCCGACATCTCGTCACCGGTACGGGCGGTCGCGGCGCCCGCCAAGTAGAAGGCAAGTCTGTAACGCCTGATCATGATGGGCACGTTACGCAGTAACGCAATTCTTAAGGAAGAGCGTTACATTCCAGGATATGGATCCCTCAATGGACGGCGCGGACGGCGGAGGCGGCATGGACAACGCGAGCGGCGACGGGCACGACGACTGGTCGACCCGGCACTCCGTGTTCCGCACGGCCCGGCGCACCGCCGCGCTCGTCAACGCCCTCGGTACGGCACCGGACGCGCCGACGCAGGCGGAGGTGGCGGCGGTCGAGGCGGTGCTGCGCGAGTACGGCGAGAGCGACCCGCTCGACCTGACCGCCGAGGACGTGCGGGCGATGCGCTCCGCCGCCTCGTCCCTGCGCGCCGTCTTCGCCGCGCCCGACGTCGACACCGCCGCGCACCGCCTGAACCGGATCCTCGCCGAGCGCTGCGGCCCGCTCCGCCTCACCGCCCACGGCGGCGGCTCACCGTGGCACCCGCACCTGGACAGCGACGACGAGGCACCTTGGGCGGAGTGGCTCCTCGCCTCGTCCTGCATGGCCCTGACCGTACTCGTGTGGGACCGCCAACGCCCTCCGGGTGGCGTGTGCGCGTCACCGTGCTGCGCGCACGTGTACGTCGCGATCGGCGGCGGCGCGGACCGCCGCTACTGCTCCCGCCGGTGCGCCACGCGGGAGCGCGTGGCGAGCCACCGCCGGGCGAAGAGGGCAGGCGCGGTGTGAGGCCGCCCCGGAGGCGCGTGGCCTTGCCGGTCGGCCCGGTCTAACCCCCGTACCCCGCGAAGTCGTTCCAGCCCGGCGCCTGCGTGATCTGCTCCCACGTCGGCCGCGCGGCTCCCGTCCGCTCCCGTACGAGATCGCCGGGCAGGCTGAAGAGCGGTGCCTTGCCCGGTGAGACGAGGGCCTGGGCGACGATCGCGTCGCGCAGGGCCGCGGCCGTGTGCAGACGGGGGAGCGCGGCGTGCACACGGTCCGCGTACCCCGGCGGCAGATCACCGGCGCTGCCCGCGACGTCCAGCCGGGCCCCGGCGCTCACCAGCGCGATCTCGGGACGCTTGCGGGAGACGATGCCCTCCGAGGTGTGCAGGGCGATCGCGTCCCACACGACGTCCACGCGCTCCGGCGACACCCCCTGCCCGGTGAGGAACTCGGCGGCCAGGTCCGCGCCGTCGACCTCGAACCGCTGCTCGCCGTTGCCCTCCTCGGTGAGGCCGAGGTCATGGAGCATGCACCCGAGGAAGAGCAGCTCGTCGTCGTAGTCACGCCCGGGGACCACCCCGCGGGCCTCGCCTGCGCAGCGGCCGTACAGATAGGTGCGGATGCTGTGGTGGAACAGCATCGGCGACGCGATGCCCCGTGTGTACCGCAGTGCCTCTCGCGCCAACTCGCTCTCAGGAAGGCCGAATTCCGCGAACTCCGTGCCGGTGCTGTCGCCCGGAACGTGCTCTGCCGTTGCGTGCGTGCTCTGCTGTGTCGTCATGCGGGAAATTCTTCAACGGGCCTGAAGCGTCAGCAATGACGAGAATCCCACCTATCCAGCCATCGGCGCGTGGTCGCTGCCCCGGGGGGCCTCATGGCGGCGCGGGCACGGCGCGCGAGGTCGCGACGGGCTGAGCCCTTGCGGAGGCCGAGCCTCCGTAACGCGCGGCCACCGCGGTCGCACGAGCGTGCAGGGCGGTGCGCAGCGGCTGCGGGGCCAAGGCCTCCGCATCCATGCCGAGCTGCCACAGGGCCCATTCGGCGTGCCGGGAGTCCTGGAAGGTCACCTCCAGGCGCAGCCGGCCGTCCGCGTCGGCCTCTTCCGCGCGGACGGCCAGCGCGGTGTCGAGCAGCTCCTCCCGCCGGGCCGGATCCACCCGGACCAGCACGGTGAGGTGCTCGCCGCCGGAGAGGAACCGTGCGGACCGCTCCTGCCAGACGCGGTCCAGGTCGACCCGGTTCGGCCGCTGTGCCGGTTCGGGGAGTTCCTCGGCGGCCCGTACCCGCGCGAGGCGGTAGGTGCGGTCCGCTCCTGCTCTCGTGGCGAGGAGATAGGCCCAGTCGCGCACGGTGACCAGGCCGATCGGGTCCACCGTGCGCCACCGCGGCGGCCGGCCCGTGGCCGCGTAGTGGATGCGCAGCTTGTGCCCGGCGAGCACCGCGCGCCGGACCTCGGCCATCGTGCCGCGGGGCACCTCCTCGGTGACGAGCCTGCGGGAGAGCAGATCGGTCTCCGGGTCGACGAGGAATCGCCGGGCCGCGTCACCGGCGGAGTCCCGGTGGCTCTCGGGCAGCGCGTCGACCACCTTCCGCATGGCCGAGGCGAGCGCGGAGCCGAGGCCGAACACCTGCTCGCCGCGGACCGATCCGGCGGTCAGCAGGGCGAGGGCCTCGTCGTGGTTCAGCCCGGTGAGCTCGGTCTGGAAACCCGGCAGCAGCGCGAAACCGCCGTGCCTGCCGCGCTCGGCGTAGACCGGGACGCCCGCCGCGGACAGCGCCTCGATGTCGCGCAGCACGGTCCGGGTGGACACCTCCAGCTCCCGGGCCAGCGCGGCCGCGGTCATCCTGCCGTGCCGACGCAGCAGGAGCACCAGGGAGACCAGCCGATCGGCACGCATGCCCGCACTCTAATTCCATACGTGACCAAGGGTGTCGTGATGTGTTGGCAGGCTCGTGGACGCGAAGCGACGCGACCTCCGTCGGCGGTCGCCGAGCCGATGGACGTACGTACTCCCTGTGAATCGAATGGAGCTGATGTGACGGTGCGGCGAACGGCGGTCAATCCGGTGACGTGGTCGGTGGAGATGGGGTTCAACCAGGGAGAGGTCGTCTCCGGTCACACCCGGACCCTGTACGTCTCGGGGCAGACCGCGATGAACGGGGACGGCGAGCCCCAGCACGACGGGGACATGGGGGCGCAGCTGGCGCTGAGCATCGACAACGTGGAGGCCGTGCTCGGCGCGGCCGACATGGCCCTGCCGGACCTGGTTCGGCTCAACGTCTACACGACCGACGTCGATCTGCTCCTCCAGCACTACGGAGTCCTGGCGGCACGCCTTGGCGCCGCCGGGGCGGCGCCTACGACCACGATGCTCGGAGTGACGCGGCTGGCCGTCCCCGGCCAGCTGGTCGAGCTGGAGGGAACCGCCGTCGCGTGAACGACAGAGCCCACTCGCGCACGGCCGGGCGCGGGTGGGCTCTGGGGGTGGTGCACGGTCCACTGCCGAGGAATTACACCAATTCGGGCTGCGGCTTCGCCTGGAGGGAGCGCGCGGGCTTGGGATCCGAGCGTTTGGTGGTCCGTATGTAACCGTAGATCACGGAGGACATCGCGAGAATGAGGAGCGGTCCGAACAGCCACGGGTATGTGGCCATTTCCACGGCCAAGTACCGATAGGACACCAAGAGCACCGCGAAGACCGCGGCGCCATGGGCGACGAGCTGGATTGCGGACCGGTCCCAGCCGAGCGCGAAGGAGCGCACGGCCACCTCGACCGTGAGCGCGAACACCACACCGGCGATGAGGTCCACGCCGTAGTGGTACCCGAAGCCCAGCGTCGCCGTGAGGGTGGCGACGAGCCAGAACGTGCCCGCGTAGCGCAGCGCCCGCGGGCCCTTGCGGGAATGGATGAAGATGATCGTGGCCCACGCGGTGTGCAGGCTCGGCATGCAGTTGCGCGGGGTGATCTCGTCGTACGTCATGGGGCCCGGTGTGGTGCCCGGCAGCGTGTCCGGCCAGATGTTGGCCACCGCCCAGTGCTCGCCGCCGGTGCCGAAGGCGCCGGTGCCGTAGGCGAAGATCGGCCCGACCACCGGGAAGATCATGTAGATGCTCGGCCCGAGGAGGCCGATCACCAGGAACGTGCGCACCAGGTGGTGGCGCGGGAAACGGCGCTCGGCCGCCACGTTCCGCAGCTGGTACGCCGCGACGACCACCGCGGCCACCGCCAGCTGCACGTACACGAAGTCCAGGAAGTGCTCGCCGAACGGCCCCGTGGCCCTGATGACGCGGCCCACCAGCCACGACGGGTTGCCCAGCGCGTGGTCGGCGGTCGCCAGGTACTGGTCGAGGACCGTCGGCCGGGTCTTCGAGGTGATGAGCAGCCAGGCGTCACCGGTCTTGCGGCCCGCCACCAGGAGCAGGCCGAGGCCGACGCCCTTCAGCAGCAGCATGCGTTCCCTGCCGGTGCGGCGCGTGATCGCGAAGACCGCATATCCGAGAACGACCCACAGCGCGCCGTTGCCGAAAGTCAGCTTCTCGCCGAGTGCCCATCGCGCGAGAAAGAAGGGAATGTCGATCGCGACGGCGATGCCGAGTGCGACAAACCTTTCCCGCCAGGTGAGCACCACCATCATCAAGGCCATTCCGGCATACAGCAGGGGCCCCGACGCGGGCGGATATATCACCTCTTGCACCTGATTGGTGAGAGGCCCGGGAAGGCCGTAGCGGCGCGCGGTGATTTCAAGGGCGATGAGGAAGCCGAGGGTCACCACGCCCGCGGCGGCCCACAGGATCACCCGGGGTTGACGCCACGCGGCGAAAGAAATTCTGCAGTTAATTCGCGAGATCAACCGCGATACCATGGATATCAATTGTTTGGCCGATTTGGTAGATGTTGACTAAACGGTTCGCTCTTTGTGCCGCGTGGCACGGGTTTCCGGTCGGGGCGGGCGGCGGGTGGTCGTGAGTCCGATCATGCTATCGGAGTGACGCGGGTGGGTTTCCCTGGTCACGGGCTGTAAGAAGGTAAGTCGATCCTGTGCTCGAAAGTCCAGTGCCTAACGGTGATCGTGAAACTCTCGACACCCCCGGGGCATCGAGAGCACCACGCGCCAGCCGGGTCCGCCCGGGTCTCAGTCCCCGGGCCCGTCGAGCCGGGCGAACAGGGGCCGCGCCTTCGGGACGCGGCCGTCGGTCTCGGCCAGCTGCGCCGCTACGCGGGCCGCCGACTCCGGGACGAAGGGGGCGAGCTGGTCGGACAGCGTGCGACAGGCGTGCAGCAGGGCGGCGAGCACCGCGTCGAGACGGTCGCCCGCAAGGCGGTCCCCGGCGCGCTCGGCCTTGGCCAGCTCCCAGGGGCGCGTCGCGTCGACACAGCGGTTGGCCTCCTCCACGATCCGCCACACCGCGCCCGTCGCCCGCCGGAAGTCGAAGTCCGCCAGGGCCGCGTCGACCTCGTCCTGGACGCGGCGACAGGCCGCGTCGAGCCGCTCGGTGCCCGCGGCGGCGGCCCGCGCGGGGGCGACGCGGCCGTCGCGGAAGCGATGGGCCATCGTCACGACCCGGTTGACGAGGTTCCCGAGGCCTCCGGCGAAGTCGGCGTCGGCCCGCGCGACGAGTCGCTCCCGGGTGAAGTCCGCGTCCCCGACCCGGGGCACGTCCCGCAGCAGCCACCAGCGCACCGCGTCCGTGCCGTAGGCCGCGGCCAGCTCCGCCGGGTCGACGGTCGTGCCGCTGGACTTGCTGATCTTGCGGCCGTCGACGGTGAGGTAGTCGTGGACGAGGACGTCCGTGGGCAGCGGAAGCCCCGCCGACAGGAGCATGGCCGGCCAGTAGACGGCGTGGAAGCGCACGACGCCCTTGCCCACGAGGTGGACGCGGCGGGTGCTCCGCTCCCACCAGCGGGTGTACGCGGGATCGTCGGTGCCGTGGCCGAGGCTGGTGACGTAGTTGCCGAGGGCGTCCCACCAGACGTACACGACCTGGCTCGGGTCGTCCGGGACGGGGATGCCCCAGCCTCGGGCGCGCGTGTGCGAGCGCGAGACCGAGAAGTCGTGCAGGCCGCCGTCGATGAGGGCGAGCACCTCGTTGCGGCGCGCCGCGGGCTCGACGCGCAGCTCGCCGGAGGAGATCAGCGCGCGCAGCCGGTCCGCGTACCGGGACAGCCGGAAGAACCAGTTCTCCTCCGCCACCGGCTGCGGCTCGGTGCCGTGCTCGGCGCAGCGCCCTTCGACCAGTTCGGCCGGGGTGTAGAACTGCTCGCAGCCGACGCAGTACAGGCCCTCGTAGTGCTTGCGGTACAGATCCCCGGAGGCCGCACACCGGCGCCACAGGTGCTCCACGCCCACGCGGTGGCGCGGGTCGCGGCTGGTGCGGATGAAGTCGTCGAAGGACAGGGCGAGCGGTTCGCGCAGCCCCTCGAAGGCCTCCGCGTTGCCGTCGACGAAGTCCTGCACGGGCACGCCCTCGGCCTCGGCGGCCAGGACGTTCTTCAGTGAGTTGTCGTCCGTCCCGGTCAGGAGCCTGACCTCGTCGCCCCGATGGCGCCGGTGGCGGGCGAGGACGTCCGCCTGGACCAGTTCGAGGGCGAAGCCCAGGTGCGGGCGGGCGTTGACGTAGGGGATCGTCGTCGTGACGTACGTACGGGGTGTGGTCATCGGAACCTCCAGTGGAGAGGCGGGGCTCCGAAGCCGCTCGGAAACGGAACGAGGCCCCGACTCGGGGCCTCGGAAACGTGAACGTCCGGTATCAGCAGCCCCGTTGCGGGGGCATCATGGCGAAGAGGTACTCGGACGTGATCATGGTGGGGATGGTAGCAGCCGCTGTGGCACGGGGGCGGGGAATTTCCGGCGGGGTGTGGGGAGCGGCTGGGAGGCGGGCGCGTGACGGCTTCCCGCAGCCGTGGGGCGCGGGGCGGGTGGCGCGTGGCCGGGCCCGGGCGGACGTCGGCCGCGGACTACGGCGTCGCGTACCTGCCAGACCGCAGGTCGCGCCCCTGCTGGACTGAGTCTCGCGATCAGCCCCTCACCAGGACGGACCCATGCCTTCCGCTATTGCCGCAGCAGCCCTGCCCGCCCCTGACGGATCCACCACGGCCCCTCGGTCCCCGCTCGTACGCCGACTCGCCGTCGCCACCGTCACGATGGGGATCTTCGCCATCGTGACGGTGGAGATCCTGCCCATCGGCCTGCTCCCCGCCATCGGCCGTGACTTCCGGGTCACGGACGGCACGGCAGGGCTGATGATGACCATGCCCGGTCTGCTGGCGGCGCTGTCCGCGCCCGTGGTGACCGTGGCGTCCGCGCGGGTGGACCGGCGCACGATGCTCGGCGCCTTCATGCTGCTGCTCGCGGCGGCGAGCGCCCTCGCGGCGGCCGCGCCCGGCTACTGGCTCGTCCTCGTCTCGCGTGTCGCCGTGGGCGTCACCATCGGCGGTTTCTGGTCGATCGCGGCCGGTCTGGCCGAACGCCTCGTGCCCCAACAGTCGGTGGGGCGGGCCAAGGCGGTCATCTTCTCGGCCGTCCCCCTGGGTTCGGTCCTCGGCGTGCCCCTCGGCACCTTCGTCGGGGACGTGGCCGGGTGGCGGACCTCCTTCGCCGCCATGGCGGTCCTGGCCGTGGCGGTGTGGGTGGCGATGCTGGTGCTGCTGCCTCCGCTGCCGCCCGCCGAAGCCGTCCACCCGAGGGCCCTGTGCGGCCTGCTGCGGCGCACCGGCACCCGGCTCGCGCTGCTCATGACGTTCCTCGTCGTGCTCGCGCATTTCGGTGCCTATACGTACATAGCACCCTTCCTGGCCGAGGTGACGCGGGTGAGCCCGGGGCTGGTGACCCTGTTCCTGCTGGCGTACGGCGCGGCCGGGGTCGTCGGGAACTTCGTGGGCGGGGCGGTGGCGGCCCGTCGGCCGCGTACCGCGTTCGCCGTCGCTGCGGGGCTGATCGCCCTGGCCACGCTGGCGCTTCCGGTCGCCGGGCGGTGGGCGGGCGGCGCGGTCGCGCTGCTCGTCGTGTGGGGCGTCGCGTACGGCGCCGTGCCGGTGTGCTCGCAGACCTGGTTCGCCGTCGCGGCGCCCGGCGCGCCGGAGGCGGCCTCGGTCCTCTTCACCGCTTCCTTCCAGGCGACCTTCTCGCTGGGCGCGCTGGCGGGCGGTGCCGTGGTGGACCGGGCGTCGGCGGCCGCGGTGATGGTCTGCGGCGGTCTGGTCGCCGCTTCCGCGGTGCTGCTCGCGTGGGGCGCCGGACGGGTGGGCGGTCCGGCGCCCACCGTGGCCGGTGAGCGCCGGAACCGGTGACCGCAGGGGTCAGACCGCGGCCGTGAGCGCCTCGAACTGGGCGTCGGTCAGGGTGATCCCGGCGGCCGCCGTGTTCTGCTCCAGGTGCGCCACCCGGGACGTGCCCGGAATGGGGAGCATCACGGGGGAGCGGCGCAGCAGCCAGGCGAGGGCGAGCTGCGAGGGGGCCGCGCCGTGTTCCTTCGCGGCGGCGTCGAGCGGGCCGCCCGCGCGGGCGAGCTCGCCGGTGGCCATCGGGTACCAGGGGATGAACGCGATGTTCTCGCGCTCGGCGTACTCCAGGACGTCCTCGGAGGCGCGGTCGGCCAGGTTGTACCTGTTCTGCACGGAGGCGATCTCCGCGATCTCGCGGGCCGCCGTGAGCTGCTCGACGGTCACCTCGGACAGGCCGATGTGGCGGATCTTGCCTTCCTGCTGGAGCAGGACGAGCTCGCCGAGCTGGTCGGCGAGCGGCACCTGCGGGTCGATGCGGTGCAGCTGGAACAGGTCGATGCGCTCCACACCGAGATGGCGCAGGCTCAGCTCGGCCTGCTGGCGCAGGTACTCGGGGCGCCCCACCGCGTGCCAGGCGTCCGGGCCCGAGCGGGTGAAACCGGCCTTGGTCGCGATGACCAGGTCGTCGGCGTAGGGGTGCAGCGCCTCCTTGATGAGGACCTCGTTGACGAAGGGGCCGTAGGAGTCGGCGGTGTCGATGAAGGTCACACCGAGCTCGACGGCGCGGCGCAGCACGCGCACGGCTTCGTCACGGTCCTCGGGCTCGCCCCAGACGCCGGGCCCGGTCAGCTGCATGGCGCCGTAGCCGAGGCGGTGGACGGGCAGGTCGCCGCCGAGGGCGAACGTGCCCGAGGCGGCGGCGGGGCGCGGGGTGTTCGGGGTGCTCATGGGGGCGGTCCTTTCACGGCGTACGGATCGCGACATGGGGATCACAACGTACGAACGACACGGCATGGGTGACACGAGGTGTGTACCACCGAACCTATGCGCAAGAAGGCGTGAAGAGCGGCTTCGGCCGGGCACCGGCAGGTGGTCGGCCGGAGCCCGGCCGCCGCTCCCCACGGGCTGGTGGGGCGTCACGTCGGACAGGACACCCCTGGCCCGGGGCCCGCGGGCCGGGTCCCTCAGCCGTCCAGGCGCTTCAGGAGCTCGGCGGCCACCGCGCCGGAGGACGCCGGGTTCTGACCGGTGATCAGACCGCGGTCGACGACCACGTACGGGGCCCACGGCCGGCCCTCCTCGAAGGCGGCGCCCGCCTCGACGAGGCGGTCCTGGAGCAGCCACGCCGCCCTGTCCGCCAGACCCGCCTGGGTCTCCTCGGCGTTGGTGAAGCCGGTGAGGCGGTAGCCCGCGAAGGCATTGCTGCCGTCGGCGGTGGTGGCGGCGAGCAGCGCCGCAGTGGCGTGGCACACGGTGGCGACCGGGGTGCCCGACTCCAGCGCGCGGACGAGCAGCCTGCCGGAGGCGGGGTGGACCGCCAGGTCCTCCATGGGGCCGTGGCCGCCCGGGTAGAAGACGGCGGCGTAGGCGTCCAGGTCCACGTCCTCCAGCCGGACGGGGGAGCGGAGTTCGGTGAACGCGGCGAGCGCGGCGGCGGTGTCGGCGGCGCCCTGCTCGCCGCCGTTCACCTCCGGCGCCAGGCTCGCCCGGTCCACGGGCGGTACGACACCGCCCGGCGTGGCCACCACGATCTCGTGGCCCGCGGCCTTGAGGGCCGCGTAGGGCGCCACCGCCTCCTCGGCCCAGAAGCCGGTCGGGTGCGGGGTGCCGTCGGCGAGGGTCCAGTGGGCGGCGCCGGTCATCACGAAAAGAATCTTCGACATGCCCCGAAGGTAGGCCGCTCAGGCCATAGGTATCCAATAGGGAAGTAAGTCGCTGCCATAGGAAATCCAATGGACGGGAAGGGAATACCCGACGCCGGGCGGCGGCAGGCCCGAGCCCCCGTTCATCCTCCGTTCACAAGGGAATGAGACCGGCCGGCCTGGGGGTTGGAGGCACACATGCGTCGACGGCAACGGGCCGTGACGCGTCCTGGCCTGGAGGACCTCATGAGGATCGGCATCATCGGCGCGGGCAACATCGGCGGGAACCTCACCCGCCGTCTGACCGCACTCGGCCACGACGTGTCTGTGGCAAACTCCCGCGGCCCGCACACGCTCACCGCCCTCGCGGAGGAGACCGGGGCCACGCCCGTGACGGTGGCCGAGGCGGCGCGCGGCGCCGAGGTCGTCGTCGTGACGATCCCGCTCAAGAACATCCCCGACCTGCCGTCCGGCCTGTTCGACGGGGCCGCCGACGGCTTCGCCGTGATCGACACCGGCAACTACTACCCGAAGGAGCGCGACGGCAGGATCGAGGCCATCGAGAACGGCCTGCCCGAGAGCCGCTGGACCGAGCAGCACATCGGCCACCCGGTCATCAAGGCGTTCAACGGCACCTACGCCCAGGACATCCTCGACAAGCCCCTGCCCGCGGGCGACCCCGACCGCCTGGCCCTGCCCGTGGCCGGCGACGACCGGACGGCGAAGCGCACCGTCCGCGACCTCATCGACGCCCTCGGCTTCGACACCGTCGACGCGGGCGGCATCGACGACTCCTGGCGCCAGCAGCCCGACACCCCCGTCTACGGCCTGCGAGCGGGCACGGCGGAGGTCACCAAGGCCCTGGCGACGGCGAGCCCGGAACGGCCTGAGAACTTCCGGGCGTAGGCGTAGGCACAGCGGCCCGGTCCGGCATCCCCTTTCCGCCGCATGATCACCCCTGGGTAGATTGGCGCGATGACGGAGAGGGCGAACATCCCGGCGGACTTATCACCGGGCGAGCAGCGGGACGGGCGAGGGGCACGGGGCAGCAGGCGGGGACGGCACGCCGCGCCGAAGCGCGGAGCCAAGGCGGGGAGAGCCGGAGCCAAGGCGAGGAAGGGCGCTGCCCGGCCGGGAAAGGGCGGCGGCCTCGCCCGGTCTTCGCTCCTGATGGCGCTGGGCACCGTCGTGTCCCGAGCGACCGGCCTCATCCGGCAGGTCCTCCAGGCGGCCGCACTCGGCACCGGCCTGCTGGCCAGCACGTACAACACGGCGAACACCGTGCCGACGGGCCTGTACACCCTGCTGATCGGCGGCGCGCTCAACGCCGTGCTCGTGCCGCAGCTCGTCCGCGCCCGGACCACACACCCCGACGGCGGCCGGGCCTACGAGCAACGCCTGGTCACCCTCGTGCTGTGCGTGCTCGCCGGGGGCACGGCCCTGGCGGTGTGGGCGGCTCCCGAGATCGTCGGCCTGTACATGCGGGACACCCCGGACAGCCACGAGGCGTTCGAGCTGACCGTCGTCTTCGCGCGGTTCCTGCTGCCCCAGATCTTCTTCTACGGGATGTTCGGCATGCTGGGGCAGGTCCTCAACGCCCGGGAGAAGTTCGGCGCGATGATGTGGACGCCCGTCCTCAACAACGTCGTCCTGATCGGTATGTTCGGCGCCTATCTGAGCCTCATGACGGCGCCGGACCGCGTCGGCGACATCACCGCGAGCCAGATCCGGCTCCTCGGTATCGGCACCACCTGCGGCATCGCCCTCCAGGCCCTCGCCCTGGTCCCGTACGTCCGCGCGGCGGGCTTCCGCTTCCGGCCCCGGTTCGACTGGCGCGGCGCGGGCCTGCGCCAGAGCGCCCGGGCGGCCCGCTGGACCCTGCTGTTCGTCCTGGTCAACCAGATCGCGCTCACCGTCGTCACGAACTACGCCAACGCGGCCGACCAGCGACTGCCCACCGCGGGCGCCGGGTACACGGCGTACTCGTACGCGCAGACCATCTGGCTGCTGCCGCAGTCCATCGTCACGGTCTCCCTGGTCACGGCGCTGCTTCCGCGGCTGAGCACGGCGGCGGCGCAGGGCCGCACCGCCGACCTGCGCGGTGAGCTGTCGCGCGCGCTGCGTCTGACCGGCGTCGTCATCGTGCCCGCCGGGTTCTTCTTCCTCGCGCTCGGCCCGCAGACGGCGGCCCTGCTGTTCGGGCACGGCACCACCGACGCCGCCGCCACACAGCCACTCGGCCAGATGCTCCAGGCCTTCGGCCTCGGCCTCATCCCCTTCTCCGCCCAGTACCTGCTGCTGCGCGGCTTCTACGCCTTCGAGGACACGCGCACGCCGTTCTGGACGGCCGCGTGGATCGCCGCCGTGAACATCGCCCTGGCCACCGCCTGCCACCACCTCCTCCCGGCGCGCTGGGCCGTCGTCGGCATGGCGGGCGCGTACACGCTGTCGTACGCCGTGGGACTGCTGCTCACCGCGCGTCTGTTGCGCAGGCGCCTCGGCGGTCGCATGGACGGCAGGCGCCTGCTGCGCACCTACGGCAAGCTCGGCCTCGCCGCCGCCCCGGCGGGCGCGCTGGCCTGGGCCGTCGCGCACGGGCTCGGGTCCGGAGGGGGCGCGGGCACGCTGCGGACCGCGCTCGGGCTCGCCACCGGTGCCGCCGCGATGGTCCTCGGCTATCTGCTGCTCGCCCGGCTGCTGCGGGTCGGTGAGGTGCGACTCGGGGTGCGCTGAGCGGCGTGCGGGTGGCCATGGGGGTGGGTGGCGTTCGGTGGCTTGAAAGCGGTGGTCGGGTGTGGGGGAGGGCGTGTCAGGCAATGTGCCCCCGTGCTGCGTCCTGCCAGGTGTGACTGGTGCAGATCCCTCCTTCGACAAGCGGCCCCCTGCCGAGAGAGACCCGACCGAGCGGGCCAAGGCCGAGCAAAACGTGACTGAACACAGCGGTGAGGAGCGGGCGAAGGGCGAAGGCGAGGCGGGCAGACCGGAGCGGCTGCCCGCCAAGGAGACCTGGAGCGTGCTCTACCGGCACTTCCGGCCGCACCGCGGCGCGGTGGCGCTCGGCGCGCTGTTCACCCTCATCGGCGCGGCCACCGGCCTCGCCCAGCCCGTGGCCATCGAGGAACTCGTCAACCGGCTGTCCGACGACGAGTCGATCTCCTCGATCCTGATCCTGCTGACCGGGCTCCTCGTCATCGGCACCGCCGTCGAGTCCGTCGGCAGCTACATCCTGGAACGCACCGCCCAGTCCGTCGTCCTGGACTCCCGGCGCTCCCTGATACGCCGGCTGCTGCGGCTGAAGGTCAGCGAGATCGAGCGCGTACAGCCCGGCGACCTGATGTCCCGCGTCACCTCGGACACGACGCTGCTGCAGGCCGTCACCACGCAGTCGGTGGTGTCGGCGTTCTCCGGCGCCCTCACCGTCATCGCGACCATCGTGATGATGGCCTTCATGGACGCGGTGCTGCTCGGCGTCACCCTCGGCGTGATCGTCCTCATCGGCGGCGCCACCGCCCTCGTCATGCCGCAGATCTCCAAGGCGACCGAGCGCTCCCAGGAGGCCGTCGGCATGATCTCGACCGCGCTGGAGCGCGCGTTCGGCGCCTTCCGCACCCTGAAGGCCTCCGGCGCCGAGCGGCGCGAGACGGCCGCCGTGGAGGAGGCCGCCCACGAGGCCTGGCGGTACGGCGTGAAGTCCGCCAAGTGGCAGGCCGTGGCGTGGAGCTCCATGGGCTTCGCCATCCAGGTGTCGTTCCTCGCGGTGCTCGGCGTCGGCGGCGCGCGCGTCGCCTCCGAGGCGATCTCCGTGGCCACGCTGGTGGCGTTCCTGATGCTGCTCTTCTACCTGATCGACCCGGTGAGCCGACTCGTCGACGCGGTCACCCAGTACCAGGTGGGTGCCGCCGCCGTCGCCCGCATCGTGCGGGCCGAGCGCATGGAGACCGAGGAGCTCGACGCGCCCTCGCCGCGCGCGGCCGGGGCGCGGAACACCCCCGCCGCCGTGGCCTTCGACAACGTCACCTTCCGCTACCAGGACGGGCTGCCCCTGGTCCACCACGGCGTGACCTTCACCGTCCCCGGCCCCGGCATCACCGCGTTCGTCGGCCCGTCCGGCGCGGGCAAGACCACCGTGTTCGGACTCGTCGAGCGGTTCTACGAGGCCACCGGCGGCCGCGTCCTCGTCGACGGCAAGGACGTACAGGACTGGCCGCTCGCCGACCTGCGCGCCACCATCGGCTACGTCGAGCAGGACGCCCCCGTCCTCGCGGGCACCCTGCGTGAGAACCTCGTCTTCGCCGCCCCGGACGCCACCGAGGCCGACCTGCGCGACGTGCTGGTACGGGCCCGGCTCGACGCCCTTGTCGAGCGGCTGCCCGACGGCCTCGGCACCGTGGTCGGCCACCGCGGCTCCAAGCTCTCCGGCGGCGAACGCCAGCGCGTGGCCATCGCCCGCGCCCTGCTGCGCAAGCCCCGGCTGCTGCTCCTGGACGAGGCCACCTCGCAGCTCGACGCGGTCAACGAACTCGCGCTGCGCGACGTCGTCGCCGAGGTGTCCCGCGAGGTGACCGTCCTGGTCGTGGCCCACCGCCTGTCGACGGTGACGCTCGCCGACCAGATCGTCGTCATGGACGCGGGCCGGGTCCGCGCGACGGGCACGCACGACGAACTCGTGGCGGCGGACCCGCTGTACGGCGAGCTCGCGGCCACACAGTTCCTGGCGACCGCCTCGTGACGCCCGGGCCGCACCGGGGCGGGGCGGTGGCGGGAACGGGTCCGGGGCGGTGGCGGGAACGGAGCCGCGCCGTGGCGTGATTAAAGCCCGCGCCGAGCCCCGACGGCATGATCTACGGTGAGGCCATGACCAAGGTGACCTTCGATCGTCACGTATCCGAAATCAGCACGCAGGCCGAGCACTTGAGGGCTCAGGTCAAGGACGCCGACCTCGCCGTGCCGGTGCGGACCTGCCCCGGCTGGAGCCTCGGCAACCTCCTGCGGCACGTGGGCGGCGCGCACCGCTGGGCCGAGGCCGTGGTCCGCACCCGGGCCAGCGGGCCGGTGCCCCACGACCAGGTCGACGACGTCGCCGGGGACGACCGCGCCGACGCCGCCGCGCTCGCGGACTGGGTGGTCGAGGGCGCGGCGCGCCTCACGGACACCCTGCGCGCGGTGGGACCCGACGCCCCGGTGTGGACGCCCGCGCCCGGCGGCACGCCGGAGTTCTGGGCCCGGCGCATGCTGTTCGAGACGGTCCTGCACCGTGCGGACGCGGCCGTCGCCGTCGGCGGCCCCTACACCCTCGCCACGGACGTCGCGCTGATCGGCGTCGGCGAGTGGATGGAGTTCACCGTCCTGCCGCAGGTCTACGAGTCCGAGGAGCACTTGCGTGCCCTCCTCGGCCCCGGTCGCACGGTCCACTTCCACGCCACCGACGCCGAGCCCGCGAGCGCGGGGGAGTGGTTCGTCGACCTCACCGGCGACGCCATCACCACCCGGCCCGTGCACGAGAAGGCCGCGGTCGCGGTCCGCGGCCCGGCCACCGCCCTGCTCCTGGCGCTCTACCAGCGCGAGTCGGCTCTCCCCGAAGGCCCCGAGGTCATCGGTGACCGGGCCCTGTTCGAGCAGTGGCGCGAGACGGTGAGCCACTGGCTCCGGAAGTGAGGGAGAGCCCGTCCGCCCCCTGGCCCTTTGCGGAGCTGTACTCTGGCGAGCCCCGGGAAAGGGCCAGGCGCGCGGAGAGCCTTCAGTGCGATCCGAACCACGAGTGCCCCGCGGCATCGTTGTCCGATGTGCTGTAGACCGCCCCGGACTCACGGGCGGTCAAGAAGACGTTGTAGCTGGTCAGCGCCGACATGATGTACTTCTGGTCGTCGTCGTAGTGAAAGCGCATGCCGTCCCGCCACTCGCACCGGCTCGTCCAGACGGCGTTGTTCTCCCAGCTCTTGTTGTCGGTGGCCAGGCAGAGGCCGGTCGCCTTGTTCTGGAGCTGCTTCATCGACAACCCACCCGGGTCGTCGCCACGCCAGTCCCACTGCTGGAAATTGCTTCCGTTGCACTTGGACATGAAGACACTGGTCTTCCCGCCGTTGATCTTCCCGCCGGTGAGGCATTGGTTGCCGTTCAGGTAGATGTTCCTGAAAGTCCAGTACTCCGGGCCAGGAGCCGCCTGGGCGGAGGTGGGCTGCAGGACGCAGATCCCTCCCGCCAGCGCGAGGGCCGCGACTCCGGTACTCAGACGATGCGTTACCCGTGTGGTGTGCATGAGCAAAACCTAAGGGGCTTGCCCGGCAGGCCATCGAGGGCGAATGGGAGGAGAACCTGAGGAAAGGGGTCGGGATCGACGAAGAGCCGGTGAAGGTTCACCTTCCCGTGCGGCGGCGGGCGACGGGAGGCCCGCTCTCCTTCGGCGTCCCTTCACTTCGCGCTCCGCGAGGGAGTGCTCAGGACCTCGGCACCCGGTCCACGGGAAGGCCGCGAGGTTCCTTGATGCGCTTCATGATGATCTGGGAGTTGACCTCGGTGACCCCGTCCAGGGTCGTGAGGCGCTCGATCCACAGGCGTTCGTAGGCGGCCAGGTCGGCGACCGCGATGCGCAGCAGACAGCCGGGGCTGCCGAAGAGGCGGTACGCCTCGATGACGTCGGGGATGTCCTGGAGCGCCGCCTCGAACGCCTCGACCGTCTCGCGGTCCCGGCGGACCTCGATGGAGACCAGGACCTCGAAGCCGCGGCCCACCGCCTCCGGGTCGACGACCGCGCGGTAGCCCTGGATCACCCCGTCCTGCTCCAGCTGCCGCACCCGCCGCATGCAGGGCGACGCGCTGAGGCCGATGCGCTGGGCCAGCTCCTGGTTGCTGAGACGGCCGTCCTTCTGGAGCTCGCGCAAGATATCGAGGTCAATTCGGTCCATGACGCAATTCTGCACTACTGAAACCCGCATCTCCGGGTTGATCTCGCAATCGCCTTGCGCGGGGGCTCGCCTATTCTTGCGACGTGACTGTCCGTGAACCTCGGGCCGTCGATCTATGCGGCCGCGCGGCGAACAGCGCCCGGCCGCACCCCGGACTCATGGAGAGGCAGGCCCGCGCCGATGACGCAGCTGGCATCCCCGACGGCCCCGCGGCGGGTCGTCGTCATCAGCACCGGTGGCACCATCGCCAGCCGCTGGCAGGGCGCCGGGTACGCCGCCGACGCCTCCGGCGGCGAGGTCCTGGCCCAGGCCGCCGTGCCGGACGGCGTCACGGTCGAGGTCGTCGACCTGTTCAACGTGAACAGCTCCAGCATGACCTCCGCCCGGCAGCTCACGCTGCTGCGCGCGGTGCGCGAGGCGCTCTCCGATCCCGGCGTCACCGGGGTCGTCGTCACGCACGGCACCGACACCCTGGAGGAGTCGGCCTTCTTCGTCGACCTGCACCACGACGACCCGCGCCCGGTGGTCTTCACCGGCGCGCAGCGCCCGCTGGGCGCCGCCGACGGCGACGGCCCGGGCAATGTGTACGACGCCCTGCAAGTCGCCGCGACCGTACGGGACATGGGAGTCCTGGTCGTCTTCGACGGCACGATGCACGCGGCGCGCGGCACCGTGAAGACCCGCACCCTGGCCGCGCACCCGTTCGCCGACCCGTCCGGGCAGCCCGTGGGGCGGCTCGGCTTCGGGCGCGTGGACGTCGACCGGCGCCCCGAGCGGCCCGAGCCGCTGCCGCTGCCCGCGCCCGTGGGCTCCGACCCGCTGCCCCGCGTCGACATCGTGATGCACCACTGCGACGCCGACCCGCTGCTCCTGGACGCCGCGGTCGCCGCCGGGGCGCGGGGCATCGTGCTCGTGGCCACCGGAGCGGGCAACGCGACACCGCGGTTCGCCGACGCCGTCGCGGCGGCCGTGGACCGGGGCGTCCTGGTGGCCCTCACCACCCGGGTGCACTCCGGCCCGGTCGCCGAGATCTACACCGGCGGCGGCGCGGTCGACCTGGTCGCCGCGGGCGCCGTGCTCACCGGCACCCTCCGCGCCGGGCAGGCGCGCATCGCCGTCCTCGCCGCGCTGCTCGCGGACGCCGCACCCCAGCGGCGGGGCGCGCTGCTGCGACAGCTCCTGGGCACCCCGGACCAGAGCGAAGGCCAGGCGTCGGCCTCGGCCGCCTGACGCGCGAACCCGCGCCCTTCGCACTCCCCGCGCCCCGCGGCCCGCGCACTTCCCGTGCCCCGCGCGCGGCCTCGCGCTCGTCTCGCGTCCTCCCCGTTTCCGCGGGCGTTTCCGCGGGCGTTTCCGCGGGCGTTCCCGCGGGCGTTCCCGCGGGCGTTCCCGCGGGCGTTCCCGCACCACCCTCGTACCACAGGACACAAAGGACCACCCCATGACCGCCCCCGCCCGGCCCGCCGCCGAAGCCGCATCCGACCGTCCGATCGGCGCGGTCGCCACGAACACCCCGGCCGGGCCTCCGCGCACCCGCCGCGAGCACGACCTGCTCGGTGAGCGCGACGTCCCCGCGGACGCGTACTGGGGCATCCACTCGCTGCGCGCCACGGAGAACTTCCCCGTCACGGGCGTCCCGATCTCCGTGTACCCGCAGCTCGTCGACGCGCTCGCCGCCGTCAAGGAGGCCGCGGCGCGGGCCAACGAGGAACGGGGCCTGCTGTCCGCCGAGAAGACCCGCGCCATCGTGGCGGCGTGCCGGGAGATCCGCGCGGGGCACCTGCACGACCAGTTCGTCGTGGACGTCATCCAGGGCGGCGCCGGGACCTCCACGAACATGAACGTCAACGAGGTCGTCGCCAACCGGGGCCTCGAACTGCTCGGCCACGCCAAGGGCGCGTACGCGCATCTGCACCCCAACGAGGACGTCAACCTCAGCCAGTCCACCAACGACGCCTACCCGACCGCCCTGCGCATCGCGACGATCACGGCGGTGCACGGGCTGCTCCAGGCCATGGCCGTGCTCCAGGACGCCTTCGCCGCCAAGGCCGTGGAGTTCAGGGACGTCCTGAAGATGGGGCGCACCCAGCTCCAGGACGCCGTGCCGATGACGCTCGGCCAGGAGTTCTCCACGTACGCGGTCATGCTGGAGGAGGACCGGGGCCGTCTGTCCGAGGCCGTCGAGCTGATGCACGAGATCAACCTCGGCGCCACCGCCATCGGCACCGGCCTCAACACCCCGCCGGGCTACGCCGAGACGGCCCGCCGCCATCTGTGCGAGATCACCGGCCTGCCCCTGGTGACCTCCGCGAACCTGATCGAGGCCACCCAGGACTGCGGCGCGTTCGTGCAGCTCTCCGGCGTCCTCAAGCGGATCGCGGTGAAGCTCTCCAAGACCTGCAACGACCTGCGGCTGCTCTCCTCGGGGCCGCGCGCGGGCCTCAACGAGATCAATCTGCCCCCGGTCCAGGCCGGTTCGAGCATCATGCCGGGCAAGGTGAACCCGGTGATCCCCGAGGTCGTCAACCAGGTCGCCTTCGAGGTCATCGGCAACGACCTCACCGTCACGATGGCAGCCGAGGCCGGCCAGCTCCAGCTCAACGCCTTCGAGCCGGTCATCCTGCACGCCCTGTCCAAGAGCGTCACGTCCCTGCGAGCGGCCTGTCTGACCCTCGCGGAGCGCTGCGTCGCGGGCCCTGACGGCGGCATCACCGCCAACACCGAAGCGCTGCGTGCCTCCGTGGAGAACTCCATCGGCCTGGTCACCGCCCTCAACCCGCACATCGGCTACACCGCGGCCACCGCCATCGCCCAGGAGGCCCTGCGGACGGGGCGCGGCGTCGCCGAACTCACCTTGGAGAAGGGCCTGCTGCCCGCCGAGCGGCTGGCCGAGCTGCTCACCCCCGAACGCCTCGCGGGCGCCTCCGACCAGCGTGCTCGCTGGTCCTAGCGCGTTCCGCCCGGTCCTAGTGCTTTCGGCCGAGCCCGGCCACGCCCCCGGACGGAGTCCGTGGTGACCGCGCTGAACTAGCGTGGTCATCATGAGCGACGGGCAGCGGGGAGCAGACGGGCGGGAGGTGTCCGCCGCGGCCGCGGACCGCGCCCTCGGCGTGGTCCGCGGCTACGCGGCGCGCGACGCCGCCGCGGTGACCCGGGCCCTGGCCCGCGTCGGCGAGGCCGAACGGCAGCAGACGTACGCGGTGCTCGGCGGGCTGCTGCGGTCCACGCTGGCCCTCGTGGAGCTGACGGGCCGGGAGCTGCGGACCGGGGACGTGGTGCGGCTCGCCGACGAGGTGGCCGCCGCCGCGCCCACCGCCTACGAGTTCACCGTGACGCAGGCGGTCCGCGCCTGGGCGAGCGGCGACCGGGAAGCGTTCCGCAGCGCCCACGCCGACGACCCGCTCGGCGACCTCCACGTCACCGCCGTCCTCGTCGCGCTCCTCGGGCTCGCGCTCTGGGGCCGCGAGACCTTCCTGGACACGCTGCGGGCCTACGAAGAGGTCACGCGGACCCTGGGCGTGCCGCCCGACGCCTGACCCGTCGCCCTCCCGAACCCTCGCCGGCTGCGTCGTCGATGCCCATCCCTGGCGGAGCCGGCGAGTCCGCCACGCCTTCCGGGCACCGGTGCGGTGTGTCTCCCGGCCATCGGCGCAGCCTCGCGCACCGTCGGGAACCAGCCATCCTCTCGCCCGAGTGGAACCGTCAACGCCCTGTCTGCGTAGCAGAGTTGGCGGTCGGCGAACACCCCACGGCCCCCGCCCGTCCCAGGCGTTGACGTTCCTCGTGGTGTCCCTCATGTCACACGTGTCACGTGCGCCTCGATAGTCACGGACAACCTGACGGAACTCATTCCTCCCCTTGGTTCACGGGCCGATGTGCCTCCGGTAAGCCCCGCCACGGTGCTTTTCAGTCAGCGACCCCGGCGTCTTGTAGCCCGCTCCGGAGGCTGGCTACGATCCCGCTCTCGTTTCACTTTCTGCACATCTCTGCACAGGTAGTTCACAGTTGTGAGGGGGTTGCGTGGAGCCACAGACGGAAGCGGACACACCGGACCGCCACGGCGACGTAGCGCGGCCTCGGCCGCCCCAAGGCCCCCGCGCCGGTGCCGATGCGCTCTCCGCCCGCGACTTCCGCCTCTTCTGGTGGGCCAACGCCGCCGACGCACTCGGCACCCAGGCCTCCGGCGTCGTCCTGCCGCTGCTGCTCCTCGCGCTCGGCCACTCCGCGCAGACGGCCGGGCTCGTGGCCGGGTTGTCGCTGGCCGCCGGGATCCTGCTCGGCCCGCTCGCCGCGGTCCCCGCCGACCGGGGCGCCCGCAAGACGATCATGTTCTGGTCCGCCGCCGTCTCCGCGCTCGCCCTGGGGTCCGTCGCCCTGACGCTCGCGCTCGGGCACCTCACGCTCGCCCACCTCCTCGGCGCCGTCCTGGTCGAGCGGTTCGCCACCGCCTGCCACGAGGCGGCCTCGCGCGGCACCGTCGCCCTGGTCTGCCCGCCCGACGAACAGCCGCGCGCGGTCGCCCGGCTCGCCGCCGCCGACCAGGGCGCGCTGATCCTCGGCCCGGCCCTCGGCGGCGCCGCCTACCAGCTCTCGCGCGCCCTGCCCTTCCTGGCCGACGCGGTCTCCTACGCCGTCGCCGCCCTCTGCGTACGCGGGATGCGCACCGACCTGAAGGCCGCGACGGAGCCCTCCGGCGACAGCCTGCTCCGCGAGGCCGCGGCGGGCCTGCGCCTGGTGCGGCGACAGCCGCTGCTGCGCCTGGTCCTGGTCTGGATCGCCCTCGTCAACGGCGTCGCCGTCGCGCTCTACTACGCCGCCGTCTTCGCCCTCGAGCGCTCCGGCACGGGGGCGCTTCCGCTCGGCGTCGTGCTCGCGGTCTCCGGCGGCGCGGGGCTCGCCGGTTCGCTCGCCGCGCCGAAGGTCGCGGTCCGCGTCGGCGCCGCCCGGCTCGTCACCGCTGCGACCTGGCTGCTCGTCCCGCTGACCGCGGCACTCGCCACCGCCACCGGACCGTGGGCGTACGGCGCGCTGCTCGGCGCGGTCTGCCTGGTCATCCCGCTGGCCGCCGTGGTCCTCCAGGCGCGGGTGCTCCTCGTCGCCGAGCCCGCCGTGCAGGCCCGCGTCGGCGCGGTCCTCGGCACCGCGTCCGGCGGCGCCGCGGCCCTCGCCCCGGTCCTCGCGGGCCTGTTCGCCGACCGGGTGGACACCGCAGCGCCCGCCCTCTGCTGCGCCGCCCTGCTCACCGTCCTCGCCGTGCACACCACCCGGCGGGCCGCCCTCGCGGAGGCCGCCGCGTGAGCCGCTTCCAGGTCTACCGGGCCGCGCTGCCCGAGGTGTGCGCCGCCGACCCGCGCCGGATGGTGTTCACCGCCGACGCCGACGGCCGCTGCGAGGTCTTCACCTGGGACGCGGCCGCCCGCCGCGCCCGGCAGGTCACCGACAGGCCGGGCGGGACCCTGCACGGCGCGATCGACCGGGACGCCCGCGTCTGGTGGTTCGCCGAGGACGCCCGGGGCGTCGGCCACTGGCGGTTCCAGCCCTTCACCGGCGGCCCCGACCGGCCCGGACTCGCCGGCGTCCCGGACGGCACCGCGCGCGGCCTGGCCGTGACCGGCGGCGCCATCGCCGCCGTCGGCATCGGCCTGGACGACGGCACCGCCGTCCACATCGGGTCCCGGGGCGGCCCCGGCCGCGAGGTGACGCGCGTCGACGGGCCCGCCGCGCTCGCCGGACTCACCCCGGCGGGCGACCTGCTGGTCCTCACGCGCGGCGCCGACTCGCCCCACGCCGTCACGGTCCTCACCCCCGAAGGCGACGCCGCCGCGGTCCTGCCCGGGGACGGCGCGCACGGCAGGCTGTGGGCCCTCGGCTTCGCACCGGCGGGACCGGACGCCACCCTGCTCCTCGTCCGCGAGCGCGACGACCGCTATCTGCTGGAGACCTGGACCCCCGCCACCGGCACCGTGACGCACGACTGGTGCGCCTTCGACACCCAGATCACCGCCCGCTGGTACCCCGAAGGGCGCTCCGTCCTCATCCGCCAGGACCGCCACGGACGCTCCCTGCTGCACCGCGCCGACCTCGAACGGCGCGCCCTCGACGCCGTCCCCGCGCCACCCGGTACCCTGCTGGACGCCGCCCCGCACCCCGGCGGCGACCTGCACACCCTCTGGACCGACACGGCGCACCCGCCGCGGATGGCCGCCACCGCCGGCACACCGCTGCCGCCCCTCGGCACCGTCGAGGGCCGCGTACCCGGCACCCTGCGCGACATCCGCACGCCCGGCCCCGACGGCCCGGTGCACACCCTGCTCAGCCTCCCCGAGGACGGCCCCGGCCCCTACCCCGCCGTCTTCCTGGTGCACGGCGGCCCCGCCGATCACGACCGCGACGCCTACGACGGCACCGTGCACTCCCTGGTCGCCTCCGGCTTCGCCGTCGCCCGGGTCAACTACCGCGGCTCCACCGGCTACGGCCCCCGCTGGCAGCGCGCCTTCGGCGACGGCGTCGGCCACACCCAGGTCGCGGACCTCACCGCCGTGCGGGCCGACCTCGTCGCGCGCGGCCTGATCCGCCCCGACGCGACCGGCCTCTGGGGCACCTCCTGGGGCGGCTACCTCGTCCTGCTCGCCCTCGGCACCCGACCCGGCCTGTGGCGGGCGGGCGTCGCCGTGAAGCCGGTGGCCGACTACGCCGCCGCCCACGCCTCGGCCACCCCGGCCCTGCGCGCCCTGGACGAGCGGCTGTTCGGCGGCACCCCCGAGCAGGTCCCCGCACGCTACGCGCACAGCTCCCCGATCCGGTACGCCGTCGACGTACAGGATCCGCTGCTGGTCGTCGCCGCCACGCACGACACCAAATGCCCCGCCGCACAGGTCCGTTCCTACCTCGGCGTCCTCCACGCCGTCGGTGCCCGGCACGAGTCCCTCTGGCTGGACTCCGGGCACGACGGCTACGACGGCGGCGACCACGTGGCCGTGCTGCGCCGCGCGGTGCTCTTCCTCGACCGGGAGCTCCGCGGCACCACCCCACCCAGACGCCCCCCTCCGCCCGGAAGGGGGTCAGCTCACCGCACCGCCCATCAGTGAGAGGAGAGAGCCATGCAGAAGGACGTCATCCACAACGACCCGCTCGCGGAGGACGAGACGAACCGGAAGCCGAGCATCGGCATCACGGTCACCGTCCCGTTCCGCAACGCCGAGGACGGCGACGAGAGCGTCGAGGACTGATCCCGAACCGGCCGGCCCCCGGGAGCACCCCCCGGGGGCCGGTCGGCCCCACCATCGGAGGAGCGCCCATGCGCGTACTGCTGGTCAACATGCCCTGGTCGCCCATCGACCTTCCGTCCCTCGCCCTGGGCATCCTCAAACGGAGCGTGGACGAGCGCGTCCCCGGCGCCACCGCCGAGGTGCTGCACGCCAACCTCGCCTTCACCGACTGGATCACCGAGCGCACCGAGTTCACCGGTGACGACTACGAGTACTACGCCCTCTCCTCGTACTTCATGGGCTGCGGCGACTGGGTCTTCTCCTCCGCCCTGTACGACGACCCGCAGTGGCGGGACGAGGAGTTCACGGCCACCATGACCGGCAAGCTCAAGGCCGCGCGGATGAAGATGACGCGTGAACTGCACCGCGTCGTCCCCGAGTTCGTCGAGATGATCGCCCAGCAGATCGTGGCGAAGGAGCCCGACGTCGTCGGCTTCACCTCCACCTTCCAGCAGAACACCGCCGCGCTCGCCGCCGCCCGTCGGGTCAAGGAACTCGCCCCGCACGTCGTGACCGTCATGGGCGGCGCCAACTGCGACGGCGAGCAGGGCGCCGCCGTGCACCGCAACTTCGCCTTCGTCGACTACGTCGTCCGCGGCGAGGGCGAGGGCGCCTTCCCGCAGCTGCTCACCGCGCTCAAGGAGAGGGCCGCGGTCGACGACGTGCCCGGCCTGTGCCGCCGCGACGCCTCGGGCACGAGCATCGCCAACCCGATGGCCACCCGGCCGCTGCCGCCCGCGGCCATCCTGCCGCCCGACTACAGCGGCTACTTCGAGCGCCTCGCCGCCTCGGTGGCCCGCAACTGGGTGGAGCCCAAGCTCGTCGTCGAGGGCGCCCGCGGCTGCTGGTGGGGCGAGAAGCACCACTGCACCTTCTGCGGGCTGAACGGCTCGTTCATGGAGTTCCGTTCCAAGAGCCCGGACACCTTCTACGAAGAGATCATGGAGCTGGCCCGCCGCCACCGGGTGCTCGACATGTACGTCGTCGACAACATCCTCGACATGCGCTATCTGACGACCGTCCTGCCCCGCATCATCGACAGCGGCTACGACCTGCGCCTGCACATCGAGATCAAGGCCAACATGAAGCGCAGCCAGCTGCGCACCCTCGCCGACGCCGGGCTCATCTACGTCCAGCCGGGCATCGAGAGCCTCAACAGCCGCGTCCTGGACCTGATGGACAAGGGCGTCAGCGGCTGCCAGAACGTCCGGATGCTCCGCGACGGCGCCGAGACCGGCCTGTCCGTCGCCTGGAACTACCTGCACGGCTTCCCCGGCGAGAGCTCCGAGGACTACGACCCGGTCGTCGCGCAGATCCCCGCCCTGGAACACCTCGACCCACCGGTCGACCTCTCCGCCCGCATCGCCATCGAACGCTTCAGCCCCTACTTCGAGCGGCCCGAACTCGGCTTCACCGGACTGCGCCCCGAGGCCCACTACCGCTTCACCTACGACCTGCCCGAAGAAGAGCTGTACGGCATGGCGTACGTCTTCGAGGCCCCGGCCCGCGGCATCGGCGAGCAGACCGTCAGCGCCCTCAACGCGGCCCTCGCCGACTGGAAGAAGCACCACACGGACGCCCGCCTCACCCACGACGACCACGGCGACCGCATCGTCCTGGTCAGCCGCAGGCGTGCCTTCGCCTGGCGCGCCATGGAGCTGAGCGACCCCCTGGAGTTGGCCGTCTTCCGCCTCCTCGACCAGCCGCACACCCTCCAGGCCCTCACCCGCAAGGCCGCCTCGCGCGTCCCCGGAAGCGGCGTCGACGAGGAGCGGCTGCAGCGGCTGCTCGACTCCTGGCTCGCCCTCGGCATCGTCTTCGCGGACGCCGGCCAGTACGTCCACATCGCCCCGGCCGCGGTCAACGAGGACCTGCTGCGCCTCGACTTCATGCGGCACGTCCACGCGGAGGACGGCGCGGCCGACCCCGAAGCCGTCCCCGAGCCGGCCTGACCCGCCCGAACGACCGACCAGGAGGAGCCCGATGACCGCCACCCTCACCTCGCCCACGCTCCTGGCCTGGCGCGACTACGACCCGGACGCGTGCGCGCTGCCCGGCATGTTCCTGGGCGAGGTGCCGCTGCCGGGCCCGGCCCGCGGCGAGGCGGCGCGCCTGTGGGAGCTGGGCGCGCGCCGGGTGCGCCTGCCCGCCCCCGTCGACCTGACCGCCGCCACCGACCCGGCAGCCGCCCTGCACCGGCTCAGCCTCGTCCGGGACCTGACCGCGCGCGCCGTCATGGTGGAGTGGGAGCTGCTGCTCGACAGCGACGCGGGGGAGAGCTGGCGGGTGCTCAGCCACCTCCAGCCGCCCGCTTCCCTGCACGGCCCCACCGACGCCGAGGCGTCCCTTCGCACCTGGCGGCGCGGCCACTACCTGTGCAAATGCCTGTGGCGCAAGGGGCCGGGCTTCATCCAGATCCGGGACCGGCGCTGGGGCGAGCTGCGCCGCTTCACCGCCGACGAGCCCGAGTACGCGACGGCCATCGACCTCCTCGACTACGGCGCGCCCGCCGACAGCGTCCCCGGGGCGGCCCTGGACGACTTCCGCGGCGAGAAGCTCGTCCTGGACGTGGGTCCGTACGCCTGGTGGATTCCCTACCGCGTGAGCCGCTGGCTGCAGCAGTCGATCGCCATCTGAACGAGAGCGGTGGAGGGGCCGCTGAACGAGAGGGGTGGAGGGGCCGCGCCGGGAAAACCGGTCGACGGCCCCGAGCCCGTGGTGCGACCATCTCCGGAGCAGCCCACGAGATCAAGGAGACGGCGATGCGCGGAACGTCCATGTCCCAGACGAAAGGAACAGTCATCAACCTGAAGGACATGACGCTCTGTGCGCACCACGCACCGCACGCTGAACCTGGGGATCCTGGCGCATGTTGACGCCGGCAAGACGAGCCTGACCGAGCGGCTCCTGTACGAGGCCGGGGCGATCGACGCCATCGGCAGCGTCGACGCGGGCAGCACCCACACCGACTCCCTCGACCTGGAGCGCCGTCGCGGCATCACCATCAAGTCGGCGGTGGTGAACTTCCGCCTCGGCGGCGGTGGTTCGGCCGTCTCGGTGAACCTCATCGACACACCCGGCCACCCCGACTTCATCGCCGAGGTGGAGCGGGTCCTCGGTGTCCTCGACGGCGCCGTGCTCGTCGTCTCCGCCGTGGAGGGCGTACAGCCGCAGACACGCGTCCTGATGCGGACGCTGAAGCGGCTCGGCATCCCCACCCTGCTCTTCATCAACAAGGCCGATCGGCGCGGCGCCGACGACGCGCGCGTCCTGCGCGAGGCCGAGCGCAGGCTCGGCGTGCCCACCGTCGCGATGGGGCGCGTCACCACGGGCCTCGGCACGTCCACGGCCCGCGTGGCGGCCTTCACCGAGGACGACGCCCCCTTCGCGCGCGGCCTCCTCGACGTCCTGACCGCCCGGGACGACGCTCTGCTCGCCGCGTACGTGGCGGACGAGGCCTCCGTCCCGTACGAGCGCCTGCACGACGCCCTGGTGACCCAGACCCGCAAGGGCTGGGTGCATCCGGTGTACGTCGGGTCGGCGATCACCGGCGCGGGCATCCAGGAACTCGTCCGGGGCATCCGGGAACTGCTGCCCGCCGAGCACCCCGACACCGAAGGGCCCGTCTCGGGGCGGGTGTTCAAGGTGGAGCGCGGCGAGGGCGGCGAGAAGATCGCGTACGCCCGGCTGTTCTCGGGGCGGCTCGCGGTCCGCGAGCGCGTCGCGGTCGGCACCGCCACGGCCAAGGTCACGGACCTGGCCGTGTTCGACCGGGGCGCCCTGGAGCGCCGCGCCTCGGCGCGGGCCGGGGAGATCGCCACGCTGCGCGGGCTCGCGGCGATCCGCATCGGGGACGTGATCGGCACGCCGCCGGTCGGCCGCCCCTACGACCACGTCTTCGCGCCGCCCTCCCTCGAAACCGTCGTGGTGCCCGCGGACCCGGCCGACCTGGGCGCGCTGCACCTGGCCCTGACCCGGCTCGCCGAACAGGACCCCCTGATCGGACTGCGCCAGGATCCGGACGGGCGGGAACTGTCCGTCTCCCTCTACGGCGAGGTGCAGAAGGAGGTCCTCGCGGCGAGCCTGGCCGAACAGCACCTGGCGGTCGACTTCCGGCGGACGACGCCGATCTGCGTCGAGCGCGTCACCGGCACGGGCGCCGCCCACGAGGTGCTCGGCGAGGAGGGCAACCCCTTCCGGGCGACGGTGGGGCTGCGGGTGGAGCCGGGGCCGGTCGGCGGCGGCGTCGCCTTCCGCCTCGCGGTCGAACTGGGGTCGCTGCCCCTCGCCTATGTGCGGGCCGTGGAGGAGACCGTCCACGCCACGCTGGAGCAGGGGGTGTACGGCTGGCGGGTGCCCGACTGCGTGGTCACGATGACCCACTCGGGCTTCTGCAGCATCACGAGCACGGCGGGCGCGTTCCGCGGGCTGACGCCGTTGGTCCTGATGGCGGCGCTGCGCCGGGCCGGGACGGTCGTGCACGAGCCGATGCACCGCTTCGTCCTCGAGGTCCCGCAGGACGCGTACGCGCAGGTGGCGCTCGCTCTGGCCCGTCACCGCGCCCTGCCGGGAACGCCGACGGCACGCGGTGACGCGTTCGTCGTCGAGGGTCACCTGCCCGCCGACCACGTGCACGGCCTGGAGCGGGAGCTGCCCGAACTCACCGGCGGCGAGGGCGTCCTGGAGACGTCCTTCGGCCACTACCGCGTGACGAACCGCCCGCGGGCCCGGGCCAGGACCGACCACAACCCGCTGCACCGGGAGGAGTACCTGCTGCACGCGCACCGGCGGATGTGAGCGGCGCCGGGAGCCCCACCCGCCGGGGACGGGTGGGGCTCCCGGGCCACGGAGATGTCAGGCGGCGACCAGGCCGGTCTTGCGGGCGCCCGCGTTGCTGAAGCGGAGCCAGAACTCGACGCCGTCCTTGAAGTCGGTGCCGAGGATCTTCCAGCTGCCGCCCGGCACGTTGACCTCGTCCTTGCAGACCACCTGGTTCTCGTCGTGGTTCTTGAGGTAGCACAGCTTGAGCACCGTGCCGTTGCTCGGCTTGACCTGGATGTCCGCGCACCGGTTGGTGGTGCGGTAGTAGGCCGCGCCGGGCGGGGCGTCGATCTCCCCGGGTGCCTTGTCGTACCTCCAGGCGCCGCCGAGGCAGGAGGCGGCAGGCGCCCGGTGCTCCGGCGTCGCGACGGCCGCCGGGGTGATGAGGCCCGCGCCCAGCGCGATGAGGCCGGTGACGAGTGCGAGGCGCTTCTTGGTTCGCATGATGTCCCCTCGGTGTTCTGCCGATGTGGCGTACACAGGCCCCCGTGGGTCTGTGTGCGGCAGTCCACCGTCCGCGGAATTGTCCGGCAGCCCCCTCACGTCCTACCGGACAAAGGAGGTGGGGCGGACGGGGAGGTTCTGCTTACGCTTCGCCGTTCCGGCGGCCGGTCAGGGAACCGAAGTCGAGCATGGCGTCGGCTTCGCGCTGGGTCTCCTCGGCGGTGCGGGCGGCGATGGCGACCACGTCACCCCGTTCGGCTATCAGCAGGTCGTAGATGGGCGCGGTGTTCTCTGGAGCATGCACGTCTTGTGGTCCGTTTCTACTGGTCGTCGCGGCCATCACCCTACTGGGCGCCCCCGGCGGCGGGAGGCGGAGGGGGTGACCCGGTGATCAGCGGCGGGCCGCTCACGGGAGAGCTGGGCCACCGGCGTTCGGCCTGGTCAGGGGGTGGCGCGCAGGAGCACAAGGGATCCGTCATAGGTCGGGCGGCCGCGCAGCCGGCCGAAGGCTTCGTCCCACATGCCGGACCCCAGGGCGCGGCGCAGGGAGACGTCGAAGTCCTGCCGCGCGCGGTCGTCGACGAAGCTCCAGGCGGAGCAGGCCTGGCGGGCCGCGGGGTTCAACAGGAGTTCGGGGCGGCCGTAGTAGGCCTCGTTGAAGCCGTCGGTGCAGTCCAGCGGGATGGGCACGGGCCGGACGGCGGTGGTCCCGCCGAGCGCGGCCGTGAGGCGGTGCAGCGCGGGGTAGCGGCGGGCCTCGGTCTCCAGCACGTCGGGGGCGTACTCGTAAAGCCAGAAGTCACACACGCGCGCGGGGTCACAGGTCAGTACGACGACGGGGCCGCGGGTCACGCGGCGCATCTCGCGCAGCCCGGCTTCGGGGTCGGACCACTGGTGGACGCTGAAGAGGGTCATCGACGCGTCGAACTGTCCGTCGGCGAACGGGAGGTCCTCGGCGACGGCGTCGACGGCGGTCGCGAGCCGCGCCGGGCGCCGCGCGCGCAGGGCCAGGGAGGGCTCGACGGCGGTGACCCGATGGGCCGCGGTCTCGTACGACCCGGTGCCCGCGCCGACGTTGAGGACGCTGTGTGCGTCGCCGAGGGCCTGGGCGATGACACGGGCGATGCGCTCGTCGGGGCGGCGGAAGGACGCGTGGCCGGGGCCGGTGGCGCTGCCGTCGACGCTGCCGTCGTGGGTGCGCATGACCATGGGTGACCTCGCTTCTCGGGCCTGGCCGGGGCGGTCCTGTCCGCTCCTCGAACAATTCCCTCCATCTTGCATCTGCCGCGTGAATGTTCCTAGGAGCCTCGCGAATGCTTGGCTGATCGGCCAAAGGGTGGGGCATTTATGTTATTGATCTTGGAGGTTCCGTCGGGGCGGAGGGCCGGGCCCGGAGGCGTCTTGGCCTCAGGCCGCAGTGACGGGGCGTCACTGCGGCCTGCGCTCCGGCTGTGGCGGTCAAGGAGGGTCAGGAGGGTCAGGAGGTGGTGAATGCGGCGGCGCGGTCGGTGGCCCAGGTGGTGAAGGGGCGGGCGGGGTGGCCGGTGAGGCGCTCGACCGTGTCCGTGAGGGGTACGGGCTCGCCGTCGTGGGATGCCCACCAGTTCAGCAGGGTGTCGGCGTACACGGCGGGGATGTAGTCGGCCGTCTCGCGCTTCCACTCCTCGCGCGTGGCGTGGCGGACCGGGATCGGGCGGCCGGTGACGGCGGCGAGCTGCTCGATCTGCTCGGCGAAGGTGAGGGACGCGGGGCCGGTGAGGGTGAACCGGCCGCCGCGGTGGCGGGGATCGGTCAGGGCGGCGTGCGCGGCCTCGGCGACGTCGTACTCGTGGATGGGGTCGTTGTGGGCGTGGGGGTAGGGCAGGCTGACGGGCTTGCCGGACTTGATGGACCAGGCCCAGCCGCCGGCGTTGGAGGCGAAGGAGCCGGGCCGCAGGATCGTGGTGGTGATCGGCGAGGCCAGCAGGGCCTGTTCGACGTCGAAGTGGGACTTGGCGAGCGGGTCGCCCGCGGGGTCGGGGCCGAGGACGCTGGCGGAGGAGAGCAGTACGACGTGGGTGACGCCCGCGTGGTGGGCCAGGTCGGCGAAGTCGGTGACGCGGTCGGCGGCGGCGTAGAGGAAGACGGTGGTGACGCCCTCCAGGGCGGCGGGGAAGGTGGCCGGGTCGGTGAGGTCCAGGCGGACCGTCTCGACTCCGGCGGGCGGCGTGAGGCCCTCGGGGCGGGCGGAGCCGACACGGACGGGCAGGTCGTCGCGGTGGAGCAGGGTGGTCAGGTGGGTGGCGACCGCGCCGCGGCCGCCGGTGATCAGGAACATGGCTGTGCTTTCTCCGTACTGGTTCGTGGGGTGGGGCCGGTGGCCGGGCCGCCCGCAGGCGACGGAGGCGGCGGTGAACCCGGCGCGGCCGGTCAGGAAGGCGCGGCGGCGCCCGTACGTGTGGGCGAGCCGCCCGCCGACGGCCAGGGGCGCGCCGGGGGCGAGGGGGAGGGCCTCTTGGGGAGCGTGTCGAACGTCGTTCGTCGCGAACATCGTTCGTTCCGAAGGTAGGTAACGAACGGCGTTCGTGTCAAACAGTGTTCGTTTCGGGCTAGGGTCTCCCCATGAGCACGCAGCCCGTCAGCCGCCGCGCGCGGCCCGCCAAGGCCCCCCTCAGCCGCGACGTCATCGTGCGCACGGGCCTGAGGATCCTCGACCGCGACGGCCTGGACGCGCTGACCATGCGCCGCGTCGCCAAGGAGCTCGACACCGGCCCCGCCTCGCTCTACGTCTACGTCGCCCACCGCGACGACCTCATGGCCGCCATGCTCGACGAAGCCCTCGGACAGGTCCGCCCGCCCGGGGAAGGCACCTGGCGGGAACAGCTGCGGGCGCTGATCGCCGCGGCCGTCGAGGCGATGAGCCGCCACGAGGGCCTGGCCGCCGTCGCCCTGGGCGCCATCCCCACCGGCGACAACGTCCTGCTGGTCCTCGACCGCATGCTCGCCCTCCTGAAGGACGGCGGCCTCGACGACAACGCCGCCGCCTGGGCCGTCGACCTTCTCTGGCTCCACACCGCCGCGGCCGCCACCGAGGAGAGCGCGTACCGGACCAAGGGCTCCGACGAGGAGTCCACCATCGCCGCGGCCGACCGCCGCTACGCCGCCCTGCCCGCCGACCGGTACCCGATGATCACCTCGCTGCGGCAGGCCCTGTTCTCTCCCGGCGACCGCGACACCTGGGCCCTGGAGGTGCTGATCAACGGCATCCTGCACACCCCCACCCCCTGAATCGGACCGGCGCCTGTCGGCGGGATGTCGGTGCCCTCGGGGCCGGAGCCGGCGATGTGTCGGTGCCCGCTGCCACGGTGGCTTTCGGCCACTCCCCTCGGGAACGGCCCTGACCAGCACGTGCCGTCGCATCGACAGGGAGCCTCACGCCATGACTGGAACGCCCTCCGCCGCGCCCTGGGACGTGCACCGGCTGCCGCGTGCCGAGGGCCGCGTCTTCCTGGTCACCGGGGGCAACGCGGGCATCGGGTACTTCATCGCGGAGCAACTGGCCGCGACCGGAGCCACCGTCGTGCTGGGCAGCCGGGACCCGGGACGGGCGGAGGCGGCCCTCACCTCGATCCGCTCGCGCGTGCACGGCGCGGCGGTGCGCGCCGTCCGGCTGGACCTCGCCGACCTGTCCTCGCTCGGCGCGGTGGCGGACTCCCTGGACGTGGAAGCGCTCGACGCAGTGGTCCACAACGCGGGCGTCGCCCTCGACCACCCGCCGCGCCGCGAGACGCCGGACGGCCACGAGCTGATGTTCGGCACGAATCACCTCGGGCACTTCGCCCTGACGGGCCTGCTGCTGCCGCTCCTCGCGGCCGCCCCGGCGGCACGCGTCGTGACCGTCGGCAGCTTCGCGGCGAAGACGGAACGCCTCGACCTGGACGACCTCCCGTCCCGGCGGGACTACCGGGCCGCACGCGCCTACGGACGGTCCAAGTTGGCCCAGATGTACTTCGGGCTCGAACTCGACCGGCGCCTGCGGGACGTCGGCAGCCCGGTGGGCAGCGTGGTGGTCCACCCCGGCGGAGCTCTGGACGCCCTCACCCCGGCGCGGCCACCGGTCCACGCGCGCGGCCTCGGGGCGCGCCTCGGCGCGGCGCCCGCCGCCCTGCTCGTCCAGGGCAAGCACGCCGGTGCCTGGCCCGCGGTGCGAGCGGTCCTCGACCCGGCCGTGCGCGGAGGGCAGCTGTGGGGGCCGCGCCGCTTCGGCCTGCGCGGCGCCCCTCGGCAGGAGGAGGTGTGGAGCCATCTCGCCGACACCGCCGTCGCGGCCGGGCTGTGGGACGCCAGCCGCGACCTGACCGGCGTCGACCCGGGCCCGTGAGCGCACCGAGGAGCGGGCCGTGCTCCCGGCCCCGACGCGGCGGGCACGCGCCTCGACACATGGGCACGCGCCGAGGCGCGGCTGGGAGGCACCTCCCTGCGGCCGGGAAGCACCGGGATGCAAGGATCAGGCGCGTGAACAGTGATCCCACCGTGCTCGACAACCCCGTCGCCCAGTCGCTGCTCGGCACGCACGCGCATCTGGCCCGACGGCTCGGGCAGGCCGCCACGTACCTGCCGGAGGTCACGACCTTCTGCGCGCTGCCCACCGAGCCCGACCCGGCGGACTGGGCCGATCTGGCCCGGCTGCTCGGCAGCGACGGCTTCGCCGACATGTTCAGCAACGCGGCGCCCGCGCCCTCGGACTGGGAGCCGGTCTTCGTCCTGGAGGGGCGGCAGATGGTCTGGCCCGGCGGACGTCCGCCCGGTGACCCGGGTGCCGCGTCCGACGCCGCGATAGCGGAGCTGGGGCCGGACGACGTGCCGGACATGCTCGACCTCGTCAAGCGGACCGAACCGGGGCCGTTCTGGACCCGCACCGTCGAACTCGGCACCTACCTGGGCATCCGCGTGGACGGAGCCCTGGTGGCGATGGCGGGCGAGCGGCTGCGGCCCCCGGGCTGGACCGAGATCAGCGCCGTGTGCACGGCCCCCGAGGCCCGCGGCCAGGGCCACGCGGCCCGCCTGGTAAGGGCGTTGGCAGCCCACATCCTGGCCCGGGGCGACCAGCCGTTCCTGCACGTGGCGGAGGCGAACTCCGGCGCGATCGCCCTGTACGAGCGGCTCGGCTTCGAGACCCGCGGGCCCGTGACCTTCCAGGGTTTCCGCACGCCGTAGACCCGGTGCGGGGGCGCGGCCCCTCGGAGCGCCGCCGCACCGCATGGCCCCGCCCCGTAGGGGCACCCGCCGTGCACGTGACGTCGCGTCACGGTGGCGCGAGACGGCAGGGGGGCGCATGCGGGACACGCGGGAAACACGGGGCAAGGCCGGAGACGGAGAGGCACCGCCGTGGTGGGACGTCGCCTTCGACGCGCACGGCGACGCCGTGGACGAGCGGCAGGGAGACCGGGTGGCCGGCGCGGCCCGCGAGGCCGATGTGCGCCACCTGGTCGTGCTCGCACACACCGCCCACCAGGAGCCCGAGCTGACGGAACGGGTCGACGCGCGCTGCCGCGCCCTGTTCGCGCAGGCCGAGGTCACGGACGGCGTGGGACTCGTGGGGGTGCGCTGGCCCGGCATGTGCTTCGCGCCACCGGAGGACGGCCGTGCGGGGCGGCTCACCGACACCGACGTCGCCGGACTGCGCCGGGTCTTCCCCGACGGCGGGGACACCCTCACCAAGCTCCTCGGGCTCCTCGACGAACGGCCCTTGCGGAACGGCGCCCTGGACGACGTGGGCATCGCCCTGCGCCGCCTCGTCGAACAGCCCCTGGACACCCCGCTGCACGCCTACGGCACCGACCTGGGCGCGAACGTCCTGCCGCAGACCGACCCGGCCATGCTCATCGACAGTCCCACCCAGGTGTGCGAGGGCTTCGCCGAGGCCCTCGACGCGGCCCGGCAGGAGGTCGAGCGGGTGGAGAACCGCAGCCCCGAGCGGTTCGAGGAGGCCCATACCGGCTCCGGCGCACCCGAAGTCTCCGAGCACGGCACGCTCACCGAGTCCGGCACGGCCGGGCCGCGCCCCGCCGACGACCCCACCGAGCGCCTGTCGCGGCCCGAGTCCCTCGCGCCGAGCGAGCGCCCCCTGCGTGACCCGCACGCCGAGCGCATGCCCGGCCGGGTGTGGGACGGCGCCCACCAACTGCTGTGCGAGGTCACGTCGTACGCGATGAGGAGGCACGCCGGGCTCATCGGCGAGCGCGCCCTCGCCCCGCTCCTGCGGACCCTCGGCGAGAGCCTGCCCGACACCCGCATCCACCTCGTGGGCCACGGAGCGGGCGCACGTCTGGTGGCCTACGCCGTGCGGGGCCTCGGCCCGGACGAGCGGGTCGCCTCGCTGTGCCTGTTCCAGGCGGCCCTGTCGCACTTCGCGTTCGCCGAGCACCTGCCCCAACTGAGCGGCGGGGGAGCGCTGGCGGGCCTGCACCGGCGCGTCACGGGACCCGTCGTGTGCTGCTACTCGCACCACGACCTGGAACTCGGTCTGTTCTTCCCGCTCGCCTGCCGCAGGATCGGCGACGGAGCCCTGCTCTCCGGCGCCGGCCGGACCTGGGGCGCACTCAGCTACGACGGGATCCAGGGCATCGACGGCAGCCCCGCGCTCACCCTCGCCGACGCGCTCACCGAGGGCGCGCTGCCGTCCTCCGGGTACGTCGGCGTCGACGCGTCCGAACGGATCCGCGCGGGCGGCCCGCCCCGGGGCGCGCACGACGACGTGTTCCACCAGGACCTCGTCCGCCTGGTCGGTGCGGCGGCCGGCCTGGCCTAGGGAGCGGAGCCCAGGACGGGCCGGGCGGGCACGCCTAGCCGTTGGTGTAGACGTACCGCTGGCCCAGCGGCCAGCCCGCGCTGCGTCCCGCGTCCGTCACCAAGAGGTGCTGGTACTGCGGGACGGTGACGAGGTTCTGCGTCAGGGAGGGGCACAGCACCGCGCACCCGGCGGCGGTCTGCGTGCCCAGGCGCAGGCCGTTGCCGTCGAAGAAGACGTACTCCACGTCGTCCGCGGCCTGCGTGGTGTCGACGTGCACCGTGGCCGGGACCGGCGACGACAACCGGAACAGCACCCCGCCCACCCCGGCGGCACGCAGCTGCCGGGCGCCGATGCCCAGGGTGCTCCACCGCGGCCGCGGCGCGTCCACGTCGAGCAGGGCGATGCGCAGCGAACCGAGACCGGGCCCCTGCAACACGGCCCGGGGCGCGCGGTCCAGGCGCGCGGCGGCGCCGCCGGAGCCGTCCCCGCCGTCGTCCGCGGTGGACGACGGCGTACGCGTCCGGCTGGGAGCGGGCTCGTCGGGGGACGGGGAAGCGGGCGGCGACTCGCTGTCCGAGGGGGACGGCGATGCCGAGGGCGACGACGACGGTGAAACGGGCGGCGGCGACACGATGAGGGTGCCGTTGACGCACTGGACGTTGTGGCCGTTGCAGGCGAGGTTGTTGCCGTTCTCGTTGCTCTGGCCCTGCGCGTCCCCTTGGTCGCCGCCGCAGCCGCTGAGGGGGACGACCAGGCAGAGCAGCAGCACCGCCGTGGCGGTGCGGCGCGGTGCTCGCGTCATCCGCCGGAACTCCCTTGGGACGCGGGCCGGTTCGTGGCCGATGCGCTCGATGTCACTCCCGAGTCGCAGGCGACGTGCTGGCCGATGCACGCCTGGTTGTTGCCGTTCTGATTGGTCTGGACGATCGTCCCCGGACCGCGCTGCTCGCCGCCGCCGTCCTGCCCCCACACCGTGATGAACGCCGCCACGATCATGCCGACCGCGCCGATCACCGCCGCGATCAGGCCCACCGCGCCCCTGCCCCCCATTGCGCCCCCTCGACCGGCGTGCACCGCGCGAGTGCCGGTGCGCCGGGAGGCCAGCGTAGGCGCGGCACCAGGGTCGGAGGAGGCAGTGGCGACCGGGCTACGCCAGACGGCCCGGACGCCGTGCCTGCGCCCGCGCGGGCCGGTCTACGCGTGGACCGGCGCGGGCGAGGACCCTCGACGCCCGCGGGGCCCGCCGAGTTCAGCCGAGCGACCGTGTCACTCAACACAATCAAGCGACATGGTCAGATGACAAAGTCGTGTGTATCTTAATGATCAAGCGACTGCCGGTGCGGAACGAAAGGCCCCCTCATGACGCACGCCTCCACCCCCGACCTCACCTCCACGGCGACGGCCCAGGCGATCCCGGAGCGTCCGGCGCTCCCCCTGATCGGCCACGCCCTCGACATCCCGAGCGGAGCCGACGGCCTCGTCCATCTGATGAAGGAGGTCAAGGAGTTCGGCCCGGTGTTCCGGATCCGCGCCTTCGGCTCCGAGACCGTGATGGTCGGCGGCCTGGACCTGGTGGCCGAGCTGGCGGACGAGACCCGGTTCCGCAAGAACGTGCACGGCGACCTCGTCGAGATCAGGGAGATCGCCGGGGACGGCCTCTTCACGGCCTTCCACCACGAGGCCAACTGGCAGAAGGCGCACGACATCCTGATGCCCGCCTTCTCGCTCGGGGCCATGCGCGGCTACCACGCGACGATGCTGGACGTCGCCCGTTCGCTGATCGCCAAGTGGGACAGGCTGGCCGGCGAGGGCCCGGTGGACGTGCCGGAGGACATGACCCGGCTGACCTTCGACACCATCGGACTCTGCGGATTCGGCTACGACTTCGAGTCGTTCCGGCGCGACGACGCCCACCCCTTCGTCGACGCGATGAGCAGGGCGCTCGCCTACACCCAGACCAAGGGCGAGTCGATCCCGGGCACGGAGGTGTTCCGCTGGCGGCAGACCGAGCAGTTCCGCAAGGACGCCGTGCTGATGACCGAGCTCGTCGACGAGGTGATCCGGCAGCGCAGGGCGTCGGGCGACACCAGCACGGACGACCTCCTGGGCCGCATGCTCCACACCCGCGACGCACGGACCGGCGAGCCCCTGGACGACGTGAACATCCGCAACCAGGTGATCACGTTCCTCATCGCCGGACACGAGACCACCAGCGGGGCCCTGTCGTTCGCCCTCTACTACCTCACCAAGCACCCCGAGGTCCTGGCCCGCGCGCAGGCGGAGGTCGACGCGCTGTGGGGCGACACGGACGCGCCCGCGCCCGAGTACGGCGACATCGGCAAGCTCGGCTACATCCGCCAGGTGCTCAACGAGAGCCTGCGGCTGTGGCCGACCGCGCCCGCCTTCGCCATGGAGCCGATCGAGGACACCGTCATCGGCGGCACGTACGCCGTGCGCAAGGGCGAGACCCTGATGGTGCTCACCCCGGCCCTCCACCGCGACCCCGCCTGGGGCGAGAACGTCGACCTCTTCGACCCCGACCGGTTCACGCCCGAGCGCGAGGCGGCCCGCCCGGTCCACCTCTTCAAGCCGTTCGGCAGCGGTGAACGCGCCTGCATCGGCCGCCAGTTCGCCCTGCACGAGGCCACCCTGCTCCTCGGCCTGCTGGTCCACCGCTACCGCCTGCTCGACCACACCGACTACCAGCTGGAGATCAAGCAGACCCTCACCCTCAAGCCCGACGCGTTCACCCTCGAGCTCGCCCGGCGCACCAGCGACGAGCGGCGTCTGCCCGCCGCCGCGAGCAGCGCGCCCGTGAGCGAGGACCGGCCCGCGGCCCGCCGCGCCACCGCGACCGCGCTGACCCTGCTGCACGGCTCCAACCTGGGCACCTGCGCCGGGCTGGCCCACGACCTCGCCGCCGACGGCGACGACCACGGCTTCACCACCGAAGTCGCCCCCCTCAACGACCGGGCGGGCAGGCTCAGCCCCGCCGACGGCCCCGTGGTGATCGTCGCCGCCTCCTACAACGGCCGCCCCACCGACGACGCCGCCGAGTTCGTCACCTGGCTGGAGGGCCTGGAGCCCGGCGCCCTCGACGGCCTGCGGTTCGCCGTCCTCGGCGTCGGCGACCGCAACTGGGCCGCCACCTACCAGCACGTACCGACCCTCATCGAGGAGTGGCTCACCGCCGCCGGTGCCACCCCGCTCCTGGAGCGCGGCGCCGCGGACGCCTCCGGTGACTTCGCCGGCACCGTGGACCGCTGGAGCGCCGACCTGTGGACGGCCCTGCTCGACCGGTACGGCACCGCCGACGGCGAGGCGGCACGCCCCGAACCCGACACCGCGGAGCCGCAGAGCCTGTACGAGCTTCAGGACGCCACCGCGTGCGTCACCGGTGAACTCGCGGCCCGGCACGGCGTCCAGCCCATGGACGTGCTCGACGCCTACGAACTCGTCGACATGGAACACGAGCTGGGCCGCTCCAAGCGCTTTCTGAAGCTGCGGCTGCCCGCGGGCGTCTCCTACCGCACCGGCGACCACCTGGCCGTCCTGCCGCAGAACCCCGACGCGCTCGTCCAGCGGGTCACCGCCCGGTTCGGCCTCGACCCGGAGCGCACCGTGCGGCTGAGCGCCCGCCGCCGCGCCCGCAACACCCTGCCCGTCGACCGGCCGCTGACCCTGCGCCGACTGCTCACCGACTTCGTGGAGCTCCAGACCCCGGCCACGCCCGAGCAGGTCGCCGTCCTCGCCGAGCACACCGCCTGCCCGCCCGAGCGCCGCCCCCTGGCCGAACTCGCCGGACTCGACGCCGACGCCTTCCGCGAGCGGGTCACCGTCCCCGGGCTCAGCGTCCTGGACCTGCTGGAGCGTTACCGCGCCTGCGAGCTGCCCTTCGAGCGCTTCCTGGAACTCCTCCCGGTGCTGCGCCCGCGCCACTACTCCATCTCGTCCTCCGCGCAGGCCGCGCCCGGCGAGATCGACCTGATGGTGTCGCTGCTCGCCGCGCCCCACCGCGCGGGCGAGGGCACCTTCCACGGCATCGGTTCGCACTACGTCCAGACCGTGCGGGCCGGGGACACCGTCCAGGCCAGGGTCCTGCCGTGCGGCGAGTCCTTCCGGCTGCCCGAGGACGACGCGGTCCCGGTCATCCTGGTCAGCGCGGGCACCGGCCTCGCGCCCTTCCGCGGAGCCGTGCTCGACCGCCTGCACACCGGGTCCTCCGGCACGCTGCTGTGCTACTTCGGCTGCGACCACCCCGAGGTCGACTACCTGCACCGCGAGGAGTTCGAGACGGCCGAGACGGCCGGAGCCGTCAGCATGCGGCCCGTCTTCTCCCAGGCTCCCGAGGACGGCGCCCGCTACGTCCAGGACCGCATCGCCCGGGAGAGCGCCGAGGTCTGGGACGTGCTGGAGGCGGGCGGCCGGGTCTACGTCTGCGGTGACGGCCGCCGGATGGCCCCCGCCGTGCGGGAGGCGTTCCTGGCCGTCCACCGCGAGCACACCGGCGCGTCCGACGCCGAGGCCGCCGCCTGGCTCACCGGGCTCACCGAGTCCGGCCGCTACGTCGAGGACGTCTGGACCGGCTGAACCCGCCGCCCCTCACCGCCGCCCCACCTGCCGCACCCGCCCCGTCCGGTGGTCACGGACGCCCACCCGGCGCACCCGTGACCACCGGGGCGGCGCACCCGTGACTCCGGGGCCGGACCCGTGACTCCGGAGCGGCGCCCCCGAGGCTCCGGGGCCGGACCCACTCCTTCCGCACCTCCTACCGATGGGAATCCCATGGCTGTCGCACTCCCGCCCACCCGCCGAGCACCTGTGGCCGACCGCACCCCGCGGGGGCGTCGATGAGGGCGCGCGGCACGGCCGCCCTGACCCTCGGCGTCGCCGTCGCGCTGATCGCCGGAGCCACCCTCGGCAACGGCGGGGCGAACCTGATGCCCCTCTTCGTCGACGACTTCTCCTCACGGTTCGCCCTTGGGGACTCCGGTGCGGGACTCGTCGGCGCCGCCCAGCTCATGGCCACCGCGCTCGTCACCCTGCGCCTCGCCGCGCGGGCCGCGCGCCCCGGCCGCGTCCGCATGGCCCGCACCGGTCTCGCCGTCGGCCTCGCGGGCTTCGTCGGGGCGACCGCGGCGAGCGACCTGCCGACCCTGATCCTGGCCAACCTCGTCATCGGCGGCGGACTCGGCGCGGTCTACGCCGCGGCCACGGCGGCGATCGCCGCCACCGACGACGCCGACAAGGCGTCCGCGGCCACCATCGCGGGCACGGTGGCCGTGACCGCCCTGCTGATCATGGCGGTGCCCGCGGCCAACCACAGCGTGGGGGAGGGCACCGGCTTCCTGGTCATGGCGCTGTGCTGTCTGCTCGCCTGGCCCCTGGTGGGCGGCCTTCCCGACGGGCCGACCACGAACGGGGCCGCGCAGGCCGGGGCAGCCACGGCGGGGACCGCCCCGGCCGCCACGCCGCACGACGCGGCCACCCCCTCCTGGGTCCTGCTGGGCGGGATCGCGCTGCTGTGGGCCGTCACCCAGGGCGCCTGGGCGTACGCCTCGGTCTTCGGCCGCGAACACACCGGCATGTCGCCGTCGGCCGTGTCGGTGGTCCTCGCCGTCTCCGGCGTCGTGGCCCTCGTCGGCGCCGTGCTCGGCCCCGCCGCCGCCCGCCGCTTCGGCCGTACGCGGTCCCTGGCCGCCTTCATCACGGCACAGGCCCTGTCGATGGCCGCCCTGGTGCTCACCCACGACCCGGTGCTCTTCATCGTCGCGGCCGTCCTGTGGCAGGCCTGCCAACTGGCCGTCCTGGTACAGACCCTCGCGGCCGCCGCGCTCCTCGACCCGAGCGGACGCCTGGTGGCCTCCCTGAGCGGAGCGAGCGCGCTGGGCACCGGCATCGGGCCGCTGGCCGTCGGCGCCGTCCTCGACACGGCGGGCGCCGGGGTGCTCGGCGTCGTCCTGGCCCTCGGCACCTTCGTCGCGTCCCTGCCCCCGCTGCGGATGACGGTCGCCAGCGCCACGGCCGACCGCGCCCAGCCGCAGCCGCAGCCGCAGCCGGAGACTGAGCCCGAGCCCGACCCCGCGGCCACGACAGGCTGAACACCCGTCACATCTCAGGCCGGGCGGGCTCCCACGGACCGTCGCCAGGCGTCGCGCGCGCTCTTCACCGGGCTCGCGCAGCGCCGTACGATCCAGTAGCCGCCCCGCGTACGCCCGCCCCGCACGGTGTCCGCGTACGCCGTACAAGGCGCACACCCTGCGAGGCACACACCGCGTGAGGCGCACACGGCGCACGCCCCGTGCCACGCCACGCCCGTCCCCGCACACGCTCCGCGATCGATCCCTCGTCGACCCCAGCCAGAGGTGACCCGTGGACAGCCAACCCCCTCTCTTCCGCCTCGACGCGAGCGCCGGTGACCTGCACGGCGAGAACCGGAGGCTCCGCGCGATCGGCCCCGCCGTGCGCGTGCGGCTCCCCGGTGGAGTGCCCGCCTGGGTCCTCACCCGCCACCAACTCCTCCAGGAACTCCTGGCGGACCCTCGTACGGCGAAGGACCCGGCGCACTGGTCCGCGTTGCGGGCGGGAGAGGTGCCGGAGGGCTGGCCGCTGATCGGCATGGTCACCAACCGCGGCATGACCACCGCCGACGGAGAGGAGCACCGCCGACTGCGCGAGCTGGTCACGCAGGCCTTCACCGCGCGGCGCGTCACCGCGATGCGGCCCCGCGTCGAGGCGGTCACCCAGAGCCTCCTCGACGGCCTCGCCGAGGGCGGCACCGATCCCGTGGACCTGCGCCGCCACTTCGCCTATCCGCTGCCCATGGCGGTGATCGGCGACCTGCTCGGCGTGCCCCACGAGCGCTTCGACGACTTCCGGAACCTCTCCGCCAGCCTGACCAGCAGCGTCACCCCGCCCGAAGAGACCCTCACCACCCAACAACGCCTGCACGCGCTGCTCGCCGACCTCGTCGCCGACCGGCGGAAGCGGCCGGGGGAGGACCTGACCAGCCAGCTGATCGCCGCGCGTGACGACGGGGACCGGCTCTCGGAGCCGGAGTTGATCGGCACCCTGATCCTCGTCCTCGTCGCGGGCCACGGCACCACCCTCAACCTGATCACCAACGCGACCGCGGCGCTGCTCACCCACCCCGAGCAGCGCGCCGCCGTCACCACCGGGCAACGGCCGTGGGACGCCGTGGTGGAGGAGACCCTGCGCTGGGACCCGCCCGTCGCGCACTTCCCGCTGCGCTACGCCCTCGACGACATCCCCGTCGGGAACGTGGTGATCCCGCGCGGCGAGGCCATCCTGGCCTCGTACGCGGCCGCGGGCCGGGATCCCGACCGATTCGGCCCCGACGCCGCCGAGTTCGACACCGCCCGGCCACGGCCGAGGCACCTCTCCTTCGGTCACGGCCCGCACCACTGCCTCGGCGCGGCCCTGGCCCGGCTGGAGGTGGGCATCGCGCTGCCGGGCCTGTTCGGGCGGTTCCCGGACATGGAGCTCGCCGTGCCGCGCGCGGAGTTGGTGCCGTTGCCGTCCTTCGTCAGCAACAGCGTCCAGGCCCTGCCGGTGACCTTGTGCGGCGGCTGACGAGGTTCCGGAGCGGGACCCCCGGGCCGCTCGGGGCCGCCGGATGGAATGATGACGGGCGACAAGGCGACGGCGGTCCGAGGAAGCCGGTGTGAATCCGGCGCGGTCCCGCCACTGTGATCGGCGAGCGCGTCCCGGCCTGCCACCGCCCCGCAGGGGGTGGGAAGGCCGGGACGGACAGCGACCCGTAAGCCAGGAGACTCACGCGGTCGCCTCCTCCGCACAACACCGGGGCGGATCTCCCCGGAGAGAGGCAGGACGCGGCATGCCCGCAAGACAGGCCCGGAAGTCGTCCGGCACCGCAGGAAGTCACGACACGGCCACCGGCCCGGCGCCCTGCCGGGTCGTCGTCTGCCGGGACTGCTGCTGCGGCACTCCGAAGGTGACCGGCGTCGACCACGCCGCACAGACCGCGCGCCTGCGGGCCGAGGCACCCGTACGCGTCTCCGCCTGCCTGGACGTGTGCGACCAGGCCAACGTCATCGTGGTCCAGCCCTCCGCCGAGGGCCGGGCGGCCGGTGCCCGGCCGGTGTGGCTCGGCCTGGTCAACGACGCGGACGCGACCGAGGACATCGTCGCCTGGGTCCGCGCCGGGGGCCCCGGCGTCGCTCCGCGGCCGGAGATCCTCGACCTGTACGCCTTCACCCCGCCGCGACGCCGCGCGGTGTCCTGAACCACCGCGCCGGGGCGGCGCGTTCAGGTCAGGGCAGCGGGCGCGCCTCGCCCGCGGTCACCGCCGCCCCGGCGCCCACCCCGTGCAGGACGTGGGCCAGCACCTCCGCCCCGCGGACCACGCGCGGTCCCGGCCGGTTGAAGTACGCGGGCCCGTCCAGGACCCAGACGCGCCCCGACCGGACGGCGGGCAGCTCCGACCAGCCGGGCAGCCGGGTGAGCAGGTCCGTCTCGCGCAGCGTCCGCTCGGGCGGAAAGCCGCAGGGCAGCACGAGCAGCACGTCGGGCCGGGCCGCCCGCACCGCGTCCCACGTCATGGGCCCGGTGTGCTCCCCGGGCCCGGCGAGGAGCGCCTCGCCCCCGGCGGCGGAGATCTGCTCGGGCACCCAGTGCCCGGCGGGCCACAGCGGGTCCAGCCACTCGATCGCGACCACCCGGGGCCGCGCACGCCCCGCGGTCAGCGCGCGCACCCGGTCGAGACGGGCCCGCAGTCCGTCCCGGCGCGACGCGGCGCGCCCCCGCACCCCGAGCACGGAGCCGACCGTGACCAGACAGTCCAGCACGTCGTCGAGGGTGCGCGGCTCCAGGCTCAGGACGCGGGTGTCCGCGTCCAGGAGCCGCACGGTGCGGCTGACCCGCTCGTACGACACCGCGCAGACGTCGCACAGGTCCTGGGTGAGGACCACATCGGGGCGCAGGGCCGCGAGGGCCTCGGTGTCGAGGGAGTACAGCGAGGACCCGGAGTGCGCCGACCCGCCCACCGCGTCGGAGATCTCACGGCTGCTCAAGGCGTCCTGGTCCAGATCGGCACCGGTCACCACGGGCACGCCCGCCACCTCCCGGGGTGGCCAGTCGCACTCGTGGGTGCGCCCGACGAGCCCCTCCATCAGGCCGAGTTCGGCGACGATGTCGGTGGCGGCGGGGAGCAGGGACACGATGCGCATACGCCGACCCTACGGCGTGCGCCGCCGCCCGCGCCCGCCACCGGTGTGCCCAAGCCGACGCCTCCCGACGGTGGTGCTCGCCGCTCCCGGAGCCGATACTTCGCCCGGCACACGACCCGACGACGGAGGAGAACCGATGACGTTGAAGGTGAGCCGGAGGCCGCGCGGAGTCTTGCGCGGGCCGGGCCGCGGCATCGCGTCGATGGCCCTGCTGGCCGCGGCCGCGGGTGTGCTCGCACCCGCCCCCGCGTCCGCGGCACCGGCCTGTGCCGCCCCGGGGCGGGGTACGCCGGTCCAGGTGGCGCGCATCCCCGACTGGGTGGAGTCGATCGTCGTGGACGAGCGCGGGCGGATGTTCGCCACCGCCTACTTCACCGGCCGCGTCTACCGGATCGACGCGCCGGGCCGCACCCCCGTACCCCTCACCGGCGACGTGGGGGCCAACGGCGGAATCGTCGTGCGTGCGGACGGCCGCCTCCTGGTCGGCACCGGCAACGACCTCGTGCACTCGCTCACCGGCGACGCGCTGCCCACCTCGAAGCTCCTCCTGGTGGACCCGGACACCGGCGAGGTCAGCACGTACGCCGCCGGACTCGGCGGCATCGACGGCGTCGCCCTCGCGGCCGACGGCACCGTGTACACCACGACCTTGGGCGGGCGGAACATCGGCCGCGTCTCGCCGGACGGCGGGGTCGACCCCGCCTGGGCCCGGGTGCCCCAGCCCAACGGCATCGCCGTGTCCCCGGACGGGACGCAGGTGTACGTCATCCAGACCACCGTGGCCCCCGGTCTCTACCGCATCGCGGCCGACGACCCGGCCCACCCGAGGCGTTGGGTCTCGGTGGCCCCGTCCGACGTCCTCGCCCTGCCCGACGGGCTCACCCTCGACAGCAAGGGGCGGCCGCTGATCACCACGCACGCCGCGGGCCAGATCTGGCGCGTCGAGGACGGACGCCTCTGCGCCGTGGAGTCGGGTCTGCACCTCTCCACCCAGGTCACCTACGGCCAGGGCGACCGCGGCTTCTCGGCGGGCAGGCTCTACCGGGCGGGCGTCGACGGGAAGATCTACGAAGTGCCCGCGGGCGCCGACCCCTCGTAGCCCGCCCGCCGACCGCGCGGCACGCCGCGAGGCCGGGTGAGCCGTGTCTCACCTGCTCTGCGCCGCTTGTCTATGCAACGAGTTGCATAGAAGGATTCGGGCATGGCGCTTGAGCACGCGATCCTCGTCTCCCTGCTGGAGCAGCCGGGCTCCGGCTATGAGCTGGCCCGGCGGTTCGACCGGTCCATCGGGTACTTCTGGACCGCCACCCACCAGCAGATCTACCGCGTGCTCAAGCGCATGGAGAGCGACGCCTGGATCGAGGCCCGCGCGGTGGCGCAGCAGGACAGGCCCGACAAGAAGGAGTACTCCGTCGCGGCCCTCGGCCGCGCCGCGCTCTCGGGCTGGCTGCACGAGCCGATCGAGCCCGAGAGCGTCCGGCACGAGCTCGCCGTGAAGATCCGCGGCGCGGCCTTCGACGACCCGGCCGCGCTGATCCGCGAGGTGCGGCGGTACCGCGAGGCGCACGCCGACCGGCTCGCTCACTACCGCGCGGGGGAGCGGCGCGACTTCACCGGGCCCGAGGCGCCCGCCGTGCTCGACGACGGGCAGGAGCTCCAGCACGTCGTGCTGCGCGGCGGCATCGCGTACGAACAGATGACGCTCACCTGGCTCGACGACGTGATCGCCACCCTCGAACGGCTCGGCGCCCGGCGCTGACGCCCCCACAGCTCTCCCGCCCCCTTCCCCGACCTCCCCGACCCCGAGCCGGAAAGGCGACTGGCCATGGCCGACGCGCTGCTGTTCAACCCCCACACCTACGACCCGACCCACTTCGACCCCGAGACCCGCAGGCTGCTGCGGGCGACCGTCGACTGGTTCGAGGCGCGCGGCAAGCGCCGGCTCATCGAGGACTACCGCTCCCGCGCCTGGCTCGCGGACTTCCTGGAGTTCTCCGCCAAGGAGGGCCTGTTCGCGACCTTCCTCACCCCGGCGTCCGCCGCGGGCGAGGGCGAGGGCGACAAGCGCTGGGACACCGCCCGGATCGCCGCCCTCAACGAGATCTTCGGCTTCTACGGCCTCGACTACTGGTACGCGTGGCAGGTCACCATCCTCGGCCTCGGCCCGGTCTGGCAGAGCGACAACGCCGCCGCCCGCGCCCGCGCGGCCGAACTCCTCGCGCAGGGCGAGGTGTTCGCCTTCGGCCTGTCCGAGAAGACCCACGGCGCCGACATCTACTCCACCGACATGCTCCTGGAGCCCGACGGGAACGGCGGCTTCCGCGCCAGCGGCTCCAAGTACTACATCGGCAACGGCAACGCCGCGGGCCTCGTCTCCGTCTTCGGCCGCCGCACCGACATGGAGGGCCCGGAGGCGTACGTCTTCTTCGCCGCCGACAGCCGCCACGCGGCGTACCACCTGGTGAAGAACGTCGTGGACTCCTCGAAGTACGTGAGCGAGTTCCGGCTCGACGACTACCCGGTCGCGGCCGAGGACGTCCTGCACACCGGCCGTGCCGCCTTCGACGCCGCGCTCAACACCGTCAACGTCGGCAAGTTCAACCTCTGCACCGGCGCGATCGGCATCTGCGAGCACGCGATGTACGAGGCCGTCACGCACGCGCAGAACCGCATCCTGTACGGCCGTCCGGTCACCGCCTTCCCGCACGTGCGCCGCGAGCTGACCGACGCCTACGTCCGCCTCGTGGGGATGAAGCTGTTCAGCGACCGCGCCGTGGACTACTTCCGCTCGGCCGGGCCCGACGACCGCCGTTACCTCCTCTTCAACCCGATGACGAAGATGAAGGTGACCACGGAGGGCGAGAAGGTCATCGACCTGATGTGGGACGTCATCGCGGCCAAGGGCTTCGAGAAGGACACCTACTTCGCCCAGGCCGCCACGGAGATCCGGGGCCTGCCCAAGCTGGAGGGCACGGTCCACGTCAACCTGGCCCTGATCCTGAAGTTCATGGGCAACCACCTGCTGAACCCGGCCGAGTACGCGCCCGTGCCGACCCGCCTGGACGCGGCCGACGACGCCTTCCTCTTCCAGCAGGGACCGGCCCGGGGCCTCGGCGCCATCCGCTTCCACGACTGGCGCACCGCCTACGACGCGTACGCCGAGGTGCCCAACGTCGCCCGCTTCCGCGAACAGGCCGACGCGCTCTGCGCGTTCGTCACCACGGCCGCCCCGGACGAGGAGCAGAGCCGCGACCTCGATCTGCTCCTCGCCGTCGGCCAGCTCTTCGCGCTCGTCGTGCACGGCCAGCTCATCCTGGAGCAGGCGCGCCTGACGGGCCTGGCGCAGGACGTGCTCGACGAGCTCTTCGCCGTCCTCGTACGGGACTTCTCCGGGTACGCCGTCGAACTGCACGGCAAGGACTCCGCCACCGAGCGGCAGCAGAGCTGGGCCCTCGGCGCGGTCCGGCGCCCGGTCGTCGACGAGGCCCGCTCGGCGCGCGTCTGGGCCCGCGTCGAGGCGCTGGCCGGGACGTACGAGATGGCACCGTAGCCCTTTCGGGAACGAGAGGGGGGCGGGGCCGCCGTGGTGACACGGCGGCCCCGGTCCTCACAGGGTGAGCAGCGTCCGGCGGGCTACCCCGGTGTCCTGGAGCGGTTTGAGGACCAGCCGCACCAGGACCAGTGCGTTGTCGTCACCCGCGACACGGTTGGCGCTGAGCTCGCCGCACGTCAGACACTCGTGGATGAGCATCCACTCGCCGTCCGGGCGCGCGGTCATGGTCAGCGCCGTCATGCGGCCGCGGCAGGGTGAGGCGCGGTCGCCGGGCACGCGGTGGTCGACGTGCAGGCTGGCCAGGCAGTGCGGGCAGTGGTTGCGGTGCCCGGTGCCCGGCGCGTCCAGGGGCACGTCGAGTCGGCAGCCCACGCACCGGAAGTCGTGTGCGCGGTGCCCGCCCCGACCGTGCAGGACGTCCTTGTGCCGTTGCGGGCGGCGGCGCGCCGATGACGGCTCGGGGGTGTGGTTGCGTCGCGGCATGGTGGTGTCCTTCCCCTCGGCCCGGCTCACAGGGTGCCGAACGCTTCGAGCGGGAAGGGCGGTTGGGCGAGCGGCCGCACCGCCATGCGCATCAGGATGAGCTGGTTGTCGTCCGTGCGGACGGGGCTCGACGTGAGCTCGTCACAGCGCACGCAGCGGTGGATGACCCGCCAGTCGCCGGTCCGCAGGACGGCGATGGCTATCGGGGTCATCCGCCCCCGGCACTCGCTCGGGCCGCCCTCGACGTGGTCGACGACGTGCTGCGAGTGCAGGCACGAGGGGCAGTGGTCGCGCGGGACGCCGTCGGCGGTGGCGGACACGGTGAGGCCGCACCAGGCGCAGGTGAACGTGCCGATCCTGAGGGTGTTGTGGGCGTCGCTCTGACGAGCTCCGGTGGTGTGGGACACCCGGGTACTCCTTGCTGAGGGAAGGGAAACGACAGCAAGAGCAGGCCGAGCGGCTTCGGCGAAGGAAGGCACCATAGACCGGTGTCCGGCCGCCGCGCGGACATGGCGGCGGCGAAGCGGACGGTCAGACGGTGCGGCGAGGCGCGCTCGGCGCGACCCGGGGCATCAAGCACCCCTCTCTACGGGCACACGGCCCGGTCGGCGATCAACAGTGCGAACGCCAGGTTAGCCACGGCGCCGTGGCGCGTGCCAACGAATTTCGGGCCGGACGGGCGCGGATCAGACGATGGGGTCGATAGTGACGTCTTCGACGGCGAAGACGCACTTGGACTCGGACTTGGACTCCTTGGTGCCGCCTTGGGCGTTGGTCTGCCACGAGCCGTAGGACGTGAAGCCCGCCTTGCACTTCACCTTGGCCCGCCAGGTGACGTCCATGGTGCCGGTGCACTTCAGCGCCCCGTTCCCGTTCATGTCCGCTGAGGCGGTGCAGTCCAGGCTGCCGTAGCGGAACGTCTCGCCTGGTTTGACGGCAGAAGCGGTGGGGGCCATGAGCACCACGGTCGCGGCGAGCGCGGTGCCGACGGTGGCGAGCCTGCGGATCGAGAGTTTCATACCGTTTCCTCCCTGTTCTGACAGCTCCTAGAGCGTGCTGCCGGGAGGCACCCGGAAGCCAGGGGCGGTGGCCGGGGCGGGCCGGGAAACGTTCCCGGTTCCGACGGGAAGGGTGGCGGGGGAGTGACGGTCGCTGGGCGTGAGGCCCTGAGTCAGCCGCGGGCCGGTCGGCAGTCCGCGCACAGGCCCCACCAGATGATCTCCGCCTCGTCGACCGCGAAGCCCCGGTCGTCCCCGGGCTCCAGACAGGGGGCGTGGCCGACGCTGCAGTCGACGTCCTCGATGCGGCCGCAGGACCGGCAGACCAGATGGTGGTGGTTGTCCCCGACGCGGAGTTCGTAACGGGTGGGGGAGCCCGCCGGCTCGATGCAGCGGATCAGTGCCGCCCGCCCGAGGTCGTCGAGGACGTTGTACAGGCCCTGCCGGGACAGGCCCCCGGAGGAGGGCGCCCCGCCGCCGGTGACGCCGATGCGGCTTTCCAGTTCGGCCGCCGTGGAGTGCGGGTGACCGTGCAGGGCGGTCAGCACCGCGCGACGCTGCGCCGTGCTGCGCAGCCCCTTGGCCCTGAGCAGGTCGGCCGCTCGCTGCTCCATGACGATGCACCCCCAGTTCCGTCCCGGAAGTCTAACGGGATCACCCCGGGCGCCCTGGGCGAGATCCGATCCTAGAATTGACTCTGTCCAAACTAGCGGGCTACTGTCTCGTACGGCAACGGACCGCCGAGCACCCCGCGGCTCGGTGTGCGACCGCCGCTGCCGCACGCGACCCCTACCCCTCATCCGACGCGCCGCCCCCGGTTCCCCGGGACTTCGCTGCCCCGAACCGGGAGGCCGCCGGCGCGCGACCCCGACGGAGACCCCCATGAAGTGCTACGACTGCGCCCTCGACGGCAGGAGCGACACCGCGGGCATCGGCATCTGCAGCCGCTGCCACCTGGTCGTCTGCACGGACCACGGCCACGTCACGCCGCTCGTCCTGCACCAGGCCGGCGGCATGGGCAAGGCGACACGGGACCTGCCGGGCCGCCGCGTCGTCTGCCACACGTGCTACGCGGCGGAGCGGTCCGCCTGACCGGGCCTGACCAACCGTCACCTCCTGACCTGCCGGGCGGTCCGCCCCGTCACCCCCGAGGAAGTGCGTCGTGAACTCTCCCGCCGAGCCCGGAGCCACCACGTCCTCCGGACCCGACTCCTTGACCGCAGCCGCAACGTCAACCGCACCCCCTGCCCGCCGCCTGCTCCCGTACGCCCTGGCCGTGCTCCTGGTCGGCCTGAACATGCGGCCCGTCATCGTGGCCGTCTCGGCCCTCCTGGACGACATCCGGCACGCCACCGGCCTGTCCAACGGCGCCGCGGGCGTCCTGTCCACGCTGCCGCTGATCTGCTTCGGCGTCTTCGCCCCGCTCGCGCCCCGCCTCGCCCGCCGCCACGGCATGGAGCGCACCCTCGTCGCCGTGCTCCTGCTCCTCCTGGCCGGAGCCGCCGTGCGCCTCGTGCCCGCGCTGCCCCCGCTGTTCGCCGGGACCTTCCTGATCGGCGCGGCCGTGGCCGTGGCCAACGTCGTCGTGACGGCCCTGATCAAACGGGACTTCCACCGCCACGTGGGCCTGATGTCCGGCCTGCACTCCGCGATGCTCGTCGGCGGCGGCGCCGTGGCGGCCGCCGCGACGGTACCGCTGCGCGACGGGCTCGGCCTCGACTGGTCCGGCGGGCTCGCCCTGTGGGGGCTCCTCGCGCTCGTCGCGGTGCTGGTGTGGGCGCCGCGCCTGCGCCGCGGTCCCGCGCGGCGCCCCCGCGCCGCCCCGGGCCCGGGCGGATCGCTGTGGCGCGACCGGCTCGCCTGGGCCGTGGCCCTGTTCTACGCGTTCCAGTCCCTCATCTACTACACGGCCACCACCTGGCTGCCCTCCTTCTACATCTCCCATGGCTACTCAGAGGGCCGGGCCGGAGTACTGCTCGCCGTCTGCATGGGCTTCGCGATGCTCACGTCCCTGCTGGTGCCCGTGGCCGCGCAGCGCTCCCGGCGGCAGAGCCACCTGGCCGTGCTCGGCAGCGCGCTGTGCGCCGTGGCGCTGATCGGGCTGGCCGCCGCGCCGACCGGCGCCGCCACCCTGTGGGCCGCGCTCCTCGGCCTCGGCCTCGGGGCCGTCCTGAGCCTGGGCATCGCCTTTATGTCGATGCGGGCCCGCACCATCGAGGAGGCCGGGCTGCTCTCGGCGATGTCGCAGTGCGTGGGCTATCTGGTGGCCGCTGTCGGGCCCACGCTCTTCGGCGCCGTGCGGGACCTGAGCGGGCACTGGACCGCGGGCCTGGTCGGCCTGGTCGTCATCGCCGTACCGATGGCCGTCACCGGTGCGCTCGCCGGGCGCGGCGGACACGTGCGCCCGCACTGAACGCGGGAACGGGCCCGCACCCCGAAAGGGGGTGCGGGCCCGCACTGTGGACCGGCGCCTAGCAGCTCATGGCCCAGGTGTGGGAGTCGCCGTTGTCGTTGGCCGCGCCGTTGTAGTTGACCTCCTGGCCCGGCGTGAGGCAGATGGTCATGTGGCCGCCCTGGTGGGCCCGCGAGTACACCTGGACGTGGTCCTTGATGCCCGGGCCCGAGATGCCGTGGTTGGCCCAGGAGGAGTCCTCGTCGGCGATCCAGCTCTCCCACCAGCCGTCGTCACCGGACCAGTTGGCGCGCTGGCCCTTGTAGTCGGCGTGCTCCCAGGTGCAGAACTCGCCGCTGGGACAGTCGGCGGCACCGGCGGGCGTGGCCGCGACCAGGCCACCCGTCATCAGCAGGGCGGCGGCCGCGACGGCGGCGAACAGGCCGCGCTTGGCGGAGGTCTTGGGGGCGGAGGGGACGGGCTTCGTGCTCATGGGCGGGAGGGGCCTTTCTGTTCGCTTCGCTTGGACTTCTCGGGTGGTCGGGGTGGCTGCTCCGCGGGCTGCCGGGCGCGGGACGGGTGCGCCGACGGCCGCCGCCGGGCCGGTCAGGCCGCCTGGCAGCCCTCGTCCTTGTCGGACACGCCGTCGATCCGCGATCCCCAGGACCAGTTGTCGCTGAAGTCGTACGGCCGGATCAGGCGGTAGTAGCAGTCGTGCCGCCCCCAGTCGATCGCGTACAGGTTCTGGTTGGCGTCCGAGCGGAACGAGGCGGTCTTGTCGTGGTGGGAATCGGGCAGGTCCCGGTAGCCCGGGGGCTTGTAGCAGAAGCCCGTGCCGTGCTGGCCCGGCTGGGTCCAGAAGCACACTTCGCCGGGGCCGCGCTCGACGCCGGGCCCGGCCGCCGACGCGGGGGCCGTGGTGAGCGCGGGGGTGAGGGCGGTGACCAGGGCAGCGGCCGACAGGGCGAGTTTGCGGAGCATGGGCACCTTCGCGTCACTGGGGGATCCCTGCCCAAGGCTCGTGGGCGGGCACGGCCAGGCTGCCCCCGGCGCGAGGGCGGCATGCGGGAACTCACCCGAATGGTGGGCTTATGGGAGAGAAGAAGCCTTTCTGCGCGCGCGGAGCGTGATGCCTTGGCGAACGCCCCGGTCGGGATGGTGCGGCGCATGACCCTTCGGCCCAACTGGGTACGGTGTACGCTGATCCCTCCGGTCGAACCAACGTGCGAGGAGCGCTCGTGAACGTCACCCCCGCAGACAGCCACACCGTGATCCAGGTCCGCGGCGCGCGGGCGAACAACTTGCGGAACGTCTCCCTCGACCTGCCGAAACGGCGCTTGACCGTCTTCACCGGAGTCTCGGGCTCGGGGAAGTCCTCGCTGGTCTTCGGCACGATCGCCGCCGAGTCGCAGCGGCTCATCAACGAGACGTACGCCGCGTTCATCCAGTCGTTCATGCCGAGCGTCGGCCGACCCGACGTCGACGAGCTGCGCAACCTCAGCGCGGCCATCGTCGTCGACCAGGAGAGGATGGGCGCCAACTCGCGCTCCACGGTGGGCACCGCCACGGACGCCTACACGATGCTGCGCATCATCTTCAGCCGCCTCGGCGAGCCGGGCATCGGCACCGCGGGTGCCTTCAGCTTCAACCTGCCCGAGGGCATGTGCCCGGACTGCGAGGGCACCGGCGAGGTCTCCACCGTCGACGCCGACCAGCTGGTGGACCGCGACCTCTCGCTGAACGAGGGCGCCATCACCGTTCCCTACTACGCGGTGGACTCCTGGAGCTGGCAGATCATGGTCAACTCCGGCTTCCACGACCCCGACAAGAAGCTGCGGGACTTCACCGCGCGGGAGTGGGAGGACCTCCTGCACAAGGCGCCGGTCAAGGTGAAGGTGGGCGCCAACGGCTTCACCTACGAAGGCCTCGTCTCCAAGATGCAGCGGAGCTGGCTGGCGAAGGACCGCGAGTCGCTCCAGCCGCACATCAGGAGCTTCGTCGAGCGGGCGGTCGTCTTCGCCCGCTGCCCGCTCTGCGGGGGCAGCCGCCTCACCCGGGCCGCACTCGCCTCGAAGGTGGGCGGGCTGAACATCGCCGAGTGTTCGGCGATGCAGATCAGCGACCTGGCGGCGTTCGTCCGCGGCATCGACGCGCCCGGCGTGGCGCCGCTGCTCGCCGGGCTGCGGGACCTGCTGGACTCACTCGTGGAGATCGGCCTCGGCTACCTCAGTCTGGACCGGCCCTCGGGCACGCTGTCCGGCGGCGAGGCGCAGCGCGTGAAGATGGTCCGCCACCTCGGCTCCAGCATCACCGACGTGACGTACGTGTTCGACGAACCGACCACCGGCCTGCACCCGCACGACATCCAGCGCATGAACGGCCTGCTGCTGCGGCTGCGCGACAAGGGCAACACCGTGCTCGTCGTCGAGCACAAGCCGGAGGTCGTCGCGATCGCCGACCACGTCGTGGACCTCGGCCCCGGCGCGGGGGAGGCGGGCGGCGAGATCTGCTACACCGGCGACGTCGCGGGCCTGCGCACGTCCGGCACGCTCACCGGACGGCACCTCGGACACCGCGCCGAGCTGCGCACGCGCGTCCGTACGCCCCAGGGGCGCCTGTCCATCAAGGGCGCCGACCGGCACAACCTCAAGGACGTGGCGGTGGACGTGCCGCTCGGGGTGCTCACCGTGGTCACCGGCGTCGCGGGCTCCGGCAAGAGCTCCCTGATCCACGGCTATCTGTCGGGGCAGGACGGGGTCGTGGTCGCCGACCAGGCGCCGATACGCGGCTCGCGCCGCTCGAACCCGGCGACGTACACGAACCTCCTCGGCCCCATCCGCACCGCCTTCGCCAAGGCCAACGGCGTCAAGGCGGCGCTGTTCAGCGCCAACTCCGAAGGCGCCTGCCAGAAGTGCAACGGCATCGGCCTCGTCTACACCGACCTCGCGATGATGGCGCAGGTCGCCTCGGTGTGCGAGGGCTGCGCGGGCAAGCGGTTCACGCCCGAGGTCCTGACGTACACGCTGCGCGGCAAGAACATCAGCGAGGTGCTCGGCATGTCGGTCGCGGAGGCGTACGCCTTCTTCCCGTCGGGCCAGGCGCACACCATCCTCGGCCGCCTCGACGACGTCGGGCTGAGCTATCTGCGCCTCGGCCAGCCGCTCAACACCCTCTCCGGAGGCGAGCGGCAGCGCCTCAAGCTCGCCCTCCACATGGCCGAGAAGTCGTCCACGTACGTCCTGGACGAGCCGACGACCGGACTGCACCTCGCCGACGTGGACAAGCTGCTCGCGCTCCTCGACCGGCTCGTCGACGACGGCAACTCGGTGGTCGTCATCGAACACCACCAGGCCGTCATGGCCCACGCCGACTGGATCATCGACCTCGGGCCGGGCGGCGGACACGACGGCGGCGAAGTGGTGTTCACCGGCACTCCCTCCCAACTGGTCGCGGACGCCGATACGCTGACGGCACGTCACCTGCGGGAGTACGTGGCCTCCTGAGCCCGTGCCGTGGGGCGCTGACCCCACGCCCCACGGCACGCCCGCGATATTCGCTTGCCCTCGCGGCGACAGAGGACGACAGTCGCCCCGTGCGAAACATCGAGCTGTCGGACGGCGTGGTCACCCTGTCCCCCCTGACCCTGGAGGACGTCGACGCGCACCTGGCGGGCGAGGACGACCTCCTCGTGCGCTGGCTCAACGGCGAGCCCAGCACCCGGGCGAGCACGGAGGAGTACGTGCGCCACTGCCAGGACCAGTGGGCCGACAAGGGAACGCTGCGCGCCTTCGGCGTGCGCGCCGGTGACGACCTGACCCTCGCGGGCACCATCGACGTACGGCTCACCGTCCCGGGCCTCGCCCCCGGCGCGGCCAACATCGCCTACGGGCTCTACCCCGCCTGGCGGGGCCGGGGCCTCGCGACCCGCGCGGTCGACCTGGTCTGCCGCTACACGGCGACCGAGGGCGCGCGCGTCGGCGTGATCCGGGTCGACCCCGCCAACGCCGCGTCGGAGGCGGTGGCGCGGCGCGCGGGCTTCACGTACATGAAGCAGGTCCGGGAGACGGACGGGACGTGCCACAACTGGTACGTCCGCGACCTCAAGGGCCTCGCCGCGCCACGGTAGGAGTCAGTGCCCGTCGGAGCAGGTGTTGCCCGTGGCGGGGTTCAGCACGCCCACGACGTTCACGGTGTTGCCGCAGAGGTTCACGGGGATGTCGACCGGCACTTGGACGAGGTTGCCGCTCAGGACGCCGGGCGAGTTCTCCACCGTGCCGTCGGCGTCGGCGTCGGCGGCGGCCGAGGTGGCGCCGCCGACCAGCGTCGTCACGGCGAGTGCGGCCGAGGCGAGAAGCACGCGAGTGCGCATGGGTACCTCCTGGTGCGAAGGAATGGTTCCTCCCGAGCCTCGCCGCCGTGCGGTACGGGAGAAAGTCCTGGTAGCCCGATGGAATGAACAGCGACAACCGGCCATTTCGGTCGGCCGAACGCGGCGTCCGGGTCCGGAGTGGATCGACGGTGACGGGGCGGACGCGAGACCGCGCGGCCCCGCAAGGCACTGTTTCCGGCCTTCGTCATCGAGGCGGGGGACATGCGCGACGAAGTTGGCCGAACCACACGTCATCGAAATCGCTGTAGAGGGCATGTAGTGGGGAGCGGAACGCCTCGGGGGACCGGCAGACCTGCACGCCCGTCCGAAACCGGAGACAGCATGACGCAAGCAGCTCCCTTTCCTCAGGACCGCACCTGTCCCTACCACCCGCCCGCCGGCTACCGCCCGCTGAGCGAACAGGGCCCGCTCAGCCGCATCACCCTCTACGACCACACCGAGGCCTGGGTCGTCACCGGGCACGCCGAGGCCCAGGCGCTGCTCACCGACGACCGGCTCTCCGCGAACCGGCAGAATCCCGCCTTCCCCTCCCTCGCCCCCCGCTTCGAGCTCTCGCGCCGGGTGCGGACCGCGCTCCTCGGCGTGGACGACCCCGAACACAACAGACAGCGCCGCATGCTCATACCGCCGTTCGGCGTGAAACGGGTGGCGGCGATGCGGCCCCGCATCCAGCACCTCGTCGACCAGCTCCTCGACGCCATGCTCGAACAGGGCCCGCCCGTGGACCTGGTGTCCGCGTTCGCCCTTCCGGTGCCGTCCATGGTGATCTGCGAGCTCCTCGGCGTGCCGTACGCCGACCACGACTTCTTCGAAGAGGCCTCGCGCCGCCTGCTGCGCGGCAAGACGGCCGACGAGTCCGAGGAGGCGCGCCTGGACCTCATGGACTACCTCGTGGGTCTGGTCGACCGGAAGAGCCGGGCCGCCGGGAGCCGCCCCACGGACACGGCGGCGCCCGCCGAAGGCCTGCTCGACGACCTCGTCCGCGAACGGCTGCACACCGGCGAGGTCGACCGCGAGGAACTGGCGCGGATCGCGTTGATCCTGCTGGTCGCCGGGCACGAGACGACCGCCAACATGATCTCGCTCGGCACCTTCACCCTCCTCGAACACCCGGAACAGCTCGACGCCCTGCGGGCGGAGCCGGAGCTGATCCGCGACGCGGTGGAGGAACTCCTGCGATTCCTGTCGATCGCCGACGCGCTCCAGCGGATCGCCACCGCCGACATCGAGGTGGCCGGGCAGACCATCCGCGCGGGCGAGGGCGTCTTCCTCGCCGCCTCGGCCATCAACCGCGACGCCGCCGTCTACCCCGAACCGGACGACCTCGACGTCCGCAGAAGCGCCCGCCACCACCTGGCCTTCGGCTTCGGCATCCACCAGTGCCTCGGGCAGAACCTCGCCCGCCTGGAGCTGGAGATCGCCTTCACCTCCCTCCTCGCCCGGGTCCCCGGCCTGCGGCTCGCCGTCCCGCCGGACGAGGTCCCGATCAAGCCCGGCGACACCATCCAGGGCCTCATCGAACTGCCTGTCAGCTGGGGGCGCGGCTGATGCGGATCACGATCGACACGGACCGCTGCATCGGCGCGGGCCAGTGCGTCCTGACCGCCCCCGGCGTCTTCACCCAGGACGACGACGGCTTCAGCGCACTGCTGCCCGAGAGCGCCGACGGAGCGGACGACCCGATGCTGAAGGAGGCGGCACGCGCCTGCCCGGTGCAGGCCATCACCCTCAAGACCGAGTGACGCACACGGGCGGGGGTCAGCAGCGGCCCCCGCCCCCTCGCCCGGGACAGCGCCTGCCGGAGAACGGGGCAGGATTTCCGCCTCTAGCTGGCACTTCCTGGGAGTTCCCGAGGCAACACGGTGGGCGGTGCAGTGAGGTCGTGCCGCATCTCGCGGACGCCGAGGCGGATGTGCAGGGTCGTGGTGCGTCTGCCCGATGCCCGTCTGCCCCTCTCCCAGACCCGGCCCGGGCCGCTGGCCGGGGCCCGCGGCATCCACCTGCGCGGACTCGACCCCGGCCCGCAGTGCCCGCACCCCGGCTGGCGAGCCCTACACCGCCGTCGATACCGGCCCACTCGTCGAGGTGGCGGCGGGCACCACCCGCCATCAGGTCGTCACCGTCACCCGGCTGCGCTGAGCTCCTTTCTCCCGGTCGGCCGGGCGGGGCCCGCGTCAGCGGAGTAGCCCGGGTGGTCGGGCTCCGCCCGGTCCAGCAGGAACTCTGGACGCTCGTGCCTTACCGGGTCGGTCAGCAGGGAGAAGAGCGAGTCCATGTCGATACCGGCAGCTCGGTGTGCGCCACGGCGGGCCCGGTATCCGTCGAGGAGCTTCTCGAGGGCGGTCTCGCTCGCGTTGCGGCGGCGCGGGACGAGGGGCCGGTGGTGTCGCGGCCCGTCCACCTGGATCGTGACGTCGTCGTAGCGAGACAGTTGTTGGCGTAGGTGACCAGCCCGGTGGCCACCAGCCGTTGTTCGCGGCCCCTGCGGAACTCGGCGAGCCGGGCCTGGTCGGTGTACTTCGCCGCGGAGGTCCCGGGCAGGGTGCGCACACCCAGCTGGGGGCGAGGAGGTCGTCGGAGAGCCGGTGCAGTTCCCAGCCCGGAGCGTCACGTAAGTCGGCGAAGCCGCGCGGCGGAATCCCAGCTGGACCGTGCCCGACCACACCAGCACCACCCATGCGGAACGCGGCCAACTCCACGGCTACAGGCTGCCGTCCGGCTACGGCCTGCGCGCCCCCCGCGCCTTCACCTGGTTCCTGACCTCCCGCCTCCTGGAGCCCACCCTCCTCGCCGTCGGTGCACGCATCAAATGCTGACCACCCGCCCACACGCCATCCGCGTCGGTTCTGAGGAGCGGCTTGGCGGCCCCGCGAGGGGGCGGTGGATCGGGCTACCGTGTGAGGGACATGCGCTCATGACGGCTTTCGGACGCCCGCCGGAGAGGGACCCGTGGTTCGTCAAACGTTGGTTTTGCTCCCGGACGACATCGTCGCCGTGTGTGCGGCCTCCGGCTGTAGGCGGCGTGCCCATGTGTGGGGACCGCGGCGCAAAGCGGCCTTGTGGGCGTCCTCGCGGTGCTGGTTGCGTCGCAAGCCGCGGCACCCCCCCCGGCCCCGGATCGCGGGGCCCTCGACGGCATCGACGAAGGGCATACTCATGACGAAAGGAATGCATTCCACCACGCGCAGACGCGTCCTCGGGGCAGCGGTCGCGCTGTCCGCGGCGGCCTCTCTTCTCGGCGCGGCGTCCTCGTCCGCCGTGCCGCCGCGCGGTCAGGCGCCCCGTACGGAGATCGTCAGTACGACCGAGGACGGCACGCGGGGCAACAGCCACTCGTACAAGCCCCGCAGCAGCTACGACGGACGGTACGTCGCGTTCGAGACCATGGCGTCCAACCTGGTGCCCGGCGACACCAACGACACCACCGACGTGCTCGTCCGCGACCGCCGCACCGGCACCCTCACCCGTGTCGGCGTGGGCGACGACGGACGCCAGAGCAAGGAAAGCGTCGATCTCAGGGCGTTGAGCGGCGACGGCCGCGTCGTCGGTTTCGATTCCCGCGACCCGGCACTGGCTCCCGGGGAACGGCCACCCGCCATCAGCCACGCCTACGTCCGTGATCTGCGCAGCCGCCACACCGAGTTCGTCGCCATCGGCCCGGAGGGCAAGCTGTTCGAGTGGTCCCGTCTCGAAGCCCTCAGCGGGGACGGCCGGTACGCGGCCTTCTTCGGCTACGCCCGCATCCCCGGGCCGCCCTTCTACCTCGCCACGCTCTACGTACGCGACCGCGAGCGCGGCCTCACGGACGTCATCAGCGAGGATCTGTACCCCGGGCCGCTGATGAGCGATGTCTCGATGAGTGCGGACGGCCGCCACGTGGCCTTCAGGGTGTACGACCACGACCGGTACGGCGTGGCCAGCGCCGTGTACGTCCGCGACCGCCGCACGGGCCGCCTGCACCACATCAACCACACCCCGGGCGACCCGCAGCCGGTCAGTGACTGGTACTTCGAGCCGTCTCTGAGCGCGGACGGGCGCTTCATCGCGTACGTCACCAACCGCGATGGCCTGTCCGCCCCGAACCCTCACATGCTGTGGGAGATCTTCGTGCACGACCTGCGCACCGGACGCACCGTGCTCGCGAGCACGGCCCCCGACGGCGGACCGCTCAACAAGCCCGCCCGGTCGCCGCAGATCAGCCCCGAGGGCCGGTACGTGGGCTACACCACCCTCGCCTGCGCCACCGGTGAGCCGGACTGCAAGCAGGCGCTGTACCTGCGCGACCTGCGACGTGACGGCCCCGAGGCCACCCGCCGCATCACCGTCGCCGTGGACGGCGGCTTCCCCTCGCATGGCGCGGGCGCCCCGGCCCCGGCACACGGCGGCTGCCTGGTGGCCTTCGCCTCGCCCTCCACGAACCTGATCCCCGACCATCCCGAACAGATCGACGACGTGTACATCCGGCACCTGTGCTGAGGCGTAGGAGCGCGAACCAGATTCGGACAGGGACATGCGGTCCCTTCGCCTCCACCACTCGAGGAAGATCCGTGTGACCCTGCCCTGATCACGTGGGTTTGCGTACGGGTTCTGAGCTTGGGATTTATCCTGCGGCGGTGACTCTCCGTGGTTTCGTGCCGACCTTGTGGTGGGCGGGGCGCTGGTAACGCTCGCCGGTGGCGAGGACCTTGCCCACGTCATGTCGGGTGGCGGACCGCCGGTTCCTCGAGCCAACTGGACGCCCTGGGCCAGGATGTGAAGGTTTCGGCGCACCGGCTGGTGAAGCGGCTGTCGGACGCAGGTTTCTGAACCCCCGGCGGACTCGGGCGGGTGTGAGCCGTTCCGGCGGGGCGGGCTTCTCCCATGGATGGCGGAGGTCCTTCACCAGCGGGCGGGCGAGGCGGAGTTGAGTGTGGGCGGCGAGGACGAGCCAGGTCCACCGGTCCGCGGCCTCGGGGCTGCGCAGCCGTGGGGCGGTCCAGCCGAGTGTCTGCTTCCAGAACCTGAACATGTGCTCCACATCGAATCTGCGCAGGAAGACCTGCCAGCAACGGTCGGTGTCGGCCGCGGTGGCGCCGGTCTTGGACCACCACAGCCACACCGGCTTGGGCTCGCCGCCGGAGGGCAGGTGCTCGACCTGGAGCCGGATCACCGTGCCCTCGATCAGGGGCAGCTCGGCGGTGTGGTCGATCCATGCGCATCGCCGGGTGAGGCGGGGGTGGAGCCGGTCCCAGGCCCGTGCGGTTGCCTTCCCGTAGAGGCGGGTGTCGGTGATGGTGATGGCTTGCTCGGTGCCCCAGGTTGCCGGGTCGCCGAAGACGAACTCGCCGCCGTGCTTGGGCGGGCGGCCGCCCAAGGGGTTGGCCTGGTGGAACTCCTTGCGGGAGGGTGCCGGACGGCGCATCACGCGGTCCGAACGGAGCCGGCCCAGGATCTCGACGGGCAGGCCGGCCAGCAGGTGGGCCAGGCGCGGGGCGTCGTATCCGGCATCGACCACGACCAATACGTCCGGGTCGCCCTCGCGCCATTGTCCCGCCGTGATGAGGCGCTCGACAACCTCGCGGATCTGTGTGGTGGTGACTGCCGCGACGTCGGCGCCGGGTCCGAGGCGGACCGCGTCCAGGACCGCCGTCCACGAGGTCCTCCCGGTCTCCAGCGCGGCGATGACGGAGTAAGGCCAGCCAGGGATCATCTGGTGCTTGTTGTCTCCGTAGCCGTAGGTGTGGCAAAAGCACCGGTCAGGAGCGGTGTCCGCGTCTGGACGCAGCCAGGGCGTGACGTCGACGGCCAGGACCAGGCGGCCATCGGCCGCCTTCGGCAACGGTACCGAGACCAGGGCCCGCCGCAGCCGGTCCACATCAAGGCGCCCCTGGTTCAGCCCGGCGTACAACGCGCCATGCCCACGCTGGTGTTCCGGCGCGAGCGCCAGGCCGACCAGGGTCTTCACCGGCCCGTCGGCACACAGCATCGCGTCGGTGAGTTCGAACAAGGAGTCCGCCCGTGCGGTCAGGGACGCGTACAACTCCGCACGGAAGGCTGACAGCAGCCCGAACGGCTCCCGCGTGACATCGTGATGCAGCAGACTCACCTCTACGGCCTTCGCTTGATCCGGTGCCTCTGTGACGGAGCACAGAATCAGACGAAGGCCGCCCCGCTGAACGGCCCTTATCACTACGAGTGATCAAGTTCGAGGCGCAATTCGACCAGCGAGGATAAATCCCAAGCTGAGAGGTCGTTTTCCTCTTTAGCGCGGTGATATCAGATGGTTTGCGCAGGGTGGTGGTGTGGTGCTGGTGTCGCTGGCAGGCTGATTGCGCATGCTGGGACGGATGGTGTGGCGCATGGGGCGGGAGTCAGCATGCGCCTGTCTCATCCCAGGACACCCTGGTCCGTCCCGTGCTTCAGCACGGTAGGACGCGCGCCTGGGCGCACGCCCATCGGCAGCGGTATGCCCAGGTCATGACGGAACGTCGCGCGTACCCGAGCGATCTGTCCGATGCCCGCTGGGAGTTGATCGAGCCGGTGCTGTCCGCCTGGCGATACGAGCGCCACGGCCGGGCCCTGGGCTTTGGCCGGCCCGCCCAGCACGACCTGCGCGAGATCATGAACGCAATCCTGTACGTCGACCGCACCGGCTGTCAGTGGGCCTATCTACCGCACGATTTCCCGCCCCATCAGACGGTCTACGGCTACTTCGCCAAATGGCAGAAGGACGGCATCTTCGCCCAGCTCAACGGCCTGCTCCGGGACCTGGTCCGACAGCAGGAAGGGCGGAACGCGGAGCCGTCGGCCTGCGTGATCGACGCGCAGAGCGTCAAGACCTCCACCAGCGTCCCCGCCCGCAGCCAGGGCATCGACGCGGGCAAGAAGATCGTGGGAGGCAAGCGCAGCATCCTCATCGACACCCTCGGCCTGCTGCTGGCCGTGCTGGTCACCGCGGCCCGCGTCCAGGACTCCACCGCCGACCGCGAGCTCCTCGACCAGGCCGCCACCAACCACCCCACCCTGCGCAAGGTCTGGGTCGACGGCGGCTACCGCAAGCATTTCATCGAGCACGCCGCCACCCTCGGCGTCGACCTCGAAATCGTCCAACGCGCCCCCGGGACCAGGGGGTTCACCCCGATCCCGAAAAGGTGGGCGGTCGAGCGGATGTACGGCTGGCTGATGCTGCACCGCCGCCTGGCCCGCGACTACGAGACCCTCCCGGCCCGTTCGGAAGCCATGATTCACCTGGCCATGACCGACCTCATGGCCCGCCGCCTCCCCGGTGAGAGCACCGTCTCCTGGCGCGACCCGAGATCACCAAACCAAATCTGCAGCACGGGATAAAACGCCGGGAGAGAGCGACCTCTGAGTACGGGCTTCGCTGCCGCACGAGCCGAGCAGCAGGCGGCTGCCAAAAGCGGTGGGGACTCATGGGCGGGCGCCGGCAAGTGGCTCATCACGTTCGTGCGGGGCACCGTGCTCGTGATGCCCTTGATGCTGTGGGCGGGCATGCGGATCCTGCGGGAGAAGGGCTGTCGGCTGCTCGTCATCGGCGGCAGCGTGATCTGGTTCTTCGGCGCCGGGCACGGCGTCGACGGCATCGACTCCGTCCAGGGCGGTCTTCTGCCGGTGCCCCTGCTCGTCGGAGCCGTCGTCCTCGGGGTGCTTCTCTCCGCCCCGACGAGCCCGACGAGCCCGACGCCCCGGACGAACCCGACAAGAGAACCCCCGCCCGGCACCACGGTGTGACTGCTCCATAGCCTGCGCAGGGAGCAGTACCGCTCGCTTCCGCGAGGGTCGCGGGGAACCGGACCGTCCGCCTCGGCGCCGTCGACTCCGGGAAGGGCACACATGCCAGGCATCATCGCGTCTCTGGGCTTGGTGGGGGTCGTCCTCTTCCTGGCGGGCCCGGGCCGCTGGTCCAGGCTCGGCGGGGCTTTCGCGGGTAGTTTCCTGCTCACCGTGCTGCTCGTGCCGGTCGCCGGACCTATGGCGTTCGCCCTCGCGGCGCCCGTCATGGGGGCGGCGCTGGGCCTGTTGCCGCCGTTCGACCGGGAGACGGCCCCGCGGGCCCACGTCACCTGGCTGGTCTGCGTACTGCTCGCCATGGCGGGTCTCTTTCTCTGGTTCACCGGAGGCGCCAGCGACCTCGTCGTTCTGGCTCTCGTCGTCTCCGGACCCGGAGCGCTCGCCGCAGCGGGGCGGCTCATCTACTTCCTGCTTGCGGGCGACGAATGAGAGGACGTCTGGTTCACGCGCCTGCACCGGCACCGGGAGGACTACCTGCGCTGGGCCCACGACCTGCGGCTGCCGTTTGACAACAACCCCACCGAACAGACAATCAGGATGGGAAGACTGCGGATCCAGGTCTCCGGATGTCTGCGGACCCTGCAAGGCGCCCAGGACCTCGCCGCGATCCGCACCTACCTCGCCACCCTGGCCCGCCACGACCAGCCCCTGCTCGCCGTCCATGTGCAAGCCATGCGCGGCAGCCCCTGGACGCCCGCCACCGCTCGATCCCACCGGCCCCGCCGACCGGCAATCAAGCATGCCTTCCTACGATGACCCGGTGCCGCACTTCGAGATCGCGACAGCCATCGCCGCACCCCCAGACCAGGTATTCGAGGCATGCCTCGACGTGGAAGCGCACACCCGATCGATGGCCGATTCGTCGGAACGGGCGGTCGGCGGCAGGACCCGAGGCAGCCTCTCACTCGGCGACACGGTGACCTTCCAGGCCCGCCACTTCGGCCTGACCTGGCGACTCACCGCCCGGATTACAGCGTATGACCCGCCCCGGCGCTTCGTGGACGAACAGGATGCCGGCCCCTTCAAGCGATGGCATCACAGTCATCACTTCGAGCCGGACGGCACCGGCGGCACCCTCATGAGGGACGTCATCGACTTTGCCTCCCCGTTCGGACTTCTCGGACGCGTCGCCGACCACACCATCCTGAGCTGGTACATGCCCCGCCTCATCAAAACCCGCAACGCTTACCTCGCCAGCGCCCTACGCTGAGCCCCGATTGACGACCACCACGCCCTCAGGGCGGTACAGCGCCCCAGCAGCCGCCACGGCGCGGGTGCGCACGGAGGGACTGCGGGAGGAAGCAGAACGGGCGCGTGACCCGGCACCAACACATCAAAGCCGCATCCCGGGATGAAACAACAGGATGAAACGACCTCTGAGCGCGCCGGTGCTGGGCCTGTCCGTGCCGGTGGCCGCGACATCCTCATCCAGCGCTGGTACGTGCGCCGCATTTGCCTGGACAGCCAGGGCACGGTGCGGCGGGTGTGCGTGGTTGCCGGTGGCGGCGCGCTGGATGGTGACGGCCCGGTCCGGCGGGAGCCGCGCCGGGGCCTGTGCCAGGCGTCCAGGAGGGTTCGTCCATGCGCTGACGGTTGCTGTACTTCTGCCATGCAGCTGCGGCCGCCATCTAGAGGGCCGTCTCTACCGTGCCGTCCGCCCGCCTCACCGGCACCCGCGAGGCGGGCGGTGCCGTGGCGGCTGCCCTCACGCCCACTCGGTCAGGTCGTAGACCGCGTCGCAGAGGGGGTCTGTCACTCCGTCCGCGCGGTGGGCGGGGAGGGTCTCGCGGTCATCCGGGTTGAGGATGGCGATGAGCTTGGTCGACGCCCACCATCCCACGCTGCGAGGCCGGCGGGCGTCATCGTCATACACCGCAAGGTCCACGCCGATGGTGCCGTAGTCGCACCACAGATAGACACGCAGGACAGCGGGAGTGCGCAGGTCGAAGCCGACCAGACGGTAGAGGTCCGGAGCAGCGGACGCTGCCGCGTCATGCCAGAGCGGGTCTCCCACGAGGTCGGCAATCACGTAGTCGAGCGCGTCCTGAGCTGTGACTTCTATGTCTCTGGCCAGTAGCCCTGCCGACTCCACGTCCGCGAGGTCGACTACGGGCAGGTCTTCATCGTCGCGCACGGGGGGAAGGCCTTGGTCCCGTGCGCTCTGCGCTGCGTGACGCAGGGCGCCGACGTACCACCAGTCGCCGATCTGCTGCCCGTCCGGCCATCGTTCGGGAAGGTCCGCGAGGAACGAGCCGCTGGTCGGGCTCGCCAAGCGGACCCGGCAGTGATCGTTGCCGCTTCGGTGGGCGGCTTGAACGCAGTAGTCCGTCCCAGGGAGCGGGGTGCCGATGAAGCGGCGGAGCGTCAGCAAGACGCGGGAGGGGAAAACGTCCATGCTTTCAGGATCCTCCACTCCCGCGCCTGCTGAAGTGCATCGCGCTGATCAGATGTCGTTGACCCAGTCAGGGCATACTGTCTGCCCCTTGCAGTAGGACGTGATGGTGCCGATAGGACGTCCATCAGGGGTATGGACGCCGTTCGGTCCCTTCTCACCTCGCTCGGCCGAGCCCAAGATGTTCATGCGCACCTGGCTGCCATGGGTGATCACGCCGTCGTACTCGGCGCGCGTTCCGTGGACTCGGTCGGCGTTGCCGTTGTAGGGCGCGTTGATGAACTTCTTCGATGTCACGTTGTGCTTCTTCGCTATGTGATGGGCACCGAAGTCGTTGGTTCCCTGACGAGTGGGGATGTCGTTGTGGTCCCAGTCGAGTGTCGACCAGTTGACGCGGTACCAGGGGATGGAGGGGTCAGGCGGAAGCGCGGCGGTTTCACCCGCCCCGTCTATCTCTCCGGGGAGCGGCACTCCTTCGGCCAGGGCCTGCTCCACACCGAAGGTCTTGACGTACTCGTCGTTGGACATGATCTGGATGTCAGCGGGGGACTCGGAGGGGTTGGTGTGTTCCTCCGCGGCAGACGCCGCCCCAGGTGTCAGCAGTGCCGTGAGACAAGCAACGGCCGTACCAGCCATGGCAGTCTTGTGCAGTAAACGTACGATGTTTCCCCCAGCAACTCGGAGCGAGCATACGCCTCCGGAGAGGTCGTTGAGCTCGCACGTGGTCTGTGCGTGTTCAACAGGAGCATAGACCCGCGATGAGGAGTCGGTGCACCTCGCGGCGAAGGTTGGCGAAAAGTATTCCCTTTTGCAAATCTCGTCAGCGGTTCGACGGGGCGTCAGCTCTCGGCCGGTCACGCGTACGACGGCCAGGCCTTCGTCCCGTTCGGCGAGCCCGGTGCGGCACCCGAGGATCTGCTGCTCCGGCTCGGCAATTGCACGTCGCTCGTGAAGTCGCCAAACAGCGCGGACAGAGCGACGCCCGGGGCCGTGGCGGGCCCAGCTCGGGCTGTGCAACGCCGACGGTCGGGAGTCGTCCGGGTTCGCCCCCGTGCTCCAGGGTCTGATGGCCGACCGGGCCTGGGGTCCCGGCCGTCGGCGGCGTCCTGGACCGCTGGCCGGACATCGCGGTCGGCCGTCGCCCCGCAACTGCCCGACCGCGTACAGGCGGTCGCCCCCCTCCATTCGAAGTCCGGCCAACTGGACCTTCGCCCCGCTCCCCGGCCCGCGCCTCCCAACTGCGCCTGATCGCCGCCCGCATCGTCGCCGCGGCCAAGGGGCTGGTCGGCGCCGACGCGGTGTGCACCGTGCGGGTTTCCTGCCCGTCAGCGCCGTGCCCGCGTGCCAGCCCGTACCGGAAGTCCCCGGCCGCCGCGCCCGCCGCTCTGCAGGTGCCGGTGGAGACTCGCGGGGTGGGGGCGCCGGGCTTCCGGCGGGCGCTCGCCGCCCACCAGGCCGCTGTGCCTCAGCCCATGTCGACCCGGCCGTCGCGGAAGCGGTGCAGCGGCAGACGCAGGCGGTGCGGGCGCTGAGCCTGCGGGCGTTCCCCGGGCTGGAGGCGGCGGCCGTCGGTCAACTGGCCCCGGTTGAGCGGTCCCGCATCGTGCGCCGCCGCCAGGCCGACGCCTCACCCGCCGCCGCCGTACGGATGCTCCGCGCCCACGTCGAACAAGTTCACATCCACTATTGGTTACACCGTACACAGCGTGTACGGTGTAACCAGATCAACGACCGGAGGAACCGATGTCCGAGCAGACCGTCGCGCACGCATTCGCCGCATTGATGAACGGCCACGACCCCGATGCCGTGGACGGCTTCGTGGCCGAGGACTACGTCAACCACAACCCGTACGTCGAGGACGGCCGGGAGGCCAACCGGGCCTTCTGGGGCCGCTGGTTCGCCGCCTTCCCCGACACCCGCGTGACCCTCGAGGACGTCCTGGTCGACGGGGACCGCGTGGCCGGCAGGTTCACCTACCGTGCCACCCACCTCGGGTCGCTGCTCGGCGAGGAGCCCACCGGTCGCCCGGTGGAGATGCGCTCGCTGGACATCTGGCGGGTACAGGACGGCATGGCGGTCGAGCACTGGGACGAGCTCAACACCCTTGAATTCTTCACCCAGCTGGGCCTGCTCGCACCGATGACCATGCCCGGCGCACGGAGCCAGGAAGAGGGCGACGCGTCATGACACCTCCCGGACAGCAGCCCGAGCCCTCCAAGTCCCGGCAGCGCCGGGAGCGGGAACGTGCCGAAACGCGGACCGAGATCCTGCGAGCCGCCCGTGAGCTGGCCCGCGCCGAGGGCTGGGACGCCGTGAGCATGCGCCGCCTGGCCGACCGGATCGGCTACTCCACCAACTACGCCTACCGCTACTTCAAGGGCCGGGACGACATCCTGCTGGCCTTCGTCAAGGACGGCTTCGTCCGGCTCGCCGACACCATGCGCACCGGCGGTACGTCGGTCCAGGCCGCAGCGGCCGCCTACCTGGACTTCGCGCTCGACGAGCCGGACGTCTACCAGGTGATGTACGGCCTCGGCGGCGTCCACGTACCCGCCGCCGACACCGTCACCGAGGGCAACGCGGTCGGCGCCGTGATCGCGGACGCCCTGGGCGTCGCGGACCCCTACGACGACCGCATCGCCCGTATCTGGGCCACCGCGCACGGCCTCGCCGCTCTGCACGCCATCCGCAAACTCCCCGTCGACCGCGCCCACCTGCACCGGCTCCTCGCGGCCAGCGTCGACGACCTGCTCCGCACCCCGCAGCAGCCAGAAGAAGGAGATGCCCGATGACCACCAGCCCCGCCGTCCCCGCCCGCTGGACGGCGGACGACATCCCGGACCAGACCGGCCGCACCATCCTCGTGACCGGTGCCAACAGCGGCCTGGGCTACGTCACCGCACGAGAACTCGCCCGCCGCGGCGCCCACGTCGTGCTCACCGCACGCAACGCGGACAAAGGCCGAGCCGCGCTGGACAGACTCCGCGGCGAACTCACCGAACCCTCCCTGGAACTGCGCACCCTGGACCTGGCCGACCTGCGCTCGGTCCACGACTTCGCCGACACCTTCGACGCACCCGTGGACGTACTCGTCAACAACGCGGGGATCATGATGCCGCCGCGCACCCTCACCAAGCAGGGGTTCGAGTCCCAGTTCGCCACCAACCACCTGGGGCACTTCGCGCTGACCGGCCTGCTGCTGGAGCGACTGCGGACCGGAAGCGACCCACGCGTCGTGACGGTCACCTCGACCCTCCACAAGAACGGAACCATCCACTACGACGACCTCGACGGCGAACGGTCCTACTCACCGCGCGCGTTCTACGCGCAGTCCAAGTACGCCAACGTGCTGTTCGGCCTCGAACTGGACCGGCGACTGCGTACGAGCGCCGTCCAGGTCCGCAGTGTCCTGGCCCACCCCGGCTACTCGGCCACGAACCTCCAGTCCTCCGGACCGACCGGACTGCTCAAGGCCATCCTCAGGGTCACCAACCGCCTCGTCGCCCAGGACGTGGAGACGGGCGCGCTCAACCAGCTCTACGCGGCCGCCGCCCCGCAGGCCAGAAGCGGGCAATTCATCGGCCCCGACGGACGCAACGAGGCGAAGGGCCACCCCACCCTCGTACAGCCAGTCGAATCCGCCACGGATCCCGAGGCCGCCCGCCGCCTGTGGGACCTGTCGGAGCAACTCACCGGAGTCCGTTACGACTTCACCGATACTGGCGGCCGCTAGGGTGGGCCGCCGTCGACGGCACCCTGATCATGATCGAGTACACCGGTACCGTGACCCTCCGCCCCAAGGAGGGCGGCAACTTGCCCAAGGCCGTGGCGCCGCGCTCGACTTCAGGGCCGGCAGCCGGTTCGGAGGCGGCTGGTTCGACTTCGCCTGCACCGGCTCGCCTCGGCCCTGCTCCGGGGGAGGGCTTGTCGGCGGCGCGGCTGGGGTCTGCTGGGGTTCAGAGGGCGTGGCGCGCGGGAGTGGGGCAGGGGGGGCGATGGCGGGGCCTCCTGGTCAGAGGCGGTTTGTGATGTCTTGCTGTGGGTTGTCGAGCCAGAGTCTCTGACCGTGGGCGTCGGCGGTGAGGCCGAAGCGGGTGATGTCCGGCCGTCCCAGTTCGCACCAGATGGTGAAGGCGCCCACGACCTCGTCCCACAGATTCCGCGGCCCCCATACGGTCACCGCGCCCGGCTCCCACCACGCGTCGTAGCGGACCTGGGTCACGCAGGTGCCGGGCTCGTTCCACAGCTGGAGTTCCCTGTCCTGGCCCTCGCCGCGGTGCGCGAAGGAGATGTCGGGCACCTGCAGGCCGACCACGAAGTCCTGCTGCCAGGTTCCCTGCATGACCTCGCCAGGATCGAGAGCCGAGGCGGTGGTGCGGGCCTCGCCGAGTTCGCCGATCCTGCGTCCAGGACGCTGGGAACGCACCCACATGTACGAGCAGCCGCCCACGAAGCGGCCCGATGCGACGCCGTCACGCAGCGTCAGCTTGAGCAGTCCGGCGTTGGCGTACGCGGTGCCGAACGGCGTGACGATGATCCCGCCGTCACTCATCTGCTCTCGCCACGCGGTGGGGATTCGGTTGCGCAGCGCGGCCGTGGAGATCAGCCGGTCGAACGGGGCCCGCTGCGCCCACCCCTCCAGTCCGTCCCCGCACACCACGGCCGGGGTGTACCCGGCGCGCTTGAGGTTGGCCAGGCCGGCAGCAGTGAGCCCGGGGTCGACTTCCTTGGCGGTGACCTGCTGCGAGCCGACCCGCTCGCACAACAGGGCCGTATGGAAACCCAGTCCGGAGCCGACCTCGAAGACCCGCTGGCCTGCGGCGAGTTCCAGGTGGCACAGCTTCTCGAAGGCGATGTCGGGGGCGGAGACCGAGGACGTGAAGTCCCCCGGGCCGGTCCGGTCGGTGCGACGGCCCCGTCGTCGATCTGCGTGATGCACGAGCGGTGGGAGTCGTAGACGGCGCGCAGCCAGGTTTCCTCGTCACGCTCACGGTCCACCAGGAGGTATCGGCCCGCACTGTCCTTCTCCGGCACCCAGAACCGTGAGGGCACGAACGCGGTGCGGTCCACCGCGTCGAACGCGTCCCGCAGCCACGCTGTGCGGAAGACGCCCTTGGCCTCCAGGACTGTCCGGCACCACGCCTTGTGGTCCACCGTGCCTGCCCCGCCTATTTGCCGCCGGGCTGCCCGTCCGGATTGGGCTCCGGACTGGGCGGGGTCCACGGCTTGATCGGTGCGGGCTTGCCCTTGTGCTTGCTTTCGGCGGTCAACGCACGCCCTCCTTCCCTCTGGGCTGGTGATACGGGCCAGTGTGGGGCATCCATGGCCGCACCGGCAGACCACGCGTCAGGCGTCCTCCGCCTGCGCCCGCCCTCTGGGTTGCCGCTGCCAGTCGGATTCGACGAGCTGGGCTCAAGGGCATGTTCGGCCGGGTTCAGCCCGGCCGGAGTGGTGGGCGGTCATGACACGAAGCCCGCGATCGGCTGGGTGGGCCGGTCGCGGGCTGGGGTGTCGCGGGGGAGGGGAGCTCGCTGTCAGGCGGTGTAGCCGAGGACGAGGGCGGCGACGACCGGGGCGAGGTAGAGGACGGGGAAGGCGACGGTCTTGTAGGAGCGGGCGCGCAGGACGGTGATGACCGCGCCGGCGAAGTAGAGGATGAGGCCGATCGCGGCCGCCACTCCGATCGCGGGTACCGCGAAGCCCACCAGCAGGCCGATGGCTCCGGCGGTCTTGGCCAGGCCGAGCGGGGTCCACCACGCCTGGGGTACGCCGTACTGGGTCAGGGGTTCGGTGACGAAGGCGGCCTTGCGCAGCAGCGAGAAGCCGGAGAAGCCGACCCAGGCGGCGGTGAGCACGGTGACGATGGTGGCGGTGGTGGACATGGGGACTCCTCGGGGAACTGCTGAGCGGATCGGTGCTTGCTGCGACGGCCTCCCAGCGTTGCTGGCCTCGCCGTCATGGGTCTGACGCGGCTGCGCCCGAGAATGTGACAGGCCCAAGACGGGACAGACGGTTGGGCGGTCGTTCAGACGGTCTTGGTGAACGTGTGGAGATGTTCGCGGAGGAAGGTCCGCAGTGTCCTGGCGGGGCGGCCGAGGACGGTCTCGATGGTGTCGTTCGGAGATTCCGGGCGCGCGATGGCCAGTTGCTGGATCTCCACCACGTGGCTGGCGAGCCAGGGCGGCATATGTGCGGTCGACAGGAGATGGCTGTGGAACTCGCTCGGCGGCAGGTCGAGGTAGCGAACGGGGCGGCAGGTCAGCTCGCCGAGCAGACGGGCGAGCTCGGGGTGGCTGAAGGCTCGCGGGCCGGTCAGGGTGTAGGTGGCGCCGGCAAGGCCGGGGCGCAGGAGGGTCTCGGCGGCGACGTCGGCGATGTCTCGGACGTCGATGTAGTTACAGGGTGCCTCGCGCATGGCCCCGATGAGTACGCCCTCGGCGATCGCTGGGGCGTTCAGGAGCAGCTTTTGCATGAATGCGTAGGGCCGGAGCACCGTAGCCGTCATTTCGGTTTTCGCCAGGTGTTCCTCGACCCGCCAGTGGCCGCGCGAGATGGCCACCGGTGAGGCGGGCTCGGCTGCCGGGGCGGAGAGTTTGACCACGTGCCGTACCCCGCAGTGGGCTGCGGCGTCTATCACGTTGGTCTCCAGCTCGGCTTGGCGCGGGCTGTTGGCCATGGCCAGGAACAGTTGCGTGGATCCCTCGAACGCGTCGCGGAGCGTCTGAGGGGCTGCGGCGTCCGCACCGACGATCTCGACCGGCGTGCTCGTGCCGAGGGCGGCGCGCAGATGGTCGGGCGTACGGCTGACGGCGCGGCAGGGGACTTCGAGTTCGACGAGCCGCCGGAGCAGGGCACTGCCGGTGGCGCCGGTGGCGCCGATGACGGTGATCACAGTGTGCCTTTCGTGAGTGAGGCGTCTGGAGAATCGGGTGGGAAGGGCCGGGTCAGGCCTGTTGCCGGGATGTCGTGCCGTGCCACCGCCAGGTGACGATGGCGGCGGCCAGGCCGGCCGACAGCGGCAGGTCGATCCGCAGCCGCTCCAGCCATCCGGCATCGGGCACGGGTGTGTGCGACGGCAGCCAGGCGGATCCGAACCATCCGGCCAGGCCGGCGATTCCGGCCGCTGTCATGGCAAGTCCGAGGGTGAGTACCGGTCGTGGCACCGAGGCTGTCCAGCGCCGGGGTCGGCCACGGCGGCGCAGCCACACGCCGACGATGCAGGCCACCAAGGCCGATGTGGCCCCGATGGAGGTGAAGGCGGCCCTGGTCAGTTCGGGCTGGCCGCTGAGGAATCCGCCGAGCCCGGCGGTGAGCGCAGGGGCCAGGTAGGCGGTCGCGACTTCCTTCCACAGGGTGAACGGACGCGTGGCGGAACCGCGCTGGGCGGTTCTGGGAGGGGGACTCATGTAACTCCTCCAAAATAAATTAGCTGGCTAACCAGTTGATTAGGTGGCTAACTACTGGGGTGCAGGAAAGGCTGCCGCGCGATCGAGGCCGCCGCCCCGCGCGGAAGTGCTGCCGCGGCTATTCCGCTGTCAGTGCGCCGATCCGCTGAGTGATCCGCTCCAGGAGGTCGAGGAACAGCCCGCGTTCGTCGTCGGCCAGCCCGCCGACCAGCGCCTCAAGCCGTGCGAAGTGGTCCGCGGCCATATCGCGCAACCGCTGACTGCCGCGCGCCGTGAGGACGACTACTGCGCCCCGCCCGTCCTCCGTCGAGGCGCGGCGAGCCACCAGGCCCTCTCGCTCCAGGCCGACGACCAGGCCCGTCACTGTGGCGCGCGAGACGCCAAGACTCTTTGCGAGCTGCGACGGCGACTTCTCCCCGTCACTGTCCTCGAGATCCACCAGGAGGCGGTAGCGTCCGGTCGACAGCCCGGAACGCGCAAAGTGCACTTCGGACGCCCGGTCCAGGCGCGCCCCGGCAGCCATCAGGCGCACCGCGACAAGCACCGCCTGCGGATCGGCCTCAAGCCCGTACCGCGCGATCTGCTTCCGCGCCTGTGCGAGCGTGGGTGCGGCGCCGGGGTTCGCGTCCTCGTCACTCATGAGAAGTAATATGGCGGCTAACTACCTGCCGGTCAAGTCGCCGAGAGCCTCGCAGCCGCAGCCGCCGGACGGCTCCGCCCCCGACTGCGGCCCGCCGCGCCGGGGGCCTCACCGCAGACCTGGTCACCGGTGCCATGACGAGGGTGACGTGCCCAGTCGTCTGCGGATGTCTCCTGTCATGGCCCGGTGCTGTCGCCTCAAGGACGTGTCACTTCCTCAACTTGAGGCTTCAACTCGACTGCGTTGCGGCAGGCTGGGGTAGTCGGGGAGCTGCCAGTCGCCTCCGCGCTCTTCCTTCGCGAAGCGCGCGGTGAGGTCGGGAATGCGCAGGAGGCAAGCCAGGGCCGTGACGGCCTGGAAGGCGCTGATCGCGCGCTTGTTCATGGGCATGCCGACGCGTAGCAGACGGGGGTTCACTTGGGCTTGGATCTCGTCGATGAAGGGCCGTAGCACGCTGTCGTAGTTCGCCAGGGCGGTGGGCAGGTCGTCCGCGTGCCGGTTGATCTCGCCGGCCAGGACGTAGGCGCCGACCAGACCGCCGGAGATGCCCATGCCGCTGTAGGGGGAGGCGCAGTGTGCGGCGTCACCGGCCAGGGCCACCCGCCCCTGGGACCAGGTGGCGGTGCGTACCTGGGCGATCTCCTGCGAGTAGAAGAAGGGACTCGTCTCCATGCCCGCGATGAACCGCTCGGTCTGCCAGCCCGCATCGCGGAAACGGCCGGCCCAGAAGTCCTGCTGCCGCTCGACGGGGGCGCGGTGGATCGCGGAGGCTTCCGCCGACTCCTCTCGCATCACGAAGTAGACCTGGGTCTCGGCCGGGTCGTGGCTGCGCCGCATGATCTGGCGGCCTCCCGGGACCATGTAGGTGTCGCGGATGTTGCTGTCGGAGGCGATGCGCGGGACGAACCAGTAAGCCATGTGGATGCCGACGCGCCAATACGGGTCGAAGCCCTCCGGGAGGAGCGCCCGGCGGATGCGTGAACCCTGGCCGTCGGCGCCGATCAGCACGTCGTACGCGCCGGACGTGCCATCGGAGAAGTGGGCGGTGACCTGGCGGTCGTCCTGATCGAAGCCGTCGACGCTCTTGCCGAAGACGTACGCGGCGCCGTCCTTGGCCGCGTCGTGGAGGATGCGCACGAGGTCGCCGCGCATGATCTCGTACTCCGAGGTGAGGGTCTGGCGGCCCTTGCCGGAGGTGTTGGCCATGATCGTCGCCTTCGGCTTCCCGCGGGAGTTGACGAAGGCGACGCCCGCCTCGTCCACGAGCCGACTGCGGACGGTGTCGAGCAGCCCCATCCGCTCGACCGCTTCGATGCCCTGCCCGCGGAGGTCGACCTGCGCCCCCGAGGCGCGCAGCGCCGGAAAGCGTTCGATGACCGTCACCTGGTGGCCGCCGCGGGTGAGCCAGAAGGCCAGCGCCTGCCCGGTGACGCCGCCACCGGCGACGAGAATCCGCAGAGAGCACTTCGTGATCTTGTTCGTCATGTCGATCACCCCCAAATCTATCGGTGATTGATTCCTTTCGAGATTCTTCTATCACCGATAGATTGTCAACGTGACCAAGATGAACCGTGCGACCGTCGTCACTGAAGCGTTGGATCTGCTCGACGAGGTGGGCCTGGAGAACGTCAGCACGAGGCGGCTGGCACAGCGCCTCGGCGTCGAGCAGCCCTCGCTCTACTACCACTTCCGCACCAAGAAGGACCTGCTCGCGGCCATGGCACAGGCGGCTATGGCCCCCCACGCCGACGCACCGCTCCCCGCGCCCGGGGACGACTGGCGCGAGTGGTTTCTGGAGAACACGCGCAGCTTCCGGCGCACGCTGCTCCTGCGCCGCGATGGCGCACGCCTCCATGCCGGCAGCGCCCCGACCGGCGACCTCGACCGGATCCGCCACAAGATGACCTTCCTCATCACCTCCGGCGTGCCAGAACGGGACGCACAGATGGCCATGTTGGCCGCCAGCCGCTATACGGTCGGCAGCGTCCTGGAAGAGCAGGCCGACACGGACTCCGGGGACGTCACGGAGCGACGGGCCGGCGTGCCGGAGATCGACCACGAATCGGCGTTCGAGGAGGGCCTCGCCCTCATCCTGGGCGGCCTCGTGCAACGCACCGCAGCGGCTGGATCCCGGGCCCAGCAGGACCCCGGACGCTGATCGCCGCCGAGGCAGCACTGGCGAGTCGGTTCGGCCGAGCTTGACTCCGTCCGCTGGCGCTCGCCGCTGTCGCTGTGGCGGACTGGCGCCCCCAGCAGGCGGCCGAGATACGCAGCCTGGCGTATTGGGCCCCGTCGCACGACCGGTGACGATGAACCCTATGCGTACGCAGCCCCGGACGCGGGCCGAACTCAGGCGTGCCGCCTTCCTCCTTCTAGGCATCGGATTCCTCCTCCTGTTCACCGGAAACTTCCTCCTCGCCGACTACCAGGACCGCCCGCGGGGCCTCAACTTCTGCCTGAGCCCCTGCGAGCCGCCCGAGGATCCCGGCCCGGCCCAGTCGAGTGAAGCCTCGGATGTCATCAACGCTCTTGGAACGCTCGCCACGGGCGCGGGGACCTTCCTGACCGGCGCCGCGGCGTTCCGTCTGGCAAAACGCCGCGAGCTCCCGCCCCTCGCACGCCAGGAACGATCCGAGCCCCGAGAGAACACCACGCCGGAATAGGGTCCGCCTCCCGACCGCAGCCGTTGTGCCGCTATGTTCTGAGACCGCGCCACACGCCGGTGCCCTGTGTTGTGGGGGCCCGCCGTCCGGGGCTCCGGCACGCGCGGCTCCACCACTTTCGGTGCGGAGGGCGTTTACACCGCCCGCGCCGCTCTTGTCCGGGTGGCGTTGCCTGTCGCTTGTCGCCGTCGTCTCTCGCACTGCCAGCGGACGCGGTCCACGTGGTGGGCGGGTTACGTCGTTCACGGGACGGTGGCCAGGTTCGCGCGGGGGGCCAGCGGCTGCGTCACCGGCCGGGTGCAGGCGCCGGCGTCGGGCCCAGCTGCGAACGACGAGGTCTGCACGCTGTTCCGCGTGAGAACGCGTTGTGTTTGGCATCCCAGCACCTCCCGGCGTGCCGGAGAGCGCCTTGGCGCCACGCAGTGAACGGAAAGGGAGGAGCAGCCGTCGTGACCGGTGAGGGCCTCACTGCGCAGGAAGGCAAGTCGGCTTGTGAGAACGGAGACGCTCTGGCCGTACACGGCCGAACGGCTTGTGGGGACCTGACAGCGAGCGCTGCGCACTGGATGTGCACGGCGTTACGAGCTGCTGCCCGTTCGTGCTGCTCAGGCGGTACTTCACCGTGCGGCCATAGGGAACAATTGGATCATGCGTATCCGAGTGGTCGACCCCAGCGAATTCCCCCTGCTCCAGGACATCGAGAGGGCCGCGGGCCGCTCGTTCCGTGACGTCGGCATGCCGGAGATCGCCGATGACGAGCCGCCCACACCCGAAGAGCTCGCGCGGTACCAGCGGGCGGGGCGCGCCTGGGTCGCGGCCGACGACGCCGACCGGCCCGTCGCGTACCTCCTCGCGGACCACGTCGACGGCGATCTGCACATCGAGCAGGTGTCCGTGCACCCCGACCACGCGCGGCGCGGCGTCGGCCGCGCCCTCATCGAGCACCTGGCCGACACCGCCAGGGCCGGTGGGTTCCCCGCGCTGACCCTCACGACCTTCGCCGAGGTGCCGTGGAACGCGCCGTACTACGCCCGCTGCGGCTTCGAGACCGTCGACGAGGCGACGATCGGCCCACAGCTGCGAGCGGTGCGGCAGAACGAGGCCGCCCACGGCCTGGACCGGTGGCCGCGGGTGTGCATGCGGCGCCCGGTGTGAAGCCGTGGCACAACAGGCTCATTGAAGTCTTCAGTAACGCCGCGGTCCGGACCTAGGATCGGGCGGCATGAGCGGGCGACAGCTCAGGACCCGGCGCGGCGCGCGGTACACCGGCGCGCGCGGCGCGGGCCTGTGTCTGCTGGCGCTCGTGGTCTGCCTGCTCACCGTGTGGGGCTCGGGCGCGGCGTCGGTCTCCTCCGGGGCGGAGAAGACCGACCACGCGCGCACGACAGGTCCCTACAGCCCGGCCGTCGAGGCCTCGGTGGGCCCCGACACCAGCGGTTGCCAGGACGGGGACGCCCAGGACGCGCCCCGGGGCGCGGTGCTGCCCCGGCCCGACCAGCCCTGCGCGCCCGTGCCCCGGTCCGCGCCGACGAGCGGCGACGCGGTGCCCGTCGCCACCGCGCCGAGCCCGAAGGGCGCGGACGCCACCACCGTCGATCTCTACAGAACCCGCGTCATCAGAACGTAGAGGGCCCTCTCCTCCCTCGACGCTTCCCGCGCCACGGACGCGGCGTCCGACCGCTCCACCGGGCGTCCCCGCCCGCGCGGTGTCCGACCGCGCGGCTCCCTCGGCAACCCCCTGTGCACCAAGGAGAGTTCCAGCATGTCTTCGTCCCCTTCGCGTCCCCCCGCCCCGCCCGAGGGCCTGATCGCGCCCGGCGCGCCGGCCGCACACCGGGCCGTCCCCGGCGCTCCCGCGCTCCAGCCTGGCACCGACCTCGGGCTGCTGCTCCTGCGCGTCGCCGTCGGCTTGACCATGGCCGGTCACGGCACACAGAAGCTGTTCGGCTGGTTCGACGGCGGCGGCTTGAACGGCACCGCCGACCACTTCGCCGCGGACGGCTACAAGGCCGCCAAGACGATGGCGTGGGTCGCCGCCCTCACCGAGACCTTCTGCGGCCTCGGCCTCGCCATCGGCCTGCTCACCCCGCTCGCGGGTGCGGGCATCCTCGGCATCATGCTCAACGCCATCGCCACCAAGTGGGGCGGCGGCTTCTTCGCCCCCGAGGGCGTCGAGTACGACCTGGTCCTGCTCGTCGGCGCCGTGGCCCTGGCCCTGACCGGACCCGGCCGCGTCGCCGCCGACCACCTACTGCCCGGGCTGCGCGACCACCGGTTCACCAGGGGCGTCGCGGCGGTCGCCCTCGGCGCGCTCTCAGCCGCGTTCGTCCTGGTCGTCCTGCGCGACTGAGGCGGTACTCCCGGCAGGACCGGGGCGGCGCCCGCGGCCATGACCGCGGCCGCCGCCCCGGCGTGGGCCGACGCGAGGAGAACGTACTTGACTGCGGAACGATCTCCGCTTTGGGTGGAAGGGCCCACCGCCGGGCCCGTCGCCCTCGATCAGGAGCCGTCATGCACGCAGAGGAAAGCCAGGACGAAGCACCGGCACGCGTGCCGATGACCGCCGAGAGCATCGCGGCGGCCACGGTCGGTGAAGTGCCCCGGCTCGACGGGCAGGTGACGCTCAGGGAGTACGATTCGCGCTGGCCCGAGGCCTTCGCGCGGGAGGCGGCGCGCATCCGCGCCGCGCTTGACGCGACACCCCACGAGCTGGAGCACGCCGGGTCCACCTCTGTGCCGGGCCTCACCGCCAAGCCGATCGTCGACATGGTGCTCACCGTCCCCGACCCTGGAGACGAGGAGGCGTACGTACCGGCCCTGGAACGGATCGGATTCCGGCTCGCTATCCGTGAACCCGAGTGGTACGAACACCGCGTACTGCGCAAGCAGGACCTGGGGCCCGGCGCCGATTCGGCGAACCTGCACGTGTTCCCGCGCGGCTGCGCCGAGGTGACCCGCATGCTGCTGTTCCGCGACCGGCTGCGCGCCCACCGCGACGACCGGGACCTGTACGCCCGCACCAAGCAAGCACTCGCCGCCCGCACCTGGACCTATGCGCAGAACTACGCCGACGCCAAGTCGGACGTGGTCGCGGAGATCATGGAGAGGGCGGCACGGGAGGGCTGAGCACGGGCGGGGCCGCGCGGCCGGGGGCAGGTCCGTGTGGCGGGGCAGCCGCGAGTCGGGTGCGCTGCAGCCGGAGTTGAGCCCCTTGTGGCTCCGTCGACGGGGACAACGGACGAGCGCGGCAGAAGTGCCGTGCGGCGACCCGGGCGGTGGAACCCGGCCTGATGGCGTCGCCCGGCGGCTGGATCGCGCGGAGCCGTCAGGAGGTCGGTGAGCCGGTGACCGCCGCGAGGGCCTGGCGGAGCGTGGCCTCGCTCGGCGGGGCGGCGGGCCAGCGGGCGGCGACGTGGCCGTCGGGCCGGACGAGCAGCGCCCCCTGCGGGCCCAGGCCGCAGGGCTCCGTGTGCGCGCGGGGGAGGGCCTCGACCCGCAACGGCCAGGGCGCGGTGGGCAGATGCTCCCACCGGGCCGGGTCCGGGGTGAGCAGGGTGAACCACTCGCCGCAGGCGTCGAGCGTGGAGCGGCCCGGGGCGAGCCAGAAGTGGGGCATGCGGTGGCCCGGCTCCGCGGTGGGGACGTAGTCCGTGCCCCCTTCGGAGGAGCCGGATGCCTCCGGCGGAGCCGGGCCGTCGGCGAGGACCGCCCCGGAGCGATACGCGACGCCGAGCACCAGGCCGAGCTGCGCGAAGTACCGCTCCGACCAAGGGAGTTCGACCGGGTCCTCTGCCGCCGCGCCGGACCGGAGCTGCTCGTTGCGGCGCGTCTGCACCTGGACCATGAGCCGGGTGGCGGCCACCGTCTGGTCGAGCGTCCGATGAGCGACGGGCAGGCGTTCCGTGCCGTAGGTGTCGAGCAGGCCCGGCCCCGCCCATCCGCGCAGGACGCCCGCCAGTTTCCAGCAGAGGTTGTGCACGTCGGCGACCCCGGTGTTCATGCCCAGGCCGCCGGTGATGGGCAGCGCGTGCACGGCGTCACCGGCGAGCACCACGTGCCCCTGCCGGAAGCGCTCGGCGACGAACGCGTTCATCACCCAGTGCTGCACCCGCAGCACCTCGGGCCGCACCCCGGCGCGCGGCCCGAGCGCACGGGAGACGAGACCGGGCCAGTCGGTGTGCGCGGCGTCGTCCGGTGTGAGCCCGAACCAGAGCCAGCCGCCCTCGGGGTGGACGGGACCGAACGACCCGTGCGCGGTGAAGTAGACCCCGGCGGGCTGGCCGGCGCTCCAGCGGCCGAGGTCGGCGTCGAACACCACGGTGGTGAAACGGCCCAGCTCACCAGGGCCGGTGGTGGCGATGCCCAGGAGCGGCCGGAGGGTGGAGTGGGCGCCGTCGGCGGCGAGGACGTACCGGGCACGGACCCGGGTGCGCTCGCCGCTGCCGTGGTCGGCGAGCACGGCCACGGCGCCCTCGGCCTCTTCCACCAGGTCGACGAGTTCGACCCCGAAGCGCACCGGTGCGTCGGCGGCCGCCAGCAGGGTGGGTTCCAGGCGGTCCTGCGAGGTGAGCACGCCGATCACGGGGCTCTCGGGCACCGGCTCGTTGACCCCGATCATCGCGGCCGTGGCGAAGTCGCGGTCGTACAGGGTGTCGCGGAAGCGGATGCGGCCGTACTCGGGCGCGAACGCGCGGTCCGCGATCCGGGCGGCGAGGCCGAGCCCCCGGTAGATCTCCATCGAGCGCACGTTGACGAGCCGGGACCGGGGGAAGGGCGAGAGGCCGGTGCGCTTCTCCACGAGCAGCGTCCGCACGCCCCAGCGCGCGAGCAGCGCGCGGGCGGTGAGCCCGACGGGACCGCCCCCGACGATCAGTACTGCCGTCTCGGCGTCCACTGCGGGCATGTCGGCTCCTCAGGCGGCGGTGCGGCGGCCTGGGCGGCGGCCGAGCCGGCATGAGGTCAATTTCCCGGACCCGGTGGCGGGCCGCAACGCCCGTGCCGCCGATTGCGCCCGAACGTGTTCAGGAGGCCGGGCCGACCGGCAGCCCGCTCAGGACAGGGGGCGGCTGGAGCCTCGTACCACCAGGTCGGGGGCCAGGTGTATGGTCCGCCGCGGTCCGCCGCCGTCGGCGCCGAGGCGGTGGCCGAGCAACCGCGTCGCCTCGGCGGCCAGTTCGGCGACCGGCTGGCGGACCGTGGTGATGCCGGGGGCCGCGAGCTCCGCCATCGGGATGTCGTCGAACCCGGTGACGGCGACTTCGCCGGGCACGTCCGCGCCCAGCTCCCGCAGCCGCTGGAGCACCCCGATCGCGATGAGGTCGTTCGCGCAGACCACGGCGTCGGGACGCGTTTCCCCCAGCGCGTCGACGGCGGCCCGGCCCCACGCCACGGAGAAGTCGCCGAGCGCCACCCGCTCCGGCGCCCGGGGGTCGAGCGCGCCGGAACCGGTCGCGTACGCCGCGCGCCGTTCAGCCGCAGCCGACGCCGTGCCGTGCGCGCCGACGAAACAGGGCCGTCGGCGCCCGGTGGTCGCGAGGTGGTCCAGGACGAGGGCCATGCCCGTGGCGTTGTCGACGGCCACGGAGTCGGCGACGCCGGGACCGCACCGGCGGTCCAGGAGGACCAGCGGCACCCGCGCCGCCGCCGCGGCCACCGCGTCCCGGCTGCGCCGCTCGTCGGCAGGGATCACCAGGAGCGCGTCGACGCGGCGGCTGAGCAGGTCGTCGATGCGCTCCGCCTCCGCCACGGGGTCGTCGTCGCAGTCGGCGAGCAGCACGGCGCGCCCCTCGGCCTGCAGCGCGTGCGTCAGCTCGCGGACCAGGGCCGGGTAGAAGGGGTTGGTGATCTGCGGCAGGACGAGGCCGACCGTGCCGGTGGCGCGGCTGCGCAGGGCGCGGGCCGCGTGGTTGGGCCGGTAGCCGAGGCTCGCCGCGGCCGCCCGGACGCGGCGGGCGGTGTCGGCGCCCACGGGCCGGGTTCCGGCGAGGACCCGCGAGACGGTGGCGACGGAGCAGCCGGAGGCCCGCGCCACGTCCCTGAGCGTCACGTCAGCCACGCCCGTGCCCCCTTCCCTCGGCAATGTCCGGAGAACGTTATCAACGGCCACAGGGCTCGCCCGGAGGCGCCGAAGAGGGGCAGGGTCCCGTACCGCCTCGCCCCATGTCTGACGTAATACCAGGTCAGAGGCGTAGGACGGGCACATGGACGGGGATGCTCCGGATCGTTGACATAATGCGCACCCGTGCACAAAGTCTTCGGAGAACGTTTTCCCGAGGTGACGCCCGCCAGCGCCGCCTCAGCCGAACAAAGAGGTTCCGCGATGGCCAGAAAGATCATCCTCGACTGCGACCCCGGGCATGACGACGCGATCGCCATGCTGCTGGCGCACGGCAATCCCGACGTCGAGCTGGTCGCGGTCACCACCGTCGTCGGCAACCAGACCCTGGAGAAGGTCACCCGCAACGCCCTGTCGGTGGCCCGCATCGCCGACATCACCGGCGTGCCCTTCGCGGCGGGCTGCCCCCGCCCCCTGGTGCGCGACGTCGAGGTCGCCGAGTCGATCCACGGCGAGAGCGGCCTGGACGGCCCCGTCCTGCCCGAGCCGACCCTGGAGCTCGACGGCCGCCACGCCGTCGACCTCATCATCGACACGGTGATGTCCCACGAGCCCGGCGAGATCACGATCGTCCCGACGGCCGGTCTGACCAACATCGCCCTGGCCGTGCGCAAGGAGCCCCGGATCGCCGAGCGCGTCCGCGAGGTCGTGCTCATGGGCGGCGGCTACCACACCGGCAACTGGAGCGCCGTCGCCGAGTTCAACATCAAGATCGACCCGGAGGCCGCGCACATCGTCTTCAACGAGCGCTGGCCCCTCACCATGGTCGGCCTCGACCTGACGCACCAGGCGCTCGCCACCCCCGAGGTCGTCGCGCGCATCGCCGCCGTGGGCACGCGGCCGGCCGCGTTCGTGAACGAGCTCCTGGACTTCTTCGGCTCCATGTACCTGCGGGAGCAGGGCTTCGAGCACCCGCCGGTGCACGACCCGTGCGCCGTCGCGTACGTCATCGACCCGAACGTCATGACGGTGCGCAAGGCCCCCGTGGACATCGAGCTGACCGGCACCCTGACCCTCGGCATGACCGTGGCCGACTTCCGCGCGCCCGCCCCCGCCGACTGCCACACCCAGGTCGCCGTCGACCTGGACCACGACAGGTTCTGGGACCTCGTCGTCGACGCCCTGGAGCGCATCGGCGAGGTGCCCGCGTGAACGCCTCCTCCACCGGGTCCGCCACCGCGACCGCGCCGGGCAGCCGCCCGGTGCGGATCTGGGTCCTCGTCACCGCCCTGCTCGTGGCGTGCTTCGCCTTCCAGCTGAACGCGAGCATGCTCAGCCCGGCGCTGAAGAACGTCGAGGACTCCCTCGGCGCGACCACCGCCGAGGTCGGCCTGACCCAGACGGCGTTCTTCACCTCCGCCGCGCTGTTCTCGCTGTTCCTGCCGCGCCTGGGTGACCTCGTCGGCCGCCGCCGGGTGCTCGCCGCGATGATGGTCCTGATGGCCGTGGGCTGCGTCGTGGCCGCGCTCGCGCAGAGCGTGCCGATGCTGTTCGCAGGGCGTGTCATCCAGGGCGTGTCCGGGCCGACGGTCCCGCTCTGCCTGATCATGCTGCGCAACGAGGTCCACGAGCCCAAGCGGTACGGCACCCTGCTCGGCGTCATCACCGCCGTCAACGGCGGCATCGCGGGCGTCGACTCCATCGCGGGCGGCAAGCTCGCCGACCACTACGGCTTCCACTCGGTCTTCTGGGTGATGGCCGTCGTCGCCGCTCTCGCCGCCGTCCTGGTCGCCGTGCTCACCCCCGAGTCGACCGCCGCCAACGCCGCCGAGACCCGCATGGACTGGCCCGGCGTGGCCATCCTGGTCGTCTCCGTCGGCGCGGCCCTGATCGCCCTCAACGAAGCGGGGAAGCTCGGCGACGCCAACTGGCCGCTCGTGGCCGCTCTCGCCGTCGTCGCCGCGGCCGCCTTCGCCGTGTTCTGGCGCGCCGAGGACCGCAGCAGCCACCCGCTGGTGGCGACCCGGCACCTGCGCCAGCGCTCCACGTGGGCCCTGCTCCTGACGACCGTGCTCACCATGACCGGCGTCTTCGCCGTCATGAACGGCATGATCCCCGCGTTCGCGCAGAACGCGGACGCCGGATTCGGCATGAGCGCCGAGCAGTCCGCCTGGTGGACCCTGACCCCCTACGCCCTCGCGGGCCTGGCCATGGGCCCCCTCGCGGGACGCCTCGCGGCCACCCTCGGCTACGGCAAGGTCCTGCGCTTCGGCCTCGTCGGCTCGGCCGCGACGGTCGCCCTGATGCTCGTCACGCTCCAGGCCGACTCGCGCGCGCTGCTGCTCGTCTCGTCGATCCTCATCGGCGTGACGTACGCGGGCGTCGCCAACATCGTCCTCAACGGCCTCGGCATCGTCCTGTCCCCGAAGGAGGGCCCCGGCGTCCTGCCCGGCCTCAACGCGGGCGCGTTCAACCTGGGCGCGGGCCTGAGCTTCGCCGTCCTGTTCGCCGTGCAGACCGCGGCGGCGCCCGCGGACAAGACGTCGGTGGCGGGCTACTCGGCGGGCATGATCGCCGGAGTCGTTCTCATCGCGGCGGCGTTCGTGACGTCCTTCCTGATCCCGAAGCCGGTGACGGCGGAGGAGCACGCCTAGCCGCCCCGCGTCCCTCAGGGGCTCACCCCCCCTCAGGGGCTCACTCCCCCCACAGCGGGGCGAGGCCGACGCACGGGAGACGGCCGACGCACGGGAGACGGCCGGCGCACGGGAGACGGCCGACGGGCGGGAAGCGGTCGAACACAGTCCGTAGACGGACAAGAGCGAGACTCTTTGTCAGGACGGACTGTGTCTGCCCTAGGATCTCGACCAAATGAACGTGCACGGACGGGACTTCGAGAAGGCCACGTTCGCCCGCGTCCTGCGAGGAGCGCGCGAGGGCAGCGGCGCGACGCTCACGCTGTGGGGGGACCCCGGCATCGGCAAGACGGCGCTCCTGGAGCATGCCGCCGCCACGGCGACCGGGTTCACCACGCTCTCCTGCCGCGGCACCCGTGTGGAGGAGCCCCTCGCCTTCGCCGCGCTGCACGCACTGCTGCGGCCGGTGGCCGACCGGATCGACGCGTTGCCCGCGGCCCAGGCGGCGGCCCTGGGCGCGGCGCTCGGCCGCGGCGGCGCGCGCCCCGACCGCTTCCTCATCGCCGTCGCCACCCTCACGCTGCTGTCCGAACTCGCCGCGGAACAGCCCCTCCTGATCACCGTCGACGACGCGCAGTGGCTCGACGGGCCGACCACCGCGTGCCTCGCCTACGTGGCCCGCCGACTGGACCGCGAACCGGTCGCCCTGCTCGTCGCCACGGGTCAGGAGGCGCCCACGCCCGGCGGCCCCTGGGACGGCGGCACCGCCCTGGAGATCGGCGGGCTCGACGACACCGCCGCCGCAGCGGTCGTCCGCGAAGCCTCGCCGCACGCCGACGCCGAAACCGTCCGCCGCACCCTGCGCGCGGCGGGCGGCAACCCCCTTGCCCTGCGCGAGCTGCCCGGCTCCGGCGCGGCCGACGGGCCGGAAGGGCGGACGGCCCCCGTTCCACTTCTGCACCGGGCCATCGCCGCGCGCGTCGCCCAGCTCGCCGCGCCCACCCGCACCCTCCTCCTGGTCGCCGCCGCCGAGGACCGCGGCGACCACCGCGCCGTCCGTGCCGCCGCCGCCCTGCTCGGCGCCACCGAAGCAGCCTGGCAGGACGCCCTGGCCTCCGGGCTCCTTGACATCGAGGGCGACCGCGTCCGCTTCCACGCGCCACCGGTCCGTACGGTCGTCGACGACCACGCCCCGCCCGCCGAGTGCCGCCGCGCCCACCGCGCCCTCGCGGACGTCCTGACCGGCGAGGGCCGCGCCGACCTGGGCGCCTGGCACCGCGCGGCCGCCGCCGAAGGCCCCGACGACGACGTCGCCGCCCAGCTGGAGGAATGCGCCCGGCAGAGCGGACGGCGCGGCGGCCACGCCTCGGCCGTCGCCGGTCTGCGCCGGGCCGCCGACCTCACCACCGCGCCCCACGGCAAGGGCCGACGCCTCGCCCTGGCCGCTCGTGCCGCCTGGGAGGCCGGGCAGGTCCCCGCCGCACGCGACCTCCTCGACCAGGCCGAACGGCACGCCTCCGAGGAGGTCGTCGCAGGGATCAGCGGTGGCCTGCGCGGCCTCATCGCCCACGCCCACGGCGGCCAGGAGAGCGCACACCGGCTGCTCCTGCGGGACCTGCGCGCCGTCGCCGACCGGGGCCGCGCCGTCGAGCTGGCCTGCGTCGCCGTGCGGGCGGCCTGGTCCGCGGGCTCCGGCGACCGGCAGACCGAGGCCCTGCGCGTCCTGGCGGGCCTCGCCACCGACGGCGATCTGCCCGAGGCCGCGCTGTTGCCCGCGCTCAACCAGTGGTGGGACACCGACCGCGAGACGTCCGCCGCCGCGCCCCTCACCGACGACGCCGTCGCCCGCCTCGGCACCGTCTCCTGGCCGCTGCTCCCGCCTGCTCCGCTCGCCCTGGCCCGGGGCGCGGAGACCGCCCTCGCCGACGCCCTGCGCGCCCGGCTCGCCGCTCTGCGCGCGACCGAACCCACCGGCGCGCTCGTGCGCACCGCCCCGCAGACCGCCCCCCTCGACATCGCCCGCGGCCACTGGACGGAGGCCACCGCCGACGCCACCGAAGCCCTGCGCGTCGCGGAGGAGACCGGTGCCGACCACGCCGCGTCCCTGTGCCGCGCCGCCCTCGCCCGTCTCGCCGCGCTGCGCGGCGAGACGCCCGCCGTCACCGCGCTCACCGACCGCGTGCTGGAACGCTCGGTGCCGTGCGGCACGCGCGACCTGACGGCCACCGCGTACTGGGCCCGGGGCCAGGCCGCCCTGTTCGCGGGCCGGGACACCGAGGCGCTGGCGTGGCTGCGCCGTCTCACCGAGCCCGGCCACGCCGCCGCGCACCCCACCCTCGCGCTGCTCGCCGCGCCCGACACCGCGGAGGCGGCACTCCGCGCCGGTGCGGAGGCCGACGCGCGAGCCGCCCTGCGGCCGCTGCGCGCCTGGGCCGACGGCACCGGCGCCGCCTGGGCACAGGCCGCGGCCGACAGCACCGCCGCGCTCCTCACCACGGACCCGGACGAGGCCGAGGCGCTCTTCCGCCGGGCCCTGGAGGCCTCCGGCGCGGCCCGGCGCCCGTTCGACCACGCCCGTACGCGCCTGCTGTACGGCGAGTGGCTGGGCCGGGCCCGACGGCGTACGGACGCCCTCGTACAGCTCGTGGACGCGGCCGAGACCTTCCACCGGCTCGGCGCCGTGCCCCTGCTCGACCGCGCCCTGGCCGAGCAGGAGCGGGCCGGGGAGCGGATCCGCCGCCCCGCGCCGGAGCCGCGCGGCGGGCCGGTGCTCACGCCGCGCGCGTGGCAGGTGGCCCGCCTCGCCGCCGAAGGCCTCACCGACCCCGAGATCGCGGCCCGGCTCCTGCTCGGCCCGCGCACGGTCCACCACCTCGTGACCGACGCGCTCGCACGGCTCGGCGTCGCGGCCCGCGCCGACCTCGCGCGCGTGGACTTCACTGACGGGACGTACGCGAAGACCGACGGGACGTACGCGAAGACCGACGGCACGTACCCGAAGGCCGACGGGACGGACCCGAAACCGGAGTGACCGGTGCGGCTTCCGGGAGGGCTTGACTTCAACCGCACTTGAGGTCGGAGGATCACGGCACGTCTCGCGAAAGGAGCCGGGGCGTGCCCTCGTACCCCGCACCGCACGGTTCCCACGGGTCGCTCGTGGAGGCCGACCGGGCCCGGCGGCGCGCCGAGCCCGCCGACCACGCCGAGCCCGCCGACCACGCCGAGCCCGCCGACCGCGCGGGCCGGGAGGCGACGCGCAGGGGCGTCGCACTGGTCCGTGCCTACGCCCGAGGCGACTCCGCGACGATCGCCGCGGCCCTCGACACCCCGGACCCGGCCGTGCGGTCCCAGCTGCCGTCCGTCACCGGTGACGTCCTGCGCCTCGTCGTCGGCGTCGTCCTGTCGGGCCCGCGCACCCTCACCCCGGCCGACGTGGTCAGCACCGCCGACCGGCTCGCCGCCGCGGGCCCGCCGCACCACGAACTGGCCGCCACCCGGGCGGTCCGGGCCTGGGCCGCCCGCGACGACGCGGCGCTGCGCACCTCCTGGCGGGACGAGGCCGGTGGCGCGCACGGCACGGCGGTGCTCGCGGCGGCCCTCGCGGTCGCCGCGTGGGGCGAGGCCCCGTTCCTGGACCTGCTCGCGGCCTTCGACGAGCTGACCGCCGTCGGCGGCTGAAACCGCCCGGTCAGGGCCTCCGGTCGCGGGCCGCGCCCGGCCTGTCTAGCGTGAGAGCGCACATCACTCACCGGGGGGCGCGGAACGAACAGGTGGAATCGCCATGGCAGGCAAACCGGCCGTAGTCCTCGTGCACGGATTCTGGGGCGGCGCCGCCCACTGGGCGAACGTCATCGTGGAGCTGAACAAGCGCGGCTTCGACGATCTGCACGCGGTGGAGAACCCGCTGACCTCCCTCGCCGACGACGCCGAGCGCACCCGCAAGATGGTCCGGCAGATCGACGGACCCGTGCTCCTGGTGGGCCACTCCTACGGCGGCGCGGTCATCACGGAGGCGGGCGACCTGCCCAACGTCGCCGGACTCGTCTACATCGCGGCGTTCGCGCCGGACGCGGGAGAGAGCCCGGGGCAGATCAGCGAGGAGAAGCCCCCGGCCGCCTTCGACAACATCGCCCCGGACTCCGACGGCTATCTGTGGATCAAGCAGGACGCCTTCCACGAGAGCTTCGCCCAGGACCTCACACCCGAGGAGGCGCTGGTCATGGCCGTCACACAGAAGGCGCCGCTCGGCTCGACGTTCGGCGACACGATCACCGCCCCGGCCTGGCGCGCCAAGCCGAGCTGGTACCAGGTCTCCACCGCCGACCGCATGATCCACCCCGACAACGAGCGCCGCATGGCCCAGCGCATGAACCCGCGCAAGACCATCGAACTCGACGCCAGCCACGCCTCCCTGGCCTCCCAGCCGGGCCCGGTCACCGACCTCATCGAGGCGGCGGCCGACGAGGTCGGCGCGGCCTGACGCCCGGCCCGCTCAGCCCGCCGGCTTGCGGAGCGCCAGGACGTGGTAGTCCGTGTGCCGGCGGGTGAAGGAACGGAACGGGCCGATCAGCGGGTCGGTGTGGGTGAGTGCCTCCTTGCCGAACCGCTGCTCGATCTCCTCGCGCCGGTCCTGGTAGAGCACGCCCATCAGCTCGCCGCACAGCACGGCGTTGGTGGTCATGTCCCGCACCAGCTCCACCTGGAACCCGGCCTCCTCGACCTCGCCGATCAGCGCGGCGAAGGGCCGCAGCGGCGGACACGCCCACAGCGTGGTGTACGCGGACATCTCCGCCTCGCTGGGCGCGCCCCGCACCGTGAACTCGGTCAGCAGGAAGCGGCCGCCGGGCTTCAGCACGCGCTGCGCCTCCCGGAGTCCCAGGGGGCGGTCGGACAGGTGCGGTACGCAGTCGATGGACCAGGCGGCGTCGAACGAGGCGTCGGCGTGCTCCAGGGCCATGGCGTTGCCGTACGCGAACTCCACGCGGTCCGCGGCCGGATGCCCCGTCCGCCGCTCCTGGCACCGGTCCAGCTGGCTCCGGCTCACCGTGATGCCGGTGACGCGGCACCCGGTGCGCTCCGCCAGGCGCAGCGCGGGAGCGCCGGTGCCGCAGCCGATGTCGAGCACGCGGCTGCCCGGCACCGGGTCGAAGGTGTCGATGAGGAACTCGGTCTGCCGGTCCTGCGCGACGTCGGCCATGTCGACGAGCGAGGCCGCGGGCGTGCCGTGCGGCACGAACATGCCGATGTGCACGGCGCTCGACCCGAGCAGATGCGCCAGCAGATCGCCGTACTGGTCGTACATCGCCCCGACCTCGTCGGGGGTGGGAGCCGTGCCGTGTGCCTCCGCTGCCATGGTGCGTCTCCTCCCGGTGGGTGCGGATGCCGATCCTCCGCACGTACAAGGACATTGCACCTGTCACCCGTGCGGTTCGTGAGGGCGTAGTTGAGCCAGGAATGTGCCCTCCGACGGCGGTTCGGCGATGACGTCCGCCGAGGCTCGCCTTCGCCCAGCGGCCGGTGCCGGGCTCCATGCGGGGCCCGGTCGGTCCGCCGTCACGCTGGCCGTATCCGGCGCCGACCGCCGCCGGGAGCTGCGTTAAGCTCCGCAGCGGTCGACCCCGGGAGGGCCCTCATGTCGTACGATCCCACGCTGATCAACAGCAACGTGCCGCACTCCGCACGCATCTGGAACTACTGGCTGGGCGGCAAGGACTGCTACGAGGTCGACCGGCAGGTGGGCGACCAGATCTGCGCGGCCAACCCGGGGATCATCGAGATCGCGCGCGCCCAGCGGCACTTCCTCGTGCGCGCCGTGAGCCACCTCGTCGAGGACGCGGGCGTCCGCCAGTTCCTGGACGTCGGTACGGGCCTGCCCACCGCCGACAACACCCACGAGGTCGCCCAGCGCCTCGCTCCCGACGCGCGGATCGTCTACGTCGACCACGACCCGATCGTGCTCACCCACGCCGAGGCGCTGCTCACCAGCACCCCACAGGGCGCGACGGGTTACATCGACGCCGACCTGCGCGACCCGGACGCGATTCTCGAACAGGCCGCCCACACCCTGGACTTCACCCGGCCCGTCGCCCTGATGCTGCTCGGGATCACCGCGCACATCACCGACGACTCCGTCTACGCCATCGTGGGCCGCCTGGTGGACGCCCTGCCCTCCGGCAGCCATCTGGTCCTGTGCGACGACACCGAGGTGCTCGACCCCGAGCGGATGCGCGAGATGATCGAGCAGTGGAACGAGGCGAGCGACAACCCGCGCGTCAACCGCAGCCCCGAGCAGCTCGCCCGCTTCTTCGACGGCCTGGACCTCCTGGAGCCCGGCCTGGTGTCCGTCTCGCGCTGGCGGCCCGAGCCGCACAAGGGCCGACTGCCCGCGGAGGTCGACGACTTCGGGGGCGTGGCGCGCAAGCCCTGAGGCCCCCGGCCGCGTTCGAGTGACGGCCGGGCCCGCGCTCGGGTGACTCCGGGGAGGCGCGCGTCTTGCGGGGCGGTTGTGGTGTGCATGACCATACGTCCATGGCGAATCCGAAGGGCACCCCTCGGCGCACCCTCCTCACCGGCGCCGCCGCCACCGCGGCCGCCGCCACCGTCCAGGCCGCGGCCCCGGCCGCCGCGGGCGAGCGGATCCGGCTCGCTCCACGGCCGCCCTCGCGCGAACTGCGCGCCCTGCTGCGGGAGATCGACCACCGCCGCATCGAGGCGACCGTACGCCGCCTGGTCGCCTTCGGCACCCGGCACACCCTCTCCGCCCAGGACGACCCGGAGCGCGGCATCGGCGCCGCGCGCGACTGGATCCTCGCCCGGATGCGGGAGTACGCCCGCGACTCCGGCGGCCGGATGACCGTCGACCTCCAGTCGTACGTGCAGCAGCCGGGGCCGCGCATCCCGACGCCGACCCGGATCTCCAACGTCGTCGCCACGCTGCGCGGCACGACGTCCCCCGACCGCGTCTACGTCGTCTCCGGGCACTACGACTCCCGCGCCGGCGACCCCATGGACCACACCAGCGACGCCCCGGGCGCCGACGACGACGCCTCCGGGGTCGCCGTGGTCATGGAGCTGGCCCGTGTCCTCGCGACCCGGCGCACGGGGGCGACGCTGGTGTTCGCCGCCGTCGCCGGGGAGGAGCAGGGGCTGTACGGCGCCGCCCACCTCGCGCAGAGCTACAAGGACCAACGGGCCGACGTGCAGGGGATGTTCACCAACGACATCGTGGGCAGCTCCACCGCCGACGACGGCAGCCGCGACCCGCACACCATCCGGCTCTTCGCCGAGGGCGTGCCCACCGCCGAGACGCCGCAGGAGGCCGAAGTGCGGCGCTCCGTCGGTGGCGAGAACGACTCGCCCGCGCGGCAGCTCGCCCGCTTCGTGCGCGAGGTCGCCCACCCCGACGCGACCGGCATGAAGGTCCGTGTGATCTACCGCCGCGACCGCTATCTGCGCGGCGGCGACCACATCCCGTTCCTCGAGCGCGGCTACCCGGCGGCCCGGTTCACCGAGCCCGCGGAGGACTACGCCCACCAGCACCAGGACGTACGGGTCGTCGACGGCAAGCAGTACGGGGACCTGCCCGAGTTCTGCGACTTCCCGTTCGTCGCGCGTGTCGCCCGGGTCAACGCCGCGGCCCTGTGGAGCCTGGCCCTGGCCCCGGGCACGCCCCGCGGTGCGAAGATCGTGACCACGGCCCTCACGAACGCGACGGAGCTGGTCTGGGAGCGCGGCGGGGAGCCGGACCTGGCCGGGTACGAGGTCGTGTGGCGCGAGACGACCTCGCCCGAGTGGACGCACGCGGTCCGTGTGGGCGACACCACCCGCCACACCGTCGACCTCTCCAAGGACAACGTGTTCTTCGGCGTGCGCGCGGTGAACCGGGCCGGACTGCGCAGCCCGGTGGCCTTCCCGGCGCCGCAACGCTAGGGGCCGTCCCGCGCCCCTGCGCTGAGCTGGGGATTCCCTGGCGGCGCGGATTGACTTTGCGTGCTCTTTACTGTTGTCTGCGCACATGAAGAGAACGATCCGCACCGCCGCGTGCGCGCTCGCCGCCGCCGGTCTCGCGCTGACGCTCGGCGCCTGCTCCGAGGCCGAGAAGAAGGCCGTCGACGCCGTCGACAAGGCCGTCAACGAGAAGTACGAGGTGACCTACGAGGTCTCCGGCAAGAACGTCGACGAGATCGAGTTCGCCGCCGGTGCGGGTTCCGCCGCCAACCCCAAGCTGGAGAAGGCCGCCAAGCCGGAGCTGCCGTGGAAGAAGACGGTGACGCTGCGCGGGATCATGCCGCCCACCGTCGTGCCGATCTCCACGGACCCGACGGGTGCGGACCTCACCTGCAAGGTGATCTACAAGGGCGAGGTCATCAAGGAGGCCTCCGGCGAGAACGTCGTGGCGGGCTGCGTCGCGGTCTCGCCGGTCGCCAAGTAGCGCCCCGCGAGAAGTGCCCGCGGGGGCGCGCCCCGGACTCGGCTCCGGGGCGCGCCCCCGCGCGCGTGCGGCCCGGCCCCTGGCCTCACCGACGGGCGGCGCCGCCCGAGTACACGACGTCGACGAGCAGGATCTGGTCGTTGCCCGGGGAGTTGTCCCTGTCGATGGACGTGGTCAGCCAGATGTCCCCCTGGGGGTCGACCTCGACGGTGCGCAGCCGGTTGTACGTGCCCTGGAAGTACGTCCGCTGGTCGGTCAGGCCCAAGTTCGCGTCGATGCGCAGCCGGTACACCCGCTGGCCCCGGGTGGTGGCGACGAAGACGTGGTCGTTGATGATGGTCAGGCCGCTGGGCGAGCCGGAGGCCACCGGCCAGGTCTTCTTCGGCGGGATGGTGCCGGAGCAACTGCCGCTGGTGCCCTCACAGTTGGGCCAGCCGTAGTTGCCGCCCTTCTGGACGAGGTTGACCTCGTCCATCACGTTGTTGCCGAACTCGGCCTGCCACAGGCGTCCCTGCGAGTCGAAGTCGAGGCCCTGCGGGTTGCGGTGGCCCAGTGACCACACGGCGTTGCCGAAGGGGTTGTCGGCGGGGATGGAGCCGTCGGGGTTGATGCGCAGGATCTTGCCGTTGAGGGAGTTCCTGTTCTGCGCGAGCGCGCCGTTCTGTGCGTCGCCCATGCCCGCGTAGAGCTTGCCGTCGGGGCCGAAGCGCAGCCTCCCGCCGTTGTGGGCGCGGTTCTTGGTCATGCCGCTGAGGAGCACCTTGTACCCGGTGAGGGTGTTGTTCTCCAGCGTCATGCGGGCGATGCGGTTGCCGTCGGTCGAGGTGTGCAGGAAGTACAGGAAGTGGTCGGTGACGAAGGTCGGCGAGATCTCCAGGCCCATCAGACCGCCTTCGAGGCCGGTGGTCTGGGAGTAGGGCACCTTGCCGAGGAGCGTCTTCTGGCCCGTCTTCGTCAGGCGGTAGACGTTGAAGGTGTTGCGCTCGGTGAAGATCGCGGCGCCGTCCGGCAGGAACGCCAGGCCCCACGGCACGTCGAGACCGCTGGCGAGGGGGGTGACGGTGCCGGGGTCGGGGGTGCCCGGCTCGGCCCGCGTAGCGGCGTCGGCCGAGGTCAGGGTCGCGCAGAGCGAGACGGCGGTGGCCGCGGCCACCAGCGCGCCCAGGGTCCGGGACGGGTGGCGTCGGGTGCGTGACACGGTGTCCTCCAGGGGGAGTGGGGGGAGTTGACGGCCCTGGCAGGGAGGAAGCTTTCCTGTTGGGTGGGGGCACCGTAGGAGCGTGTGATGTACCTGTCAACGCGGGCGATCGGCCGTTCTCGGGGATTCGGATGAGGCTTCTCGGCGGCCCCGGTGCGGCGCCCGCCGCACCGCTTTCATATGGACGATCTTGTTCCGCCCCATGGGCCCGCCGCGTTCCTTATGATCACCGCGGGCCTCCAGGGGGGAGGCCGCCATGGTCAGGAGGGGAAACATGTCCGGAGTCTCCAGAAGATCGCTCCTTGGCTACTCGGGTTCGGCCGCGGCGGGCGCGGTGCTCGCGTCGGCCGGTGCCGCGCAGGCGGAGGACGGCAAGGTGGCGCAGGCCGCCGACACCGGCACGTCCGCCGAGCGGACGCAGGCGGCGGCGGTCGCCTTCGCGCCGGGCACGGAGTTCACCGGCCGGGTCCAGCACGGCACCGGCTACGCCGAGCTGTCGATGACCTTCACGGTCAAGACCGAGGAGTCGCCCGCCCAGTACGACGTCTCGCCCGCGGAGATCGCGGAGGCCCTCAACGAGGTCGCGGCCAAGCGCGGCTGGCCCCGCATGACGTTCTACGGCACGCCCCCGAAGGCACCGCTGAACTGACGCCGCGCGCGAGCGGCCCCCGCACCGGACGCCGAGCCGGTGCGGGGGCCGCCGCGTCGTTCCGGGGGCTCCGCACGCGGCGACGCCCCCGGACCTGGGATGGATCTAGTGGTGTTTGCCCTTGTTCACCTTGCAGACGGCCTTCGCGGTCTTGCCCGGATCGCTTTCCGAACGGGCGGTGAGCACCACCTTGCCGTTCCGGTCGGCGTCGCGCCGCGCGCTCACGGCGACGTCGACCTCGACGGACTGGCCGGACCGCGCGGTGGCGAGGCGGTTGGGCAGCCACGCGGACCAGCCGTCACCGGACGCCTTGGCGGACAGCCGGTAGACGTCGGAGCGCAGATAGCGGTCCACGTTCTCGGGGTGCCCCGGACGCGGGGGAACGCCGCGCCCGGTGTTGGCCAGGTCGAAGGAGCACACGGCCCGGCGCTCCGCGCTGCCCTTGGCGTGTCCGCGGTCCAGCGCCACGCCCCGGCGCTGCGGGCCCGCGCCGTCGAGGGACTTGACGGCGATCGTGTACGACAGGACACCGCTCGGGGTGCGCTCCAGGTCGAGGACGTAGAAGTGCAGGCGGTTGGCCTCGTCGACGTACTCGTACTCGCTGCCGGAGTTGGCGCCGGCGTGCAGCAGGGCGTCGCTGAGCTGCCGGTAGTCGCCCATGGTGATCTTCTGCTGGGTGCCGTCGGGGCGCTTGAAGTCCACCATGTCGATGTCCTCGGGGTGCGCGTCGACCACCCACGCGAACGGGGCCTGGTCCTGGTTCTTCGTCTTGGACAGCAGCACGCCGTTGTCCGGGGTGAAGGAGTCCATGCCCATGCGGTCGACGACCTCGACGGTGTAGTTCTGATAGCCGCCGCCGTCGCACAGGGGATCGGTGGCCGGATCGCAGGCGCGCGCCAGGTCGCGGCTCATGCTGATGTTGACGCCGCTGAGCCCCTTGGCGCCGGGCGGCGCGGAGCGGGCCGTCACCCGGGCCACGACGGTGCCGGAGCCCTTGAGCGCGTCGCGGTCCAGGCGCAGCACGTTCTTCTCGTCGACGATGCCGAGCTTGAGCTTGTCGCGCAGGATGTGCTGGGAGCCCATCGACCCGCCGTTGGTGGCCGGTATCTGCCAGCGGGTGTGCGGGCCTCCGGGGCCGTTGAAGGAGCCGCGCGAGAGCATGCTCCAGATGCCGGTGTAGGCGCGGCGCAGCGGTTTGCCGTACGGGTTGTTGTAGTTGTCGCCGATCCCCAGGATGTGGCTGAGCTCGTGCGCGTACACGCCCATCCCGGAGCTCTCGGCCTGCGTGGACGAACCGGCCGTCGCGTTGGGCCAGATGCGGGCCGCGGCCGCCCAGGACGTCCACGGCACGTAGCGGGTGCTCGCGGAGTTGCCGCCCGAGGTGATGGGCGCGGGCGGGCCCCACGCCGACGGCACGCTCTGCGGCGAGGCGAACTTCATCTGCCCGAACTCCTGCCACACGGACGACTCGTCCTGCCCCGCGGTCAGGAAGAAGACGAAGTCGTACTTGGCGGTCTCGCCGCCGCCCACGTCCGCGGTCCAGGCGGCCTTGCCGTCCGCGCGGATGTCCTTGCCGCAGCTGCTGCCGCGCGGACAGGCGCCCGGGTTCATCTGCGGCTCGATGCCGTACTGGAAGGACTTGTACGGCATGCGGTAGACGCCGAAGGCGGTCAGGTCGACGCCGATGCGGCCGCCGGAGTCCTCCATCCAGTACTCGTTGATGGTGTGGCCGCGGTTGAGCGCACCGGGCTTGTTGAGGAAGTCGCGGTAGAAGGACGGCAGTTGGGCGCGCGGGATGTTGGCGGCGCTCGGCTGGGGATTGCCGAAGAGGCTGGATCCGGCCGGTTTACTGACCGTGAACTCCTCGTCGGGGTAGTCCAGGAGCACCAGGGCGCCCTTGAAGGTGCGCTTGGTGGGCTTGAGATCGGGGTTGGCCCAGTCGGTGCCGGGCACGGACCGGTGGTCGGCCCACGTCATGGAGTCGGGGTTCTGCCAGCGCTGCGGGTCGATCGGCTGGACGAGGGGAGGACGGGCCGTGGGCTCGGGGTTCGCCCGGGCGGGGCCGACGGCGAGGGCGGAGGCGGTGAGTCCCAGGAGCGCCGTGAGGAGACCGAGACGGCGGACCGGGAGACGGCGCGTGCTGGCGCCGTGCGCATTTCTACGACGGGTGCGACGGAGGAACAAGGCTCACCTCTTGCCTGGTGGGTGTGGACAAGAACATGACAAGCCGGTCAGCGGTACCCTCCGCCGGGCACCTTTGGGGTGTCAACAGTCTTTTGGGACGGATTTGCCTGGTGGGGTGGGGCGGTTGGGCCCGGCGGGGCGGTGGACGCGGCTGAGCCCCACCGGGCGCCGCCCACCGGGCCTGCTGCCCGCCGGGCCTGCTGCCCGCCGGGCCTGCTGCCCGCCGGGCCTGCTGCCCGCCGGGCCTGCTGCCCGCCGGGCCTGCTGCCCGCCGGGCCTGCTGCCCGCCGGGCCTGCTGCCCGCCGGGCCCGCGCCCGCCGGGCCCGCCCTCCCGCCGGATCAGACCATCAGCCCCGCGCCCCGAAGTTCTGCGTCCACCACGGGCCGCCTTCGCCCTCCTCGACCCCCGTGCCCAGCTCCTTGAAGGCGCAGTTGAGGATGTTGGCGCGGTGGCCCTCGCTGTTCATCCAGGCGTCCATCACCGAGGCGGCGGTCTGCTGGCCGCGCGCGATGTTCTCGCCGTAGGTGCTCCATTTGTAGCCCGCGGCCGTGATGCGCTGCCCCGGGTCGGTGCCGTCCGGCGAGGTGTGGTCGAAGTAGTTGCGCGACCGCATGTCGGCGGAGTGGCGCTGCGCGGCCGTGGCCAGCTTGCTGTTGTGGGTGAGGGGACCGCACCCGGCCTTGGCGCGCTCGGCGTTGACCAGGCTGAGCACCTGCTGCGCGTTCGACCCGGAGGGTGCGGGCGGCGCGGGCTTCTTGGTCGTGGGGCGCGGCGCCGCCTTCCGGGAGGGTGCGGGCCGCGGCGGCTCGGCCGTCTTCTTCCTGCTGGCGCGCGAGGGGCTCGCGGTCGGCGAGGGCTTCTTGGTCTTCGTGGCCTTCGACGGCGACGCGGACGGGGACGGCGACCGGCTCGGCTCCTCCGTGACCGTCGGCGACGCGGAGGGCTCGCTCGACTCCAGCGCCACCGCCGAGCCCTTGTCCGACGGGCCGGGCGAGTCGTCGGCGAGCTGCATGACACCGGCGAGCGCGGCGATCGCGGCCACACCCGCGCCCGCACCGACCGCCTGCCGCCGCCGACGCACGCTGCGCCGCCCCTGCCGCAGCCGCGCGCGGGAGCCCGGGGTACCCGTCGAGGAGAGGGGGGTCACGTCAGGGGCCCCACCGTCCCGGAGGCCGACATCAGCAGAAGGCGCCGTTTCGTCCTGATGCATGGCTTGTGTGCTCGCCTCACCGTCGCCCGCGTACGCGACGGACGCCATGGCGTCGGCCCCGGCGCCCGCGCCGGAGAAGTGTCCGGCCCCCATGACCAGCAGCGGCGGCACGAGAGCGATCCCGGCGAGCAGCCCCTCCGCGGGCGTGAGGCGCGCGCCGAGGCCCCCGCAGGCCGCGCAGTCACGGGTGTGCCGCACCAGGCGCTTGCGCCACAGCGCGGACGGCCTGCCGTCCCAGCCCGACGCCGCCTGCGCGAGCACGGGGCAGCGCGGCTCGGCGGCCAGGGCGCGCACGACCACGCGTGCCGCCTCCAGCTGGGCCTTCATGCGCTGCACCCGGACGGCGGTGTGCTCGGGCGTCAGCTCCAGGGCCGCGGCGACCTCGCCGCGGGACAGCTCACCGGCGGCCTCCAGCCACCACAGCGCGAGCAGCTCCCGGTGGTCGTCGTCCATCCAGCGCGTGGCCCGGGCGACCTCCTTGCGCTCCCCGGACAGACCGAGCCGGAGGATCGTCACGTCGGTGAAGTCCCCGCCCGGGTCCGGGACGTCGTACGCGTCCTGGAGGCCGCTGTCGACCGGCGCGGGCCGCTGGTGGCGACGGGTCTCGTTCATGGCGATGGCGACGAGCCAGGAGCGGAACGAGTCCGGGTCGCGCAGGCCGGGAAGCCCTCTGAGCATCCGGACCATGACGTCCTGCACCAGGTCGTCGACGTCGGCGTGCCCGCTGAGGGCGCGGCCGACGATGTTGTACACGAGCGGCAGGAACGCGGCGACCAGCTCGTCCTGGGCCCGCGCGTCCCCGGCCCGGCCCGCGACGACGAGAGCGGTGAGGCCGGTGCCGTCCCCCTGCTGCGGCTCCCACTGATCGTGCTGCACGGCACATCTCCTGTCCTGATCGCTGCGTGGTGCTGAGTACGCCCACTGCATCGGAGATCCTGCGGGGCGCGGGGGGATAACAGAAACCGCGCAGATCACTTTGAGACCCGAGTCACGTCACGCGGTGCGAGACCGGAGTCGCTTCGGGTGACGCGTGCGAGGCCTGGGACGAGCCGGCTGGCACGCGGGGTGCGCGTCGGAACGTGTCGGCCGACGGGGGTTGTCCCCACCCCCGCCGCACCGGCCAGCCGGATGGCCGCGCCGGGCCGCGTGCGGGACCGTGATGCCGACGCGGATCGCGTCACGCGCCCGCGTCACCGCACCCCTTCACGCCACCCGCCCCTTACCCGGAAGGCTCCACCGTGCGCATCGCCACCGCCACCGCCGTCGTCCTGGCCCTCGCCGCGGGCGTCGCGCCGAGCGCCGTCGCGAAGGACCGTCCCGCCACCGGCGAGGAGCGGCCGACCGTCGACGGCTACTGGCGCATGGACGGCTACGGCACCGTCCTCGCGCTCCGGAACGGAACCTTCCAGGAGTACCAGACGACCGCCGTGAGCTGTCTCAAGGGCGAGTCGGCCCGACGCACGGGCGCCGGGCGCTACACCACGCGGGACAGCGCCGTAGTCACCGTGCGCACCGGGCCCGACGGGCAGCGCGCGACCCTGAGCTTCGACAGCTCCGTGGGCCACCGCGCCCTGCGGCGCCTCCAGGCGCTGCCGGACGACTGCACGCGGCAGGGCCCGAAGGGCCCCCGGGCGTCCTTCGACGTGTTCTGGCAGTCGTTCGCGGAGAACTACCCGTTCTTCGCGGCCCGGGGCATCGACTGGGACGCCGTACGCGACCGCTACCGGCCCCAGGTGCACGCGGACACCACGAGGAAGGAACTGTTCTCGATCCTCAGCCGGATGGTGAAGCCGCTGTACGACGCCCACGTCGCGGTCATGGACGGCGACCGCGTCTACGCCGAGGTCCGCCCCGGCACGGTCAACCCCACGAAGAAGCTGGACGCCAAGGTCAAGAAGTTCGTCGAGAGGCGCGACCTGAAGCACGCCACGTACCGCAAGGACTTCGCGGGCGGCCGGATCACCTACGCCGATCTGCCGGGCGGCCAGGGCTATCTGCGGATCTCCGGCTTCGCCGGGTACGTGCCCGCGGGCGCCCCCTTCTCCGCCCACGCGGCAGAGCTCGACCGGGCGCTCGACGCGATCCTCACCAAGGACCGCACCCGGCGGCTGAAAGGCCTCATGATCGACCTGCGCGTCAACGGCGGCGGCTCCGACGTCCTCGGCATCCGCATCGCCGAGCGCCTCACCGACACGCCCTACGTCGCCTACTCCAAGCGGGCCCGCAACGACCCCGCCGACCCGGGCGAGCACACCCGCCCCGAGCCCATCCGCGTCCGCCCGGCCGACGCTCCCCGCTACACCGGCCCGATCGCCGTGCTGACCGGCGGCTCGACCGTGAGCGCGGGGGAGACCTTCACCCAGGCCCTGATGGACCGGCCCGGCAGGGTCGTCCGCGTCGGGCAGGCCACCCAGGGCGTGTTCTCGGACGTCCTGGCGCGCAACCTCCCCAACGGCATGGTCGCCTGGCTGCCCAACGAGGAGTTCCTGACCCGCACCGGCCGCACCTTCGACGGCACCGGCGTTCCGCCGCACCTGAGCGAACCCGTCTTCACCAAGGAGGAGTTCGCCAAGAACCGCGACTCGGCCTTCGACCGCGCCCTGCGCGTCCTGAAGGCGCACTGAGCCTCGCGACCGGTGCGGCGCGAGGCGGCGGACGGAAGGGTCCAAGGACCGCGAGCGGAACGCCAACCAAAGCCTCACGCACATGTCTTGATGGACCATCAGTCAGCGGGTTGGATGGCGCGAACACCTTGACACCCAGGGTGTTCCCGTCCACCACCGGAGGTCCGCCATGGCCCCGCGCCGCATGGCTCTGGCCGCGCTCCTCGCCGTCGCCCTCCTGGGCGGGGCGCTGACCCCCGCTGTCCAGGCCCGTCCCGCCGCCATGGCGGACGGCCCGCGCGGCGGAGCCGTCGGCGCGTCACGCCCGGCGGACACCACCGGCATCCCGCGCCTGACCGACCGCCGGGGCCGCACCCTCACCCTGCGCGGCTGGAACGTCGAGGACAAGACCCACCATGGCGCCGAGGCCCTCAGCGCCATCACGGAACGCCACTTCAGCGATCTGCGCGCCCGCGGCTTCAACGTCGCGCGGCTCCTCGTCCTCTGGGACGACCTGGAGCCGCGCCGCGGCCACTACAGCGAGGGCTATCTGCGCAAGATCCAGCGGATCCTCGGCTGGGCCCACAAGCACCGGATCCAGGTCGTGCTCGACGCCCACCAGGACGTGTTCGGACCCGCTTTCGGCCACCGCGGGATCCCCCGCTGGGCGACGCGCACCGACGGGCTGCCGTTCACCCCGCACCCCGACGACTGGTTCGCCGAGTACTTCGAGCCCGCCGTCCAGCGCGCCTTCACCCACCTCTACGAGGACGCGGACCTGCGCACCGCCCAGGCCCGCGTGTGGCGCCTCCTCGCCGCCCGCTTCGGCGGCCATCCGGCGCTGCTCGGCTACGACCTCATCAACGAGCCGATGGGTGAACTGCGCCCCGGCGAGGACCTGGCGAGCGCCGCCCGCCGCATCGAGGCGACCCAGCTCACCCCCCTGTACAACCGCCTCGCGGACGCGATCCGCACCCGGGACCGCTCGGCCTGGCTGTTCGTCGAGCCGACCCCGATCGTCGGCGAAGGCGTCCCCACCGGCCTCGGCCGCGTGGACGACGAACGGGTCGTGTACGCGCCGCACTTCTACAACACCGCGATGGAGGCGGGCGCCGACTACGATCCGTCGGCCGGCTGGATCGAGGCGTACGAGCGGGCCGTCACCGCCTACCCGCGCGAGCACTCCCTGCCGGTCGTGGTGGGGGAGTGGGGCCCCCTCAACAGCGGCCTGCCGCACATGCGCCGCTTCTACGACGACGCCCTCGCCTCCCTGAACCGCTACTCCTCCGGCTGGGCGGGCTACGTGTGGTGCTACGGCGGCGGTTACTGCGCGCTCGACCCCGAAGGGCGCTTCCGCACGAACAAGGAGCGCACCGCCACGCCGTACGCTCCCGCGGTCGCCGGAGCCGTACGCGAGGACGCCCACGACCCGGCCACCGGCACCTACCGCCTCGCCTACCGGGCCGCGCGCCGCCCCGGCACCACCGAGCTGTCCCTGCCGCCGAGCCCCACCGGATGGCGCGTCGAGGTCACGGGGCGCGGGGCGCACACCAGCACCGACGGCGTGCCCGCGGGACGGGCGGGCCACGTGAAGGTGTGGGCCGCCCGGCACGCGGAGGTGGCCGTGCGGGTCACACCGGGTCCGGGCGGCACACGTAGCTGAAAACCCGTCAGAAGAAGATCACGGAGCGGAGCTTGAGGCGTTCGGAGCCGTACCCGGTGCGCGGGCGCAAGGTGAACGAGTCGCCCGTGCAGTCCGGCTCCGTGAAGACCTCGGCGTACGCGTCGGTCCGGTTGCGCGGCGAGTGGGCCGGGGAGCTGGAATCCGGGTCCGCCACCTCCGGCAGCGTGACGCACTTCCAGCTCTCCGGGTCGTCGATGACGGCGACCTGCGGCCTGCCGTCGAGCCCGCTGTAGGTGTACTGGAACTGGCCGTCGGCCGCGGTGGCCGAAGCGGGCAGGGTGACGATCAGGGCAAGAGCGCCCGCGGCGGCGGCCAGGGCGGTGCGGAAGCGCATACGCGCGGTCCTTTCGCAGTGGTGAGGGCAACGGGCCTTCGCTTCCCCTGCGTATGTCCGCATATGCCGGTCCTTTCGGCACTCACCCGGACGAGGGAGCCGCTCGGCGCGCGGTCCGTACGCTGCGGACGAGGGGCTCCCGGGGCGCACGCGGGGGGCGTGCGAATCAGCTGCCCGCTCCGACTTCCCGGCTCTCTGGGAGCGTGTCCCCTGGGTGACTCCACCCCCGTGCGGAACCGTGGCACCCATGACCGCCACACGCATGACGTCGGCACGCATCAGGCGCGCGGCCCTGGCCGCCGCTGCCGCCCTCGCCGTCTTCACCGCGCTGCCCACCAGCAGCGCCCACGCCGCCACCGGCACCTTCTTCTACCACTCGTCCCAGTCCGGCGACCTGGAGATCGACGACCCGGACAACGGCGAGTGCTACCTCCTGCTCCAAGGCGCGACCAGCGTGCGGAACCGCACGGACGCCGTCGCCCGGGTGTACTACGACCAGGGCTGCGAGGAACTCGCGGACACCCTGGTTCCCGGGGACGGCCGCACCTTCACCGACCCTCTCGCGCGCAGCGTGATGTTCGGCTGAGAGCCACCCCCCCCCAGGACGGCGGGGCCGCCCCTCCTTGGCCCCGCCGTCCACCCCTCGCGCGGCGGGAGCGGCCTAGGCGGCAAGCTCCCGCAGCAGCTCCGGCAGCGCCGTGCCGATCGGCTCGCGCACCACCTCCGCGGCCCGGTCGTCGTACGGGGTCGGCTCGGCGTTCACGATGACGAGACGCGCCCCGAAGTCGGCGGCGAGACCCGCGAGGCCCGCCGCGGGCTGCACCTGGAGGCTCGTGCCCACCGCGATGAACACCTCGCAGGCCTTCGTGATCGCCACGGCCTCGCCGAGCACCTCCGGATCGAGCCGCTCGCCGAACATCACCGTCGCCGACTTGAGGACACCGCCGCATGCCGTGCACGCCGGATCCGGATCGCCCGCCTCGACACGGGCGAGCGCCTCCTCCATCGGCCCGCGGGCACCGCACCCGGTGCACACCACCGACCGCGCCGAGCCGTGCAGTTCGAGCACCTTGCGGTCCGGCATCCCGGCCAGCTGGTGCAGCCCGTCCACGTTCTGCGTGATCACCCGCACCGGGACGCCGGAGCGCTCCAGTTCGACCACCGCGTGGTGCGCCGCGTTCGGACGGGCCAGCAGCGTGCGGTTCTCCCGCCGCATCCGCCAGGCCCTGCGCCGGACTTCCGGATCGCCCATGTAGTACTCGTACGTCACGAGCTTCTCGGCCTCGGGATCACGCCGCCACAGGCCGTTCGGCCCGCGGTAGTCGGGGATGCCGGAGTCCGTGGAGATGCCGGCTCCGCTGAGAAGGGCGACGAGGGGCTTGCTCATGCCGCCGAGCCTAGGGCGCGCGTGCGCGCACCGGCGAACGGATTCCGCCGGGCGCACCGCTCCGCGCCCGCGCACCGATCCGGCGCCGCGCCCGGCGCCACCCCCGGCTCGCCCAATGGGGTGAGCTGCGCGTATGGAGCGCCGCGCGCCCCCGCCGGGCGGGGATCCTGGGACGGAAGCGGCGTGCGGGCAGGAGCTGGCATGAAGGCCGAAATTGACAGCGACGACAGCCTCCGGCGTGCGATAGAACCATGGATCACACATCCCAGGGCGCATCTCACCTCGCTTCAGTGGCGGCTCAGCCACGCCTCGCTCCGTCGACGGCGCGGGCACGCCACCCCCTCCCACCACACGCCAGGCGGGTCGGCCGTGACGCCGACGTCCTGACGCACCTCCCTCCCTCACTTTCGCCCTTCCCGCCACTTCCGCGACACACCATGCCGCCCTACGGGGTCCTCGGACCCGGCAACGGGGGAACCCATGTCCGTGCCACCGCCTCCGCAGCCCTACCGTCTGCTGCGCGCCACCGACCTCCTCGACCTCCACTTCCGCTTCCTGGGCCTGCGCCTGGAGAAGCCCCTGCTCGAACCCCGCCGACTGGTCCGCCAGAAGCCGGACCAGCCGGGCTACCTCGTGGTCACCTTCGGCCCCCAGCACGTCGTCGAGCGGGCGTTCTTCGAGATCACCCCCGGCATCCCGGAAGGCGCCTCCCTCGCGGGGGACGAGCCGCACGAGCCACCGCCCGTGGCCTCGCGCATCGGCGGCCGCAGCGTCCTGGTGTTCGGCGTGGGCGCCCAGGCCTTCGTCACCTACACCGAGAAGGGCCTCCTCGACGCGATGCGGGAACTCCCCCTGCGCGTCGTGGACGCCGCCAGGGAACCGGCCGCCGCGGCCGGCCTGCACCACGCCGTGACCGAGGCTCCCGACAACGTCTTCCACGCCCTGCGCCTGGCCCGCACGGTGGCGGAGCTCGCGGCGCGGCACGGCACCGACGCGCCCGTCGACGCGGGGCTGCTCGCCGCCCCGGCCGCGGACCTCGCCGCCGGAGCCCGGCCGGAGAACCCGCTCGCGAACCCGGACGACCCGAAGACCGGCATCGAACTGCCCTACCGGCTCCTGCTGTCACCACCCCAGGGCGCCACCTGGTCGCACAGCAGCGAACTCGCCGACCCCACGGGCCGCGTCGAGCTGTGGCACACCCGGCTGCCCGCCACCGGCGCCCGTGCCGTCTGGACCCGCGACCCCGGCTTCGACCCCGCGAGCCCGCACCCGCTGCCCCCCGACGGCAACGAGTTCACCATGGCGATGACCCCCGAGGACCGGTCGTCCGTGGTGCACCTGACCTCGAACACCGGTCTTCCGGGCGGTTTCCGGCCGACACCGCTCACCGGCGACAACCTCATGCTGTCCAGCATGGGAGGCTGGCTCGACTCCCTCGGCCGCTGGGACCGGCCGCCCGAGGGATTCCAGGTCACCCAGTGGCGCCACCGCGCCTCCCTCGGCCGCGACCACTACGTACGCGTCATGTACCGGGGGCGGCTCTTCCCCTTCGGTCACCTCGCGGACCTCGTGAAGGTCACCGAGCGCAAGTTCGACCACAAGCGGCCGGACAACGCGGCCTACCTCAACCAGCGGTTCTTCATCATGGTGCGCGAGCCGGTCCGCCGCTACGGAGCGCCGGAGGACACCGAGGAACTGAAGCGCCTGCGCCGCCGCTTCCCGTTCACCAGCGTCCGTCTGCTCACCCTCGTCACCCCCGACCTGCACGAGCCCCGCCCCATCCCGGGCCTGGCCACCGACCCCCAGCACCCCAACGAGAAGCTCGCCTTCTTCCCGGAGACCGACGGCGACGTGCCCTTCCAGTTCCAGGTGAGCATGACCGACCTGGACGGCCGGCTCGTGGAGTTCCGTACGCCCATGGCCTTCGTCGGCAAGAACCTGTACGGGAACCGGGCCGACGTAGGGACGATCATCACCTACTACACGCCGGACGAGACGAAACCGAGCCCCACCGAGCCCGACCTGACCCAGGGCGCGGTCACCCGGGCCCTCGCCGACGTGCGCGGCCAGGCCGTCGCCTACGCGCCGAGCAACAAGCCCGACGACACGACGCTCTCCACCGGACGGCTGATCTGGGGCGCCGCGCTCGCCCCGGAGCCGGTCGCCGCCGAAGAGCCCCTGTTCCTGCCCACCGTGCGCTGGGCGCGAGCCGTCGTGCCCGCCCTCAGCCGCTTCGGCACCGGCGTGGGCGGCGACCAGCCGAAGTCGGTGTTCCACCCCGAGCCGTACGTGCGCGACGCCTTCACCGACGCCAACAAGGGCCAGCTGTTCATCGAGCTCGTCGAGCCGTTCCCGCTGACCTTCAGCTCGGCAGGGCAGAGCGCCGGAGCCCTCGCCCAGCCGAACTTCTCCGTCGCGGGCCTGTCCCGGCTGACCGGCCCGGTCGCCGCCGTCCCCACCACGGCCCTCGGGCCCGCCGCCGACCCGGCCGACAAGTGGGTCAACCTCCTCCAGGGCCGGTTCAACCCCCTCGACTACTTCAAGCAGATCGCCGACGCCAAGCTCTTCGGCATGTTCCCGCTGTCGGCGATCCTCAAGGAGGCCGGCCTCGACAAGCTCAAGGCGCCGAACTTCCTCACGGCGACCGTCAACGCCGTCACCGGGTTCCTCAACGACCTGCGCGGTCTGCGCGACACCCTGGCCGCCGTCCAGGAACAGTTCCCGCAGACCGCCGACCGCGTCATCCGCGTCGTCGACACCGCGACGCGCTTCGTCGAGGTGCTCCTCGCCTACATCACCAGCAATCTGGAGCACGCCCCCAACCCCACCCGCATCGAGGACGTCGACAACGCCTTCCGCGCCTTCGCCGACGCCCTCAGGGAGCTGCGGGTGGGCCTGCCCGCCGGGGTCGAGACCGGTGTGCGGCAGCTGCTCACCCGCATCGCCGAGGCGACCGCCACGTACGAGAACGGGGCGGGCGAGGTCATCGCGCTGCGGGACGCCATCAAGATGGCGGCGCTCGGCGCCAAGCTCCCGGACGTCGTCAACTCCCGCATCCAGTGGCAGCCGGACATCAAAGCGTGGACGCCGGGCAGGACGGACCCTCCGGAACACGAGAAGGACGCCGTCTTCTGGCCCATCGGCAAACTGAGCCTCGTCGCCGACCTGCGCGGCTCACTGCGGCCCGACGTGCCCCAGGCAGCCGACGTCACCTGCACGCTGGGCCGCTTCAAGCTGCGCATGGTCCCCGGATTCGAAGCGATCGCCCTGGACTTCGAACGGATCCGCTTCACCATGCGCGCGGGCCAGAAGCCCGACGTCGAGGTGAAGTTCGGCGGCGTCGACTTCATCGGGCACCTGGAGTTCATCCAGACCCTGCGCAACCTCATCCCGCTCGACGGCTTCAGCGACCCGCCCGCCCTCACCGTCGACGCCTCCGGCATCCACGCCAACTACTCGATGCAGCTGCCCAACGCGGCCGTGGGCGTGTTCAGCCTGGAGAACCTCTCCCTGAACGCGATGCTCTCGGTGCCGTTCATCGGGAACACCCCGCTCCAGGCGGGCTTCTCCTTCTGCCGCCGCGAGGCACCCTTCCGCCTCACCGTGTCGATGCTCGGCGGCGGCGGCTACTTCGGCATCGTCCTGAACCCCAAGGAGATCGCCGTCCTGGACGCCGCCATCGAATTCGGCGCCGCGGTGTCCATGAACTTCGGCGTGGCCAGCGGCAGCCTGTCCGTGATGGCGGGCGTCTACTTCCGGCTCGAACTCGTCGACGTCACGCCCGACCCGGGCAGGCCCGACCAGAAGGAGACCCGCCCCAGCGTCAAACTCGTCGGCTACCTCCGCGCCCGCGGCGAGGTCGACGTCCTCGGCATCGTCTCCGCCTCCATCGAGCTCTACCTCGAACTCGGCTACGAAGGCGGCTACGCCGTCGGTCGCGCCCGGCTCACCATCAGCATCGAGATCGGCTTCTTCTCGAAGTCCGTGACGATCCGCTGCGAGAAGAAGTTCGCGGGCAGCGGCAAACTCACCGGATTCGCGGGCGCCGCGGCCGAACCGGAGCTCACACCGCCGTCCTTCGCCGACCTCATGTCGCCGTACACCGACCCGGTCACGGGCGCCCGCGTCGACCCCGTCCTCGACTACTGCACGGCCTTCGCGGAGGTGGACTGACCATGGTGGACAGCATCCGATGGACCGTCCTCCCCGACGGCGTCATCGAGGGCGACACCGTACGCGTGTCCGTCCTCGTCACCCCGAACCTGACCGGCATCACCCAACTCGGCCAGTCCGAGGCGTTCATCCGCTGGCCCGAGCGGCTCGCCACCCTGCTGGCCGGGCTCTGGTTCGAGTTCGACAAGCCCGAACACACCTACGTCACGCAGCACGAGCCGACGGGCCACCACCCCCCGGCCGACCTCGACACGTGGAAGGCCCTGTTCAAGGACACCACCCTGGTGTCCCCGCCGGAGCAGGCGACCGCGCTGGCCGCCGAGGCACCGGACACGCTGCGCTCCTTCCCCGGCAAGCTGGTGCACGACGAGATCACCGACGTGTACCGGGCCGTCGCCGTGACCACGACGCGCAGCCGCCTCGGCGGCGAATGGGCCCGCCAGGAGAGCGTCCTGTGCGAGGAGCCGCCGACGGACCACCGCGGCTGGGAGACGCCCGCCCTGTATCTGATGCCCGACATCATCACCAGCGAAGTCCTGGCCATGGGCCGCAACCTGGCCAAGGGCTACGAGGCGGTGAAGCTGGCGTTCAACCAGCACAGCGACGTCCCGCGCGCCGCCGCGGACGACCTCGCTCCCCGGGTCATGGACCGTACGACCCCGCTGTACACCAGCGAGGAGTACAAGCACATGCTGCCCCTGGCCGAGACCGCCCTGTTCTACGACCGGCCCAGGCCGTCCGCCGAGGCCCTGGCCGCCGAGGAGGAGGAAGAGCACCGCGTCGACTTCCACGAGGCGTGCGGTCTGCTCGGCGACTACCCGGAGCTCCAGCGCAGGTTCGGCCTCGTCGTCGACCGCCGGTTCACGCTGCCCGCGAGCATCCCCGACGGGGCCCGCGTCCGGGTGCGCTTCGACAACGGCGTGCCCCACGCCGACGATCTCAACGCCGAGCCGCTCCGCCCCTGGACGACCCTCCGGATCGTCCGGGGCAGCGTCTTCGAAGCGGGCGCCGCCACCACCGGCCTGATCACCGGCAGGATGCTGAACCTGGGCGCCCCCGACACCTGGCACCTCACCGAACTGGACGTGGACGGGGCGGCGCTCAAACACCTCGACTACGCCCGCACCATCGCGGCCCTGCACGACCGTGACGTGCCGTCGAGCCCCGGCTCCGTCGCCCACCAGGTCGCGGGCACCGCCACCCCGGCCGCCCGCGGCGGCGGCATCACCCTGATGCACACCGTCCGCGACCACTACCTCGCCGGGCAGATCGGCACCGACCTCAAGCGCCGCACCAACGGCGAAGTGGCCGAACTGACCGCGGAGAACCTGGTCCGCGGCTACCGCGTGGACATCGGCACCGTCGACCCGGCCACCGGAGCCGTCCGCCAGTGGCAGTCCCTGCTGCGCCGCCGCGGCCGCTACACGATCCGCTGGCCCGGACAGCAGCCCATCACCCTCCAGGTCCGCCCCGACGAGGGCCTGGTGCGCGCCAGCGCCGTGACGGCCGTCTCCGCCACCTCCAAGGTGCTCTACGGTCACCAGGCCGTCTGCGGCTGGCACGGCTGGAGCCTCGCCGCGCCCCGGCCGGGCCGCACCATCGGGCTCGACAACGAGCCGGAGGCACCCGCCCCGCCCGTGTCCCCCGACGTGCCCCTGGAGACCCGGTTCACGGCGGAGCCCGGCTCGCTGCCCGCCCTGCGCTTCGGCCGCACGTACCGCATGCGCGCCCGCGTCGTCGACCTCGCGGGCAACGGCCTCGACCACACCGCGAGCACCCCCGACGCCGTCCGGTCCGACGCGATCACCTACGGCCGCTGGGAACCCGTCCCGCAGCCCGTGGTGGTGCCGCTGCTGCCGTTCAACGAGGGCGAGTCCACCGAGCGCATGGTCATCCGCAGCACCGTCACCGACGACGGCCGCCAGATCTCGCCCGACGAGTACGTCCTGTGGCGCTCCGACGTCCCCGACCACAAGGCGCGCTCCGACGTCGACGGCCTGGACCGCCAGTACAAGCCGATCGCGGAACGACACGTGGCACCGCCGAAGACGGCCCTGCAGATGGCCGAGGAGCACGGCGTGTTCGACGCCGCCTTCGGCGCCACCAAGCCCGACCGGGTGCGCGCGGAGTACTTCGCGGCCGCCTCCCGCGAATCCGGGTCCTTCCTGGACACCGTCGTCCGCGACCCGCAGTGGCCGCACCTCCCGCACGACCTGCTGCTCGAAGGCTCCATCCACATCGCCAAGCACGACGTGCACGACCCGCTGGCCGTCACCCCGCTGCCGCTCGCGCGCCGCGGCGCGGGGCTCAAGCGCGGCGAGTTCGTCGTGCACGACACCCACCAACTGCGCCTGCCGTACCTCCCGGACGTCCTCGCCGAGGGCGTCATGCTGCGCGGCCTGCCCGGCGACCGGGAGAACCGCAAGATCCCCTTCCCGGGACCCTGGCCGCAGGCCCAGCCGTTCAGGATCCGCATCCGGGAGGGCAGCGGCGAACCGCACTGGGACGGCCTCACCCAGCGCGTCCTGGAGGTGTACCTGCCCAAGGGCGAGATCGCCACGGTCCGCCTGAGCTGCTATCTGGACCCGGCGAAGCTCCCCCTGCTGCGCCAGTGGGGGCTGCTCACCGAGTCCTCCTTCTGGAAGGACCTGCGCGAGCGGGACAGGGCGTTCCTCACCCGGGCCACCGCCGACGGTGAGAACTGGATGCTCACGCCCTGGACCGAGGTCACGCTGGTGCACGCGGTGGAGAAGCCCGTCCAGCCGCCCCGCCTCGCCGAACTCAGCGCCTTCCGGACGGCCGAGCAGACCGCCGCCCACATCGCCATCCAGGTCACCAGCCACGCCGAGAGCACCGGCCACGTCGAGGTGGACGCCCGCTGGAGCGAGTGGCTCGACGACGTCACCCAGCCCGCGCCCACCCGCGTCGACGGCCACAAGCAACTGGAGGACATCACCCTCGCTTACGCCGACGACGAGGAACGGGTCACCCGCACCCACGAGTTCGGCGACACCCGGCACCGCAACGTCCGCTACACGCCGACCGCCGTCACCCGCTTCCGCGAGTACTTCCACCCCACCATCACCGAAGACCGCGCCAACGTCACCCGCCTCGGCCCGACCGCGGCCCCCCTGCCGGTGCCCAGCTCCCGCAGGCCCGAGCCGCCCGCCGTCGCCTACGCCGTACCCACCCTGCGCCACGACCGCAGCGTCGACCAGCAGCGGGCCACGGTCACCCAGCGCCGCCGCCCCGCGGGCCTGCGCGTCTATCTGAACCGCCCCTGGTACTCCTCCGGCGACGACGAGATGCTCGCCGTGGTGCTCGACACCGGCACCGCCCTGCCCGACACCGTCGCCACCCGCTGGGGCGTCGACCCCGTCTGGTCCGACACCACCGTCCTGCCGCGCCCGCAGGCCACGCACTTCCCGAACCCGGAGAAGCGCCCGACCGGTCTGCGCCTGCCCGGCTCACCCGACGCGGAACCGGTCCTGGTCGACGCGGCGGCCTTCACCCCCGCGTACGACACGGCACGCAGGCTCTGGTACGTCGACATCGACGTGGACTTCGGCGGCGGCGCGGCCACCGCCTACTTCCCCTATCTGCGCCTCGCCCTCGCCCGCTACCAGCCGTACGCGGTCGACCCGCTGCACCTGTCGAAGGTGGAACGGGCGGAGTTCGCCCAGCTCCTGCCGCCGCGCACGCTCACCGGGCGGCGCGAGGGCAACCAGCTCACGGCCACCCTCACCGGCCCGGCCACGTACAACGAACTGGGTGAGACGAGCGGCACCGGCGTCACCGCCGCGGCCGCGTGCCGCCGGGTCACGCTCACCCTCCAGAGCCGGGCGCTCGCGGGGGAGGACGACATGGACTGGAAGGAGCTGGGCACGCCGGCGGACCTGGTCTGCCGTGCCGACGGCACGGGCTTCGCCTGGTCCGGCGGCATCGCGGCCCCCACCGGTCAACCCCTCACCCTGTACCGGCTGCTGGTCCAGGAGCACGAGCTCTACCGCACCGACAAGGACACGGCCACCGACACGGTCACCGTCAACGGCGCCCCGGTACCGGCCGCCCGGCGCCTGGTGCACGCCGACTACTTCGAGCTGACGGTCGGTCTGCTGGGCCGGATCGACTTCAAGCTGTAGCGAGCCGGCCGCCGCCAGGGGCCCGGGCCGCGGGGGAACGCGGCCGGGGCCCCTCGCAGCACGTCGGGAAACGGCCACCACTGCTGCTACTCTCTGTCGTCGCATGGTCATCGTGAGCAACTTGCAGAGGTGTACGTGAAGGTCACCTGCGTCGGTGGCGGCCCCGCCGGTCTCTATCTCTCCATCCTCCTGAAGCGACAGGACCCGGCCACCGAGATCACCGTCCACGAGCGCAACCCGGAGGGCTCCACCTACGGCTGGGGCGTCACGTACTGGCGCGGGCTCCTCGACAAACTCCACGAGCACGACCCCGAGTCCGCGCGCGCCGTCGAGGAGGCATCCGTGCGCTGGCGCGACGGCGTCGCCCACGTGGGGGACGCCGTCACGCGCCACCGCGGCGACGAGGGCTTCGGCATCGGCCGCCACCGCCTCCTCGAACTGCTCGCCGCCCGGGCCCGCTCCCTCGGCGTACGCCTGGAGTTCGGCCAGGAGATGACCGCCGACGCGCTGCCCCGCGACGCCGACCTGGTCGTCGCCGGTGACGGCCTGCACAGCACGCTGCGCGGCGCGCACCCCGAGCACCACGGCACGCACGTCACGGCCGGGCGCAACCGCTACATCTGGCTCGGCACCACCAAGGTCTTCGACGCCTTCACCTTCGCCTTCGTGGAGAGCGACCACGGCTGGATCTGGGCCTACGCGTACGGCTACGGCACGGAGGGCAGCACCTGCGTCGTCGAGTGCGCCCCGGAGACCTGGACCGGGCTCGGCCTCGACCGTGCCGACGAGGCCGAAGGCCTGACCCTCCTGGGCAAGCTCTTCGACCACCTCCTGGACGGGCACCCCCTGATCGGCCGCTCCTCCAGCGACGGCCGGGCCCAGTGGCTGACCTTCCAGACCCTCACCAACAAGCGCTGGTACCGCGACAACGTCGTCCTCCTCGGCGACGCCGCCCACACCACCCACTACTCCATCGGCGCGGGCACCACCCTCGCCCTGGAGGACGCCATCGCGCTGGCCGCCGCCCTGCGCGGCCACTGCGCGGTCCCGGAGGCGCTCGCCGCCTACCAGCGGGAGCGCGCGGCCGCCCTCCTGTCCGTGCAGAGCGCCGCCCGCTACAGCGCCCGGTGGTACGAGAGCCTGCCGCGGTACGTCCACCTGCCGCCGCACCGCATGTTCGCCCTGCTCGGCCAGCGCCACTCACCGCTGCTGCCGTACGTGCCGCCCCAGCTCTACTACGGCCTCGACAAGGCCGCCGGACAGGTCGAGGCACTGCGCAGGTTCAAGCGCTGGCTGGGGCCGAAGCTCGCCCGCACCGCGCACGCGCGGACCGCGCCGGGCCGCGACCGGCGCCCGTAGCGCACGAGGACCCCGTGGTCCGGGCCGTGGCCCGGACCACTCGGTGCCTCGATCAGGACTGCGGCGGGTTCTGCTGCCCCTGGTCGCCGCCCAGCTGCTCCTTGAGCTTCTCCTGGGCGGTGTCGACCTGGCTGCTGTACTTGCCCTGCGTCTTGTCGTCGACGAAGTCTCCCGCCTTGTCGATGCCCTGGCCCGCCTTGTCCTCGTGGCCCTTCAGCATCTGCTTGAGCTTGTCCAGCACAGACATGGGATGTCTCCTTGCGGTTCGCCCCTGGTTCCAGGTTCACCGCGCTCCGACCGATCCGCATCCCGTGCGGGGAAAACGCATCCCGTGCGGGGGAAACCCCCGTGCGTCACCCACGCCCCGGGCGCTACCGTCCCGGCATGCTCCCTGAGGACGGACACTTCGCTGAGGACGTAGCCGCCACCTACGACGAGTCGTCGGCCGACATGTTCCGCCCGGAGGCGGTGGACCCCGTCGTCGACCTCCTCGCCGACCTGGCGGGCGACGGCGAGGCGCTGGAGTTCGGCATCGGCACGGGCCGCATCGCCCTGCCGCTCTCCCGGCGCGGCGTCCCGGTGCGCGGCATCGAGATGTCCCGCGCCATGGCGTCCCGGCTGCGGGAGAAACCCGGCGGCGACGCGGTGCCCGTGACCATCGGCGACTTCGCCACCACCCACGCCGAGGACGCGCGGTCCGCCGCGGTGGTCTACCTCGTCTTCAACACGATCAACAACCTCACCACGCAGGACGCCCAGGTGGCCTGCTTCCACAACGCCGCCGCCCATCTGCGCCCCGGCGGCCGCTTCGTCATCGAGGTCGGCGTGCCCGATCTGCGCCTCCTGCCACCCGGGCAGACCGCCGTGCCGTTCCACATCAGCCCCACCCGATGGGCGTTCGACACCTATGACGTGGCCACCCAGGCGCTGAGCTCGCACTACGTCACGATCGTCGACGGCCGCGCCGAGCACCGCTCCATCCCCTTCCGGTACGTGTGGCCCGCCGAGCTCGACCTGATGGCGCGGCTCGCCGGACTCCGCCTCCGCGACCGCTGGGAGGACTGGCACGGCAAGCCCTTCACCGGCGAGAGCACCCAGCACGTCTCGGTGTGGGAGAAGCCCCTCGACTGACCGGGCCCGGGTCAGCGCCCGGCGAGCAGCGCGTCGACCGCCCGGCCGAACAGCCACGCCGCCGCCCGCGCCACCACGGGATCCAGCACCCCGGGCAGCCACCGCACCCGCAGCTCCTCGCGCCAGACCACCCGCGCACCCGCGCCGGCCTCCCCGGGGCCCACCTCAATCTCGGCCCACCCGGTGACGAACGAGCCGCGCTTGACCAGACGGCAGATCCCGCGCCTCCCTCGCGGCGGCTGCCAGAGCACGACCTCCATCACGTCGTCGAACGCCAGCGGCCCGACCCCGGACCGCGCGGTCAGCAGGGCACCCGCACCCCCGGACTCCGCTCCGGAGACCGTGACCCTGGTCAGGGGCATCACCCGGCCGTGCCGCTCCCAGTCCGTCAGCCGCCGCCACGCCTCGTCGGGACCGAGCGGCGTGGTGCGTACGAGGCGGAAGAGGGCCATACGCCGATCGTAGACAGCGCCACCGGGCTCCGCGGCCCCGGCCTCACCGAGCCCACTGCGGCTTCCAGACCCCGGTGTCCGGCTCGGCCGGCCGCGCGGAGACGAGGTGGTCGCGCAGCGTGGCCAGGGCCGGATGCGGGTTGTCAGCGCGCCAGAGCAGGGAGTGCGGATAGACCGGAGTGGGGTCGCGCAGGGGGATGAGCCGCAGGTCGTGGCCGACGGGCCAGACGAGGGGAGTGCGCTCGCTGAGGAAGGTCGCGACCGCAGCGGAGTCGACGATCGTGTCGAGGAGGGCCTCGACGCCGAAGTCGGGGCCGATGGCGTCGATGGACAGGCCGAAGGCCTCGGCGAGCGCGTCGTAGTACGCGGCCCACTCGGTGCCCGGAGCGTTGCCGGGCATCCAGATGCGGTGCCCGGCCAGCTCGGCGAGCGCGACCGAGGACGCGGCGGCGAACGGGTGGGCGGGCCCGGTGAACAGGCGCAGCGGCTCGTCGAGCACGGGCAGCGCCCCGATGCCCTCCGGAAGCTGCCGGCCCGGCATGGTCACGGCCCGGAACGTGGCGTCGATGGTGCCGGACGCGAGGGCCTCGACGGCCGCGTCGACGCCGTACAGCGTGACGACGTCGAGCTCCACGTCCGGGTGCGCGCGGTGGAAGTCGCGCACCAGGCCCGCGGTGGCGACCCGGCGGCCGACCACGTCCACGCGCAGGGCGCGCCGCCCCGGGCGCACGGATGCCGCCGCCCGCTCCTCGGCCAGGAGCAGCGCCCGGGCGTGCGGCAGGAACGCCTGCCCGTCGATGGTGAGCCGGGCCCCGCGCGGGGTGCGGGCGAAGAGGCGCACGCCGAGTTCCTCCTCCAGGGCGGCGACGCGCTTGGACACGGCCTGCTGGGTGAGCGACAGATCGACGGCGGCCTTCTGGAACTGCCCGGCGTCCGCGGCGACGACGAAGGTGCGTACGGAGTTGAGATCCACACCGCCCAGCCTACTGACACAACACGTGGTTGTGGCTCGCCGGTCCGATGGTTGTTTGATCCGCAGGCCAGACGCTCGCTTGGATGACGCGGGTCAACGAAAGGTTGCCCGGACCGGCCGACCGGGAGCGCGCTGCTCCCGGGCCGGGGGCGCCTTGCCCCGCACCCCGGAGGTGACGCACCCGTGCCCGACTCCTTCGTCCATCTGCACAACCACACCGAGTACTCGATGCTGGACGGCGCCCAGAAGCTGCGGCCCATGTTCGCCGAGGTGGCCCGGCAGCGGATGCCCGCCATCGCCATGAGCGACCACGGGAACATGTTCGGCGCCTACGAGTTCGCCCAGGTGGCGAAGGAGTCCGACGGCATCCGGCCGATCATCGGCATCGAGGCGTACCTGGCGCCGTCCTCACGCTTCGCGCGCAAGCAGGAGTTCTGGGGGCCGGGCGGCCGCCGCGCCGTCGGCGACGGCGGCGAGGGCTCCAAGGACGTCTCCGGCGGCGGCCGCTTCACCCACATGACCATGTGGGCCCGGAACGTCCAGGGCCTGCGGAACCTCTTCTGGCTCAGCACCCGCGCCAGCTACGAGGGCCAGTTCCCCGCGGGCAAGCCGCGCATGGACCGGGAGCTGATCGCCGAGCGCCCGGACGGCATCATCGCCACCACCGGCTGCCCCTCCGGCGAGATCCAGACGCGCCTGCGACTGCACCAGTACGACGAGGCCAGGGCCGCCGCCGCGGCCTGGCAGGACCTCTTCGGGCGCGAGAACTACTTCCTGGAGCTGATGGACCACGGCCTGGACATCGAACGCGACGTGCGCGACGGCCTGCTGCGCCTGGCCGACGACCTGGCGATCCCGCTGCTCGCCACCAACGACGCGCACTACGTCACCGAGGACCAGGCCGACGCCCACGACACCCTGCTGTGCATCGGCGTCGGCAAGAACAAGGACGACCCCCGGCGCTTCCGCTTCAACGGCTCCGGCTACTACCTCAAGAGCGCCACCGAGATGCGCGCGCTGTTCGCGGAGCTCCCGCAGGCCTGCGACAACACCCTGCTGATCGCCGAGCGCGTCGAGTCCTACGACGAGGTCTTCGACCACGTCGACGAGATGCCGCGCTTCCCGGACGTCCCCGAGGGCGAGACCCAGGAGTCATGGCTGCGCAAGGAGGTCGCCCGGGGCCTGGTCCTGCGCTACGGCGACCCGGTCCCCGCGCACGTCATGGACCGCTTCGAGACCGAGATGGCCGTCATCGGCCCCATGGGCTTCAGCTCGTACTTCCTCGTCGTCGCCGACATCTGCCGCCACGCCCGCGACAACAGGATCCCCATCGGGCCCGGCCGCGGCTCCGCGACCGGCTCCCTCGTCGCCTACGCCACGCGCATCACCGAGCTGTGCCCCCTGGAGCACGGCCTGCTCTTCGAGCGCTTCCTGAACCCCGAGCGCATCAACCCGCCGGACGTCGACCTCGACTTCGACGACCGCCAGCGCGACCGCATGGTCCGCTACGTCACCGAGAAGTACGGCGACGAGTACACCGCCTTCGTGAACACCTTCGGTACCATCAAGGCCAAGAACGCGATCAAGGACTCCGCACGCATCCTCGGCTACCCGTACGCCCACGGCGAGCGCATCACCAAGGCGCTCCCGCCGGACCAGAACGGCAAGTCGGCCCCGCTGGCCGCCGTCTTCGACCCCGCCCACCCGCGCCACGCCGAGGCCGGCGGGATCCGGCAGCTGTACGACGCCGAGGCCGACGTCAAGCGGGTCATCGACACCGCACGCGGCGTGGAGGGCCTCACCCGCGGCACCGGCGTCCACGCCGCGGCCGTGATCCTGTCCAAGACACGGCTGACCGACCGGATCCCGCTGCACATGCGCGCCGCCGACGGCGCGCGGATCACCGGTTTCGACTATCCGTCGTGCGAGGCGATGGGCCTGGTCAAGATGGACTTCCTGGGGCTGCGCAACCTCGGCGTCATCGACCAGGCCATCGAGAACGTCCGCGAGAACCGCGGCGTCCGGCTGGCCACCGTCGACCCGGGCGACGGCGACCCGGCCACCGTCGTGATCCCCCTCGACGACGCCAGGACGTACCGGCTCCTCGCCGACGGCAACACCTTCGGCGTCTTCCAGCTCGACGGCGGCGGCATGCGGGCCCTGCTCAAGCTCATGGAACCCACCCGCTTCGAGGACATCGCGGCCGCCAACGCCCTCTACCGGCCGGGCCCCATGGCCGCCAACGCCCACACCAACTACGCGCTGCGCCAGAACGGCAAGCAGGAGCCCGCCCCCATCCACCCCGAGCTGAAGGAGGCCCTCGACCCGATCCTCGGCTCCACCCACCACCTGCTGATCTTCCAGGAACAGATCATGGCCATCGCCCGGCAGCTCGCCGGATACACGCTGGGCGGCGCCGACATGCTGCGCCGCGCGATGGGCAAGAAGAAGCCGGAGGTCCTCGCCGCCGAGTGGGAGAAGTTCCACGGCGGCATGCGCGCGAACGGCTACTCCGACGAGGCCGTCAAGGCCCTCTGGGACGTGATGCTGCCCTTCTCCGGCTACGCCTTCAACAAGTCCCACACCGCCGGATACGGCCTCGTCTCGTACTGGACCGCCTACCTCAAGGCCAACCACCCGGCCGAGTACATGGCCGCCCTGCTCACCTCGGTCGGCGACGACAAGGACAAGGCCGCCGTCTATCTGGCCGACGCCCGCAAGAACGGCGTCCGGGTCCTGCAGCCCGACGTGAACGAGTCCCTCGCGGAGTTCACCGCGATCGGCGACGACGTGCGGTTCGGACTCCGGTCCGTGCGCAACGTCGGCGACAGCGTCATCGAAGCCGTCGTCGACGCCCGCCGCCGCAAGGGGAAGTTCACCTCCTTCCCCGACTTCCTCGACAAGGCCGATCTGCCCGCCCTGTCCAAGAGGGCCGTGGAGTCCCTGATCAAGGCCGGCGCCTTCGACTCGCTCGGGCACTCCCGCAAGGGCCTGACCGCCGTCCACGAGGACGCCATCGACGCGATCACCCCGGTGAAGAAGGCGGCTGCCTTCGGCCAGGACGACCTGTTCTCGGGGGCCACGGGCGCACAGGACCCACAGACGCCGTCCTTCGGCCTCGACTTCCCCCTCGACCCGACGGAGTGGCCGCGCCGACAACTCCTCGCCACCGAGCGCGAGATGCTCGGCCTCTACGTCTCCGCCCATCCGCTCGACGGCGCCGAGCACATCCTCGCGGGAGCGCGGGACCGCTCCCTCGCCGACCTCCTCGCCTCCGGCAGCTCCGGCGCCGACGTCCGGCTCTCCGGGCTGGTCACCGGCGTCCAGCGCAAGGTGACCAAACAGGGCAACGCCTGGGCAGTCGTCCACCTCGCCGACCGCGACGCGAGCGTCGAGGTCCTCTTCTTCCCCGCCGCCTACCAACTCGTCCAGCACGCCCTGGCCGAGGACAACGTCGTCTCCGTCAAGGGCAGGGCCGAGGACCGCGACGGCACCCTGACCGTCTTCGGCCGGGAGCTGACGGTGCTCGACGTGTCCGCCGCCGAGCACGGCGGCAGGCCCCCCGTCCTCCTCGCCCTGCCCTCCCACCGCGTCACCCGACGGTCCGTGGCCGACCTCAAGAAGATCCTCGCCGCCCACCCCGGAGACAGCCCCGTCCACCTCACCGTCCGCGGCCCCCGCAAGACCACCGTCTACGCCCTGGAGGCGAGGGTGAACGCCGCCACCCTCGCCTCCGACGTCAAGGGCACCTTCGGGGCCGACGCGTGGACGGGCGCCACGTGACCCCGAGGGGCCGGTCCGTCAGCCGCCCACCACCGGATAGTGGTCGGAGAGGTCGGTGTACGTGTACTGCTTGCCCCAGCTCGACACCGTCCAGGGCGCGCTCCGCTCCTTGACCACGTCGTTCTTCCACCCCGAAGGACGGGCGTGCCCTTGGCGGTGCAGGACGTAGTCGAGGTCTTCGCGGGGGTCGCTCGGGTAGCGCTCGGCGGCGATCGAGTTGTCCCGCGTGTCGAAGGAGTACGGGTGCCCGGTCCGCTCGTCGGCGGGCGCGAGGCCCGCGTCGGCGAGCATCGAGGCGTACTCCGGGCTGTGCGAGTCCACGTTGAAGTCACCCGCGACCATGACCTGCTCGTTCGCCGGGATGCCCTTGGCGTCCAGGAACGCGTCCAGCTCCTTGAACTGCTTGGCGCGCGTCGTGGCCGCCTCGCCCGCCGAGCAGCCGGGGTCGGTGGACTGGGCGTGGGTGCCGACCACGTGCACCTTCGTGCCGTTCACGTCCAGGACGACGTAGGCGAACCCCTTGTTGGAGTGGTAGTCCGCGCCGCAGGCGTCCTTGTAGACGTACTGCTCCTTGCGCACGATCGGCCACTTGCTGAGGACCGTCACGCCGCCGTCCTCCGGGGTCAGCGAGGAGTACGCGCCCCCGGTGGCGTCCCACCCGGACTTGCTCCGGCCCACCACCGGCGTCTGGTGCGGGTAGAGCGCCGAGGCGTTCTTCTGCAGCGCGTCGGACGCGGAGTTGTCGAACGCCTCCTGCAACACGACGACGTCGTTCCCCCGGAAGAACCCGGCGGCCGGTATCTCCTTGGCCCGGTGGTCCTGCCCCCAGTTCGGGTACAGCGTCTTGCTGAAGAGGAAGGCGTTGTACGTGAGCACCTTCAGGCGGGGCGGCGCGTCGGCGGCCGCTGCGTTCGGGGCCGTCGCGGCCAGCGTCGCGGCCGTGGCGAGGGCCACGAGGCAGGTGCGCGGGGTGGGGTGGGGCACGGAGTATCTCCCTGTGGGGGGTGGGGACGGGGGCCGGCTGGAAGTACCGGCGTCGGTCATCCAAGGCGTCGTGGGTTACGGCGGGTTGACGTGCGGGTGAGCGTGGGGAGGATCATGGCCTGCGGCTGAGCCGCAGGTCACGTAGGTGGCGCCTGGGTGTGCCGGACGCATTCCGTGATCACGGAGCGCAGGCTGTCGGTGCGCCGGAGGAGGTCGCGCTGGACGTGGGCCCCGGCGCCGTGGGCGAGGAGGCGTGCCGTGCGTTCGCGGGCCAGGGCGAGGTCCCCGGTGTCGTGGAGGGCGTCGCGTGCGTGGTCGAGCAGGGTGCGTACCGCCTCGGCGGCGGGCACCGGCCGCATCGACAGCGGGTGGAGGAGCGGGCCGTCAAGGCCGGAGCGCGCGGCGCGCCACGCGGCGAGCCGCAGCAGGCTGACGCCGTGCCCCAGCGGCGGCGTGCCCGCGCGCCACTCCCGCGCGGCCGTCTCGACGAGGGCCCGGCAGAGCGCGGCGATCAGGACGGTGGTGCCCGCGTCGAGGCACACGTCCGCCACCCGGATCTCGACGGTGGGGTAGCGGTGCGAGAGCCGGGCGTCGAAGTAGACCATGCCCCGGTCGTGCAGCACCCCGGTGGCCACCATGTCGCTGACCTGCCGCTCGTACCGCTCGGCCGAGCCGAAGAGCTCGGTGGGGCCCGCCATCGGCCAGCGCCCCCACACCCTGCTGCGGTAGCTGGCGTACCGGCTGTCCTTGCCCTGCCAGAACGGGGAGTTGGAGCTCAGCGCGACGAGGACCGCCAGCCACGGCCGGATCCTGTCGACGACGGCCACGCCCTCCTCGTCCGACTCCACCGCGACGTGCACGTGGCAGCCGCAGGTCAGCTGCTCCTGGGTGGTGAGGCCGAACTGCTCCTCCATCCACTGGAAGCGGCTGCCCACGTTGACGGAGGGGCTCGCGGGCAGGGGAGAGGTGGCAAGGGCGGCCACCGAGGCGCCGACGTCCCCGGCGTGCCGGGCCGCCTCCGCCCGCCACCGGACGATCTCGGCGGAGAGGCTGTCCATGTCCGACTGCGGCCGCGTGGCGAACTCGATCTGGTGGCCGTGCAGCTCCTTCTCGAAGGCGGAGTCCTCGGAGTCTTCCGAGTTCTCGGAGCCGGAGCCGGAGTCCCCGTGCTCGCTCTCCTCCGCATCGTCGTGCGCGCCGCTGTCCCTGGCCGCACGGGCCAGGACGGCCGTCGACAGGGCCCGCGGCTCCCCACTCTCACGGTCGAACAGGAGGAGCTCCTCCTCCACACCCACGGTACGCACCGGACGCCGCCTCTCCGGCCCGCCTACTTCGGACTGTGGGGGCCACTCGGTACCCAGTACCCCGACGGTGGGGGCGCAGCCGTGTGCTGTCCGCCATCAGGGTTCATGGGTTTCAGTCGAGCCAGTGAGGCAAAAGCGTAGATCATGGTAAAAATCGGCTACACGATGATGACCGAGCAAGCGGGACCGCGTCCCCTCGTCGAGCATCTGGTCGCCGCGGAGGGCGCCGGTTTCGACTTCTCCGTGACCTCGGACCACTACTTCCCGTGGCTGGCGGAGCAGGGCCATGCGCCGTACGTGTGGAGCGTGCTCGGCGCCGCCGCGCAGGCGACCTCGCGGATCCCGCTCATGACGTACGTGACCTGTCCGACGTTCCGCTACCACCCCGCCGTTGTGGCCCAGAAGGCCGCCACGATGCAGCTGCTCTCCGAGGGCCGCTTCCGGCTCGGTCTCGGCAGCGGCGAGAACCTCAACGAACACGTGGTCGGTGGCGGCTGGCCCGCGCCGGAGGTCCGGCTGGAGATGCTCGAAGAGGCCGTCGGGATCATCCGGGCGCTCTTCTCGGGGGAGACCGTCCACCACCAGGGCACCCACTTCGACGTGGCGGACGCCCGCCTGTGGGACCTGCCGGACGAGCCGCCGCCCCTCGGCGTGGCCGTCTCCGGCGAGCTGTCGTGCGCCCTGGCCGGCCGCCACGCCGACCTGGTCATCGCCACCGAGGCGAAGCCCGAGCTGCTCGACGCCTTCGACCGGCACGGCGGCAGCGGCAAGCCCCGCGTGGGGCAGCTGCCCGTCTGCTACGACCCCGACGAGGGCGCGGCGATCGCCCGCGCCCACGAGCAGTTCCGCTGGAGCGTGGGCGGCTGGCCGGTCAACGCCGAACTGCCCGGCCCGTCCGGCTTCGCCGGAGCCACCCAGTACGTCACGCCGCAGGACGTCGCACAGCAGATCCCGTGCGGCGCCGACGTCGACGCGTTCGTCGAGGCGGTACGCCCCTACGCGGAGGCCGGCTTCACCGAGATCGCCCTCGTCCAGGTGGGCGGCGACCACCAGCTGCCGTTCATCGCCTGGGCCGAGAAGGAGCTGCTGCCCGCGCTGCGCGACCTGTGACGCCGCATCCGCCCATGCACGACCCGACGGGAGAACAGCATGAACGACACACCGAGCACGCAGCCGCCGCCCTCGTCCCCCGACCTGGTGCAGGTGGTGCTCAGCGACTGCTCGGCCGCCGACGCGGACGCGGTCTTCGGGGCCCTGTGCACTCACTTCCGCGGCGACCGCGGTGACGACGCGCCACGCCAGACCGAGGCGACACGGCCCGCCGTCTGGACGGGCTCCTTCCAGGCCTCCCGGGCTCCGGGCCCGGTGCCGGGAGTGCTCCTCTCGGGCTCCGTGACCGCCGACCTGCAGGGCGGCCCGGCGGCGGTCGACCGGCTGCGCGCGGTGCTCGAAGGGGCCTTCAGCGCCGCGGCCGAGGGCACGGTGTCGGGCGACCAGGAGGTGCAGGTCCAGCTGCGCCTGACGGGCGCCGACCGCGGGGCCCCGCCCGCCGGGGCCTGAGCGGCGGCGCCCACGGCGCGCTCAGAAGGGCGGCGCCCACGGCGTGCTCAGAAGACGGAGAGCCCGGTGAGCGTGGTGAAGCGGTCGAGCGCGGCGACACCCGCCACGGAGTTCCCGCGCTGGTCCAGGCCGGGGCTCCACACGCACAGGGTGCAGCGGCCGGGCACGACGGCGATGATGCCGCCGCCCACGCCGCTCTTGCCGGGCAGGCCCACGCGGTGGGCGAAGTCACCGGCGGCGTCGTACGTGCCGCAGGTCAGCATGACCGCGTTGATCTGCTTGGCCTGGCTGCGGGTGAGCAGCGTGGAGCCGTCGGCCCGTATACCGTGGCGGGCGAGGAACCCGGCGGCCAGGGCGAGGTCGGCGCAGGACGCCTCGATGGAGCACTGGCGGAAGTACTGGGCGAGGAGCTCGGGGACGGCGTTGGCGATGTTGCCGTACGACGCCATGAAGTGCGCGAGGGCGGCGTTGCGGTCGCCGTGCTCGGTCTCGCTGTCGGCGACGTGCTCGTCGAAGGTGAGGCGGTCGTTCCCGGACTCGGCGCGCAGGAAGTCGCGCAGCGCCCCGGCGGCGTCACCGGTCAGGCTCTGCAGCCGGTCGGTGACGACGAGGGCACCGGCGTTGATGAAGGGGTTGCGCGGGATGCCGTGCTCGTACTCCAGCTGCACCAGCGAGTTGAACGGATTGCCCGACGGCTCCCGGCCCACGTGCTCCCACAGCAGCTCGCCCTCCAGGCTCAGATCGAGGGCGAGCGTGAAGACCTTGGTGATGGACTGGGTGGAGAAGGGCTGCTGCCAGTCCCCGACGCCGTAGACCGTGCCGTCGAGCTCGGCGACCGCCATCCCGAACCGTCGCGGGTCCGCCGAGGCGAGCGCCGGGATGTAGTCGGCGGGGCGGCCGCGGCCCGGCAGGCGCTGGATCTCGTCAGCGATGCGGTCGAGGACCGGCTGGAGGGAGGGTGACACGCGTACTTGCTCCGTGTTCGTGCTTCTTGCGGTGGGGCGTCAGTACCTTACGGCAGCCCACGGGCGGAAACGATCAGGGCCGGGCGCACGCCCCGGAGGCTGCCTCCACCTGGCCTGTTCGGGCGTACGGGGAACGCATGAGCGATCGCATGTTGAACCATTGCAAAGAGCAAGAAAAATAAGTTCTAAGTACAACCAACTGGCCGAAAAGTGGTCCACACCAGAGCCCGGCCAGGGGCACTCTGGCCCTCGATCGATGAGGTGTGTGCCGACGTGACCACCACCCCACGGCGGCACCGCGATGCCCGAGGAGGGCCCGCGACATGGGCATGGGACGCAGCAGGGCGAAGGCGGAGCGCGCCGCCGCGGACGCCGCCGAGCGACTGCTCGAAATCGGCCGATTACTTCAACAGGCACCCACGACACCGGAGGGCCGAGCGGTCTTCCGCCCAGGTCAGAAGGTCAACGACCAGCCCTATCGGGAGCGGTGGGCCCACGACAAGGTGGTGCGCTCCACCCACGGCGTGAACTGCACCGGCTCGTGTTCGTGGCAGGTGTACGTCAAGGACGGCCTGATCACCTGGGAGACGCAGGCCACCGACTACCCCTCCACCGGACCCGACCGGCCCGACTACGAGCCGCGCGGCTGCCCGCGCGGCGCGTCCTTCTCCTGGTACACCTACTCGCCCACGCGCGTGCGATCTCCGCTGGCCCGCGGTGTTCTGGTGGAGATGTTCCGGTCCGCCAAGCGGAGGCTCGGCGACCCCGTCGCGGCCTGGGCGGAGATCACCGGGGATCCGGAGCGGCGGCGCCGCTACCAGGCGGCGCGCGGCCACGGCGGCCTGGTGCGCGTCAGCTGGCAGGAGGCCCTGGAGATCGCGGCGGCCGCGTACGTGCACACCCTCGACGCGTACGGCCCCGACCGGATCGCGGGCTTCTCGCCGATCCCGGCGATGTCGATGGCCTCGCACGCCGTCGGCGCCCGCTTCCACGCCCTGATCGGCGCGCCCATGCTGTCCTTCTACGACTGGTACGCCGACCTGCCCGTCGCCTCGCCCCAGGTCTTCGGCGACCAGACCGACGTGCCCGAGTCCGGGGACTGGTGGGACGCCGCGTATCTGATGCTGTGGGGCTCGAACGTGCCGGTGACCCGCACCCCGGACGCCCACTGGATGGCCGAGGCCCGCTACCGGGGCCAGAAGGTCGTGGTCGTGTCGCCGGACTACGCCGACGCGACGAAGTTCGCCGACGAATGGCTGCACCCGCACCCCGGGACCGACGGCGCGCTCGCCATGGCGATGGGCCATGTGATCCTGCGCGAGTGCTTCGTCGACCGACAGGTGCCGTACTTCACCGACTACGTCAAACGGTTCACCGACCTGCCGTTCCTGATCGCCCTGGACGAGCGGGAGCGGGGCGCCCACACCCCGGGGGCCTTCGTCACCGCCGTCGACGCGGACCTCGCGCGGGAGGCACAGGCCGACGCGCGGCGCTGGATGCCGGTGTTCCTCGACGCGGTCACGGGCGAGCCCGCGGTGCCGAACGGCACCCTCGGCGACCGCTGGAGCAAGGGCGGCGAGGGCCGCTGGAACCTCGACCTGGGTGACCTCGACCCCGTGCTGAGCCTCCTCGGACACCCGGGCGCCGGGACCGCGACGGTGGTCCTTCCCCGCTTCGACGCAGCCGTCGACGAGGAGGGGGCGGGCGCGACGGTCCGCCGCACCGTGCCGACCACCCGCGTCGGCGGCCGCCTGGTGACCACGGTGTTCGACCTGATGCTGGCCCAGTACGGCGTGGCACGCGAGGCCCTCGACGGACGGCCGCCCGTCCCGTACGAGGACGCCTCGGCCCCCTGCACCCCCGCCTGGCAGGAAGCCGTCACCTCGGTGTCCGCGGGGGCCGCGGTGCGCGCCGCCCGGGAGTTCGCCCGCACCGCGGAGCAGACCCGGGGCCGCTGCATGATCGTGATGGGGGCCGGGACCAACCACTGGTTCCACTCCGACACGATCTACCGCTCGTTCCTCTCACTGCTGCTGCTCACCGGCTGCCAGGGCGTCAACGGCGGCGGCTGGGCGCACTACGTGGGCCAGGAGAAGGTCCGCCCCTACGCCGGCTGGCAGCAGCTGGCCACCGGCTCCGACTGGGCCCGCCCCTCGCGGCAGATGGCCGGCACGCCCTACTGGTACCTGCACACCGACCAGTGGCGCTACGACAGGACCACCGCGGACGCCCTCGCCTCGCCCACCGGAGCAGGGGCGCTCAGCGGACTGCACACCGCGGACCTGCTCGCCCGCTCGACCCGGCAGGGGTGGATGCCCGCCTACCCCACCTTCTCGGCCAACCCGCTGACCCTGGGGCGGCGGATCCACGAGGCGGGCGCGGAGCCCGGCCCCTGGGTGGCCGCCGAGGAGGCGGCGGGCCGCCTCACCCACGCCTTCCAGGACCCCGACGACCCCGCCAACTGGCCCCGCGTCCTGACGGTGTGGCGGGCCAACCTGATCGGCTCCTCGGCCAAGGGCAACGAGTTCTTCCAGCGGCACCTGCTCGGCACCACCGACAACGCGAGCGCCGACGAGGTCCCGCCCGACGACCGGCCCCGGCACGTCGCCTGGCACGAACAGGCCCCGCGCGGCAAGCTCGACCTGCTGCTCGCGCTCGACTTCCGCATGACCTCCACCACGCTCTTCGCCGACCTCGTGCTGCCCGCCGCCACCTGGTACGAGAAGCACGACCTGTCCAGCACGGACATGCACCCCTACGTGCACGCCTTCTCCCCGGCGATCAACCCGCCCTGGCAGGCCCGCACCGACTTCGAGATCTTCCACGGGCTCGCCGCCGAGGTGTCACGGCTCGCCCACGGGCGCCTGGACGTCGCCCACGACCTGGTGGCCACGGCCCTCCAGCACGACACCCCCGGCGAGGCACCGCCGCCGGGGCCCACCGGGCCGCAGTACACGCTCGTCGAGCGCGACTACCGGGCCGTCGCCGACAAGCTCGCCGCGCTCGGCCCGCTGCCCGACGAACTGGGCCTCCAGGTCAAGGGCGTCACCGTCCGCACCGCCCCCGAGAGCCGCTGGCTGACGGCCCGCTGCGGCACCGCCGCCGCGGGACCGGCCCGGGGCAGGCCCCTGCTGGACACCGACGTCAAGCTGTGCGAAGCGATCCTCGCGCTCTCCGGCACCACCAACGGCCGCGTCGCCGCCGAAGGGCTGCGCCGGCTGGCCGAACGCTGCGGCGGCGACAGCGGGCTGGAGGAACTCGCCGCGTCGGTCGCCGAGCGACGCGTCGTCTTCTCCGACACCCAGGCCCGCCCCGTGCAGGTCAGCGCCAGCTTCGAATGGTCCGGCAAGGAGGCGTCCGACCGGCGCTACGCGCCCTTCACGATCAACACCGAACACCGCAAGCCCTGGCACACCTTCACCGGACGGCAGCACTTCTACCTCGACCACCCCTGGATCACCGAGTTCGGCGAACAGCTGCCCGTCTACCGGCCGCCCCTCGACCTCGCCCTCCTCGGCGAGCGGCCCGCCACCGACGGCGACGGCACCTCGGTGACCGTGCGCTACCTGACACCGCACTCGAAGTGGTCCATCCACTCCGAGTACCAGGAGAACCTCCTGATGCAGACCCTCGCCCGCGGCGGGCCCGTCATCTGGATCAGCGTCACCGACGCCGAAGCGATCGGCGTGGCGGACAACGACTGGATCGAAGCGGTCAACGCCAACGGCGTGGTCGTCGCCCGCGCCGTCGTCTCGCACCGGATGCCGCCCGGCACGGTGTTCATGTACCACGTGCAGGAACGCCTGGTGAACGTCCCCAAGTCGGAGCGCACCGGGCGGCGCGGCGGCGTCCACAACGCCCTCACCCGGCTCCTCGTCAAACCGACCCACCTCATCGGCGGACACGCCCAGCTGTCCTTCGCCCCCAACTACTACGGCCCGACCGGCAACCAGCGCGACGCGGTCACCGTGATCCGCCGCCGCTCCCAGGAGGTGCAGTACTGATGCCCCGTGACGAAGGCGCCATCGGACGCTGCATGGCACAGGTGGCGATGGTGATGAACCTCGACAAGTGCATCGGCTGCCACACCTGCTCGGTCACCTGCAAACAGACGTGGACCAACCGCTCGGGCACCGAGTACGCCTGGTTCAACAACGTCGAGACCCGCCCCGGCCAGGGCTACCCCCGCGGCTACGAGGACCAGGACAGGTGGAAGGGCGGCTGGCGGCTCAAGCACGGCCGTCTCGTGCCGCGCAGCGGCGGCCGCGCCCGCCGCCTCGCACGGCTCTTCGCCAACCCCGAACTGCCCTCCCTCGACGACTACTACGAGCCGTGGACCTACGACTACGACAACCTGATCAGCGCGCCCCTGGGCGACGACGTCCCCACGGCCGCGCCGCGTTCCCAGATCGACGGCCGCCCGACGTCCGTCACCTGGGGGCCCAACTGGGACGACGACCTCGGCGGCGGGCCCCAGCACCTCGCGGGCGACCCCGTCCTGAGGGACATCGGCGAACAGGTGCGCCTGGAGTACGAGCAGGCGTTCATGTTCTATCTGCCCCGCATCTGCGAGCACTGCCTCAACCCGTCCTGCGTCGCCGTGTGCCCCTCCGGCGCGCTGTACAAGCGCATCGAGGACGGCATCGTCCTCGTCGACCAGGACCGCTGCCGCGGCTGGCGCATGTGCGTCACCGGCTGCCCGTACAAGAAGGTCTACTTCAACCACAGCACCGGCAAGGCCGAGAAGTGCACCCTGTGCTACCCGCGCATCGAGGCCGGGCAGCCCACCGTCTGCTCCGAGACCTGCGTCGGCCGGCTGCGCTACCTCGGCGTGATCCTCTACGACGCCGACAAGGCGGGGGAGGCCGCGGCCACCCCCGACGAGAAGGACCTGTACCAGGCCCAACTGGACTGCTTCCTCGACCCCTTCGACCCCCGGGTGGCGGCCGCGGCCGAGGCGTCCGGCATCCCGCACGACTGGATCACGGCCGCCCGCCGCTCCCCGGTGTACGACCTGATCAGCCGGTACCAGGTGGCCCTGCCCCTGCATCCCGAGTACCGCACGCTGCCCATGGTCTGGTACGTGCCGCCGCTCTCCCCGGTGGTCGAGTCCCTCACCGCCACCGGCCACGACGGCGAGGACCCCGCCAAGCTCTTCGCCGCCATCGACACCCTGCGCATCCCCGTCTCCTACCTGGCCGGTCTGTTCACCGCGGGCGACCCCGCGCCCGTCGAGGCCGCGCTGTGCCGCCTCGCCGCGATGCGCTCCCACATGCGGCGCGTCAACCTCGGCGAGGAGCAGGACCCCGCCATCGCCCGCGCCGTCGGCATGGACGCCGGGGAGGTCGAGGCCATGTACCGGCTGCTCGCCCTCGCCAAGTACGACGAGCGCTACGTCATCCCCACCGGCTACCACACCACCGCCACCGGCGACGAGCCGGACGGCTGCAGCCTCGACCACGACCACGGCCCGGGCATGTTCGACGCCGACGCCTTCCACACCCCGCCGCCCGGCACCGAGGAGCCCGAGCCCGAACACGCCGGGACCTCGCTGCGCGGCCGTGTCAACCTCCTGGACTGGAACGGGCAGGGCCGCCCCGATGGCCTCTTCCCCGGCCCCGAAGGGCACCGGGCATGAGCGGCACACCCCTCGTCCACCAGGCCGCTTCCCTGCTCCTGCGTCACCCCGACGCGGACTGGCCGCACCGGCTCCACGCGGTCACCACGGCCCTCGCCGCCGCCCCCGGCCGGCGCGCGGAACCGCTGCTCCGGTTCTGCGCGGCCGTCACCGACGTCCCCGTGCTCGACCTGTCCGCGCGCTATGTGGCGACCTTCGACCGCAGCCGCAGGCGCACCCTGCACCTGACGTACTACACCGACGGCGACACGCGCCGCCGCGGCCAGTCCCTGCTGCGCTGGCAGGATCTGTACCGCGCGCACGGGTGGCAGCCGCCCGCCGACGAACTGCCCGACTTCCTGCCCCTGGCCCTGGAATTCGCCGCCCGCTGCCCCGCACCGGGGCGCACCGCCCTGCGGGAGCACCGCGCCGCCGTCGAACTCCTCCGGCTCGCCCTGCGCGACCACCGCAGCCCCTACGCCGACGTCCTCGAAGCCGTCTGCCGCACCCTGCCCGGCGCGTCGCCCACCGACCGCGCCGCCGCACTGCGCCTGGCCCGGACGGGACCGCCCACCGAGACGGTCGGACTCCTGCCCTTCCCCCGACGAACCGCTGCGCACCCGCACGAGGAGGAGACCGTCTCGTGAAGCACCTGCACACCACCTTGTGGGGCGTGCTGCCCTATCTCGTCGTGGCCTTCATGGTCACGGGCACCGTGTGGCGCTACCGCTACGACCGGTTCGGCTTCACCACCCGCTCCAGCCAGCTGCACGAGAACCGGCTCCTGCGGGTCGGCGGCCCCCTCTTCCACTTCGGTCTGCTCTTCGTCATCGCCGGACACCTCATCGGCCTGCTCGTCCCCGAGGCCTTCACCGACCGCGTCCACGTCCACGAGTGGCTCTACCACGCCAACGCGCTGCTCGTCGGCGGCATCGCGGGCCTCGCCACCCTGGCCGGGCTCGCGATCCTGCTCTACCGCCGCCTGCGCGTACCGGCCGTCCGCGGCGCCACCAGCCGCAGCGACCGCGCCGTCTACCCGCTCCTCGCCGCGGTGATCCTGGCCGGGATCACCGCGACCGCCTCCACCGCGCCGCCCCACCACTACGACTACCGGCTCGGCGTCTCCGTGTGGGTCCGCTCCCTGTTCGCCCTGGACCCCGACGTGTCGGCCATGTCCCACGCCCCGTTCGTCTACCAGACGCACACGCTGCTCGCCATGGCGCTGTTCGCGCTGTGGCCCTTCAGCCGCCTCGTGCACGCCTTCACCGCCCCGGTCGGCTATCTGGCCCGCCCCTACATCGTCTACCGCTCCCGCGGCGCGCGGCCCGCGCCGGTGACCCGTCCCGCCCCGGTGGCCGCCCCGCCGGTACGGGACGCCGCCGCGCGCCGGTGAGGGACGGGCTCCGGCTCCGTGACCGGTGCCGGTCGCTGCCACCGGCGTGCTTCGCGCCCGTCATGGCCACCGGCATCGTGTCCCGGGCCCTGAACGAAGCCGGGATCCGCACCGCCTCCACGCTGCTCTTCGCCTTCGCGTGCGCGCTCTACGCCGTCCTCCTGGTGGCGAGCGGCGCCAAGGCCCTGTTCCACCCCGCGGCCCTCCGAGCCGAACTCACCGACCCCGCCCGGGTGTTCGGCCACTTCACCTTCGTCGCGGCCTCCGGCGTCCTCGCCACCCGCCTCAGCCACGGCCCCGCACGCGGCACGGCGTACGTCCTGCTCGCCGTGGCGGGCGCGGCCTGGGCGGTGCTCGCCCTCGGCCTCCCGCGCCTGCCGCGTTCGGCCGCGCGGGAGGCCGACGGCACCTGGTTCCTGGCCGCCGTCGGCCTCCAGTCGCTGGTCCTCTGCCTCACCAGCCTGCCGCCGCGCCCCGTGCTCGTACCGCTCGCGTTCGCCCTGTGGTGGTGCGGGGTCCTGCTGTACGCGGGCACCGCCACCGTCCTCGGCCACCGGCTGCTGCGCCATCCGCCGGGCCCCGCGCGCTGCACTCCGGCGTACTGGGTCACGATGGGAGCCGTGGCCATCAGCACGCTCGCGGGCACCCAACTCCACGACCACGAAGACCTCTTGCCGCCCGCGGCCCGCGGCACGCTCGCCCTCGCCGTGGTCGTCCTGTGGAGCTGGGCGACCGTGCTCATACCGCCGCTGCTCGCCACGGGCTGGTGGCGGCACCTCCACCACCGCGTCCCGCTGGCGTACGAGCCCGCCCTGTGGTGTGTCGTCTTCCCCGTCGGCATGTACGCCACCGCCACCGCGCGCGTCACCGCCACGCTGACGCCGCACGCGCCGGGCGCGGCCGTCCGTCTGCTCGCCTGGGTCGCGGCGGCGGTGTGGCTGACGGTGCAGGGGCACGCGGTGGCGGCGCGGCGTCCCGCTCGCCCCTGACGCCGGGGAGCCGGCCTTCCGCGCCGGAGGGCGTCAGCGGGCCGGCCTCCCGCGCCCGAGGGCGCCAGGGGGCCGCGGGGCTCCATCAAGGAGCCACCCGCCGGAACTCCTCGGCGACCTCGGGCACATGGATCGAACGGTCGCCCGCCACCTCCAGCAAGGCCCGCAACCCCGCCACCAGGCCCGACCGTGCCTCGGGCGGCACCCCTTCGACGAGCTTGGCCACCTCCCGGCGCCGGTGCCGCAGGACGCGCTCCACCAGGGCCGCGCCCGACGGCGTCAGCGTGAGGATCACCTCGCGCCTGCTGTCGGGATTGGCCCGCCGGTCCACGAGGCCCCCCGCTTCGAGCCGCGCCACCGCGCGCAGCGCCGTCGAGGCGTTCACTCCGAGCACCTCGGCCAGTTCGGCGAGTTTGACCGGGCCGCACCCCTCCAGGGCGACCATCGTCCGCAGCTGCGGCAGCGAGAGCGTCTCGTCCACCTCGGCCAGTGCTCGTGCCGACATGCCCATCACCAGGCGCGACGCCGCCATCACCACAGCGACCACGTCGTCCTCGTCGACCACCGCTCCGCCTCCGCCCCCGGCCCCGCCCCCGCCGCCCCGGTCACGGCGGCCGGCAGCGAGCCCCTCACTCGACACCATGGCAAGACCGTAGGGCATAGGCCCGGTGGCCGGATCGGGATCGGTCCGGCCCGTTGGTTCACCGGCACGGCAGCGGACGGTCCTAGGGTGTCCGGCGGACCGGAGCGAGAGGCCGCCGAACGCCTCGGCGGCCGTGAGGGGGGGAGCCATGGACCACGAGCGCACGCCGTCCGGGCGCGGGGTGTTGGAGGGGGCCTTCCTCCTGTTGGAGGAGCTCGCCCGGGTGGGCGAGGCCGGGCCGACCGGCCTCAGTCACGCGACCGGACTGCCCAAGAGCACCGTGCACCGGCTGCTCGACCAGCTCACCGCCCTGGGCGCGGTGGAGCGGCTCGACGGGGGCTACCGCATCGGCGCGACCGTGGCCCGCCTGGGCCGGTCCTGGAACGCCCATCGGGCCCTGGAGAGGAACGCGGCGCTGCCCTTGCGGCACCTGGTCTCGGTGACGCGGGCGACGGTCTGCCTGACCGTTCCGCACGCCGGGCAGATGACGGTGGTGACCGGGATACCCGCGGCCGCCCGGGAGTTCTTCCCCCATCTGGCGGGCCAGACGCTGCCGCCCGACAGCGCCGCCGACGTGATCTTCGCCGCCGCGGGGCCGACGGCCGCACCGCCGCCCCAGGGGCACACCGCGGCCCAGTGGACCCGCCGGGTGCGCAGGGCCCGCGAGCAGGGCGCCGACATGCACCAGTACGAGTGGGACGGCGAGCGCAACTGCCTTGCGGTGCCGGTGCACGCCCCCTCGGGCGAGGTCGTCGCCGCCGTCGGCGTGGCCGTCGTGGACACGCGCCGCCTCACCACCACCGTGGAAGCCGCCCAGCGCGCCGCCCGCATGCTGAGCACGAGCCTGGGGCGGACACCCGGCGCCGGAACCCCGCGCGGCTGCTGAAGGCGGCGCAGCGGCCGTGGGGACGCGCTCCACCGACATCTCAAGGCCCGTCCAGGTTGTACGCATGGCGTCCGATTGACCCGTGCCAAAGGGTGCGCTTGGATCCGTGGAGGCCCTCGGCGTCGGGCCGGGGGGAACACGCTCTGGGGGGAACATGTCCTTGGCTGGAAGCGTGCAGTCGTCCGCCGTACGCGCCTTACGGATCGGCAGGGCCGCCGTCGCGGTCACCGCGGTCGGAGTCGTCGGTCTCACCGTGCCGCCCGCGACCGCGCAGGCGGCCGGGCCCGTCCCGTCACCCGCGCCGAGCGTGGAGCGCGTGTCCGTCGCCGCCGACGGCACCCAGGCCGACAACAACTCGACCCACGCCTCCCTGTCACGCAACGGCGCCTTCACCGTCTTCCACAGTGCCGCCACCAACCTCACGTCGGAGCCCACGCCCCGCCCGCCCGGCGCGGTGCACGTCCGTGACAACGCCACCGGCGCGGTCAAACGGATCAGGGACTCCTTGCAGGACCCCGCCGTCAGCGACGACGGACGGTACGTCACCTACCTCGGCTGGGGCAGCCAGACGGTCAAGGTCAAACTGACCGACCTGGAGACCGGGCAGACGAGGACCGTCAGCAGCGGCCCGGCCAAGGCCGGGTCCAACAGCGCCACCATGAGCGCCGACGGCCGCTACATCGCCTTCACCCAGCTGCCCGACCACCCCTCGGTCCCGTCCCGCGTCGACGTCTACGACCGCGTCAAGGACACCTACGAGACCGTGAGCGAGGGCCCGCCGGTCTCCACCCGCGACATGCAGGAGCCGTCCATCAGCGCCGACGGCCGCTACGTCGCCTACCGCGACGCGGGCACCGGCGAGGTCTGGCGCTACGACCGCGACCAGCACACCCGCGTCCGCGTCGACGACAGCGGGTCGAGCGAACTCGTCCAGCTCAGCGGGAACGGCCGTACCGTCGCCATCAACACGACGGACGGCACCTACGTACGGGACGTACCCAACGGCGCGACCACGCGGCTGCCCGGCAAGAGGATCGACGCGCTCAGCCAGAACGGCCACCAGGTGCTCTACCAGAGCAACGGCCCCGTGGCGTACTCCGCGCTCCGCCTGCGCCACGTCCCGAGCGGCCGGGAGACCGACGTCCACGGCACCGCACGGGCCGTTCCCGGAGCCCTCGCCGGTGAGGACCGTCTCGTCTTCGACAGCCCCGACGCGGGCATCGTCCCGGGCGACACGAACGGCAAGGCCGACATCTTCCTGTGGCGGGCCCACCCGCCTCAGAACGGCAGGTAGAAGCTGAGCACGTCCGCGGTCAGCGGCGGGAAGAGCGCCCGGAACAGCTCCTCCCGCGCGGCGTAGACATCGGGCCGCAGGCGCGTCAGGCCCTCCAGGCCGTGCGGGCCGAACAGCAGGGCGGGCAGCTGGTCGGGCGCCACCCCGGCGCCGCCCACGGCCCTGGGGCCCTGCATCGGCCCGCCGGTGACCACGGACCCGAGGCCCTCGGCCCGTACCGGCATCCGGTAGTGGGCGCCGAACGTGGACACGACGATGTCGCCATCGCCGGGATCCGCGCCGGCCGCGGTGAGGCGCTGCCAGAGCAGCGGCCGCAGCCGGTCCAGGAGGGCCGCGACGTCCGGGACGCGGACGTAGTACTGCTCGGCCTGCTCGCGCGGCGTGTGCTCCAGGAACTCCTGCCAGGCGGCGGATGTCACCGTGCCCGGCCGGTCGACGACGCGCACCGGCCCCTCGGGGGCCAGGGCGGCGACCCCGCGCAACAGCTCCCGGGCCGCCGCCCCGTCGCGTGCGGCGGCCTCGGCGAGGAGCACCCCGCCGTCCGGGGGCGTGGTGCGGCCGGTGGCGACGACGGCACCGGCCCGCTCCAGGACCCACAGCGCGCTCGCCTCGTGCTCAAGGAGCCACCGCCAGCAGGGGGCCGAGTGCGGCATCGCCACGTCGAAACGTTCCTGCGCCGCGTCCTGGAGGGCCGCCACCGCGGGGATGTCGGCGGGCCGGGCGGCGCGCAGCGCGGGCGCTCCCGCACCGGGCGGCGGTGTCCGCACGGCCAGGGTCCGCGGCATGTCGATGGCGTACTCGTACCCGAACAGCCGGTAGAAGTACGGGATCCCGATCATCGCCTGGACCACGTGGCCCCGCGCGGCGGAACGTGCGTGCGCCCAGCCCATGAGGGCCCGCACCAGGCCGCGGCCTTCGTACTCCTTGTCCGTGGCGACCAGTTCGACCTGTCCCGCGGGCAGCTGGACGCCGCCGACGCGCAGGCTCTCGTCGAGGAGCGTCGCGGTGGAGACGACGCGGTCACCGTCGACGACCACGGCGCAGGAGGACCACCCGGCGTCCGGGTCCTCGGCCACGAGGCGGTGGTCGAGGGCGTCGGCGGGCTCGCCCCGCGCGGTCAGCAGCGCGCCGATCCGGTCGAGGTCCTGAGGGCGGGCCTCGCGCAGCACGAGGCCGTCGGCCAGGCAAACAGGGGCGGCGGAGGGAGCGGTCGTCGTCACGGCCGGACTATCGCACCGCCCGATTCGGCCCGTCCACCGGGTTTTCCGTCCGGGCTTCGCCCCGGGCGGCCAGGCGACGGCCGACGCAGGCGGTGATGGCGGGGACGACCGCCTCCATCGCCGGGCGCCAGCCGGGGACGGAGTTGACCTCGCAGACGGTGTAGGTGTCCTCCGAGGCGAACAGCAGGTCAACCCCGGCGATGTCCAGGCCCAGGGCGCGGGCCGCGTCCACCGCCAGCTCCTCCGCGCGCGGGTAGCGCCCCCGGCACAGCGCGGCGGAGCCGCCCTTGGCGATGTTGGCGGTGAGGCCGCCGTTGCCGGAGGTGTGCAGCACGGCGTCCACCGGCTCGCCGTCGACGACGATGACGCGCAGGGTGCGGCCGTGGGAGTGGGCCACGTGCTCCTGGAACAGGAACGGCACCTCGTGCTGGAGACTGCCGGCCAGCGCGCGCAGCAGCTGGGCGTCGGGAGCGAGGAACACCTGCGTGCCCTTGCAGCCGCTGACGGACTTCACCACGCACGGCCCGTCAAGCCGAGGGCTGCGGACCACGCCTTCGAGCGGCGCGGTGGCGTAGGAGAGGGTGTCGGGCACGGGCAGTCCCGCCAGGGCGAGTTCCTGGAGCTGCCAGAGCTTGTTGCGGCTGGTGAGGTGGGCGTCGACGCCGTTGACCAGGGTGCTGCCCATGCGCTCCAGATGGCGGAGCAGGGTCACCTCGCGGTCGTCGCGCATGGGCCCCGCCACCTGGCGCACGCACACCACCTCGGGAGCGGGCAGCTCCGCGCCGCCGAGGGTGTGCAGCACCAACCGGCCGTCCTGGACGCCGAAGAGCAGCTCGTCGGTGTGCCAGACCGCGAAACGGTCGCCGTGGGCGGCCGCGAGGGCGTCGGCGAGCTCACGCGTGGACCTGCGCAGCGCGGTGGGGTGCTGCCGCACCAGCATCCATACGTGCGCGGGTGCAGCGATCACCGGGCGGGTACGGTCCTGTGGCTCCACACTGGCTCCTCGTCTCGACGCCGCCCTGGTGAGGGGCGGTCCGGAAGGGGCCAGTCTCACAGACGGCCCGGTGAGCGGCGGACGAGCGGCGAGGGCATGGCCGGGTCCCGGCCCCGGGCCGGGCGGCGCGGGGCCCGGCCGGACGGCCCGTGCGGGGCGGCCCGGTCCGCCGGAAAACCGGTTGACCGGGCTGCGGCGCCACGGGCTAGATTCCGTGCATGGCCGACGTTCAGGGCACATATGATGATCTGTTCACCGCCGTACCCCAGGCACTCGCGGCGCTCCTCGACTCGGGTGACACGGGGGCCTCGGCAGCCGTCTTCGTGGACGGCGAGCCGGTGGTCGACGTCTGGGGCGGCTTCGCCGACGCGGACCGTACGACTGACTGGCAGCGGGACACCCTCGTCAACACCTGGTCCGTCACGAAGACGATGACGGCGCTGTGCGCCCTGATCCTCGCGGACCGCGGCGCACTCGACCCGGACGCGCCGGTCGCCCGGTACTGGCCGGAGTTCGCGGCCGCGGGCAAGCGGGGCGTGCTGGTCCGCCATCTGCTCGCGCACACCGCGGGCCTTCCCGACTGGGAGGGGCCCGTCGAGGAGCTCTACGACTGGCCGGCCGCCACGGCGCGCCTGGCCGCGCAGACACCGCGCTGGGACCCGGGCACCGCGGCCGGATACCACTCGCTGACCCAGGGGTTCCTGGTCGGTGAGGTCATCCGCCGGATCACCGGCCGAGGCCCGGGCCGCTTCTTCGCCGAAGAGGTGGCCGGGCCGCTGGGCGCCGACTTCCACCTGGGCCTGGCGGCCGAGCACGACGGCCGGGTCGCGCTCGCGGTGCCGCCGCCCTCCCAGGGCGAGGACTACGCCGCGAGCGCCCCGGGCAGCGGCGCCGCGCCCTCCGATGCGACCGCGATCCGGGTCCGCGACGGCAACAGCGTCGCCTGGCGCCGCGCGGAGATCCCCGCAGCGAGCGGCTTCGGCAACGCCCGCTCGGTCGCGCTCGTGCAGTCGGTCCTGGCCTGCGGGGGAGCGGTGGGCGACGTACGGCTCCTGTCGAAGGCGGGCTGCGACCGCGCGTGGCAGGAGCAGTTCCACGGTGAGGACCGCGTCCTGGGCACCTCGATGCGCTACGGCATGGGCTACGGCCTGTTCGGCACCACCTACGGATGGGGCGGCTGGGGCGGTTCGCTGGTCATGGTCGAGCCCGACGCCCGCATGGCGGTGGCGTACGTGACGAACCAGCTGCGCCGGCCCGAAGAGGACAACCGGGGGCTGGACGTCGTGATGGCCGCCTACGACGGGCTCACGGCCCTGCGCGCCTGATCCCGCGGGGGCGCGTCACCTCCGTGCCACCCGTGCGAGCCGGTCGAGCTGCTTGTCGACCACCGCGCCGAGGGGGAAGCGGGGCGCGTCCCGGGCGCCGCGGTCACTCATGTCCACGGTGAGCGTGCCCACGCGCACCCAGGTGTGGTGGTCGACCAGCCGGGCGCCGTCCCGACCGGTCGAGCTCAGGTCGAAGGTGACCGCCTCGTCACCGAACTCCGCGGCCTTCACCAGGGATATCCGGGAGTTGAGCCTGCCCTCCGGGGTCTGCCCCACCAGCGCCCTACAGGTGGTGAGGCCGTCCGTCAGCCGCTGGAACCGCTCGGTGGCCCCGGTGCCCGCGTACGAGGCCAGCCAGGTGCGCCCGCCCCAGGTCCTGCCGCGCCACCAGAAGTCCTGGATCACGGACGCGGACGCGTGGTGGGCGACGAGCGCGTCGAACACGTCCTGGCAGCCGGGGCCCGGCACCCGCACCGGCGGATCGTAGCGGGGCACGGGCCCCTGCACCGAGGTGCTCTCGGCCCGCGGCACGTCCGCGTCCCGCAGGAGGAGGGACTTCAGTTTCCCCGCGGTGAGCGGCCGGGCCCCGGCCGACGACGGCGTGGCGGACGCCCGCGCGGCCGACGACGGGGCGGCCGACGCCGGTGCCGTGTCCTGCGACCGCCCGGCGTCCCCCGCCTCCTGCGCCGAACACCCGGCGACGACGGCCACCATCACCCCCACCGCCGCACCGACGACGCCCCGCTGCCCCCAACGCACCACCACTGCCCCCTTGATCGCCTCGGACCGAGCCGGGCAGACACTACGGCCCGACGGCACGGTCGAGCCACCCCGGCCCCGCCGGGCGGTGAGCCACGAACCTCCTGCGAGGAGCACCGGCATGACAGCCGAGACCGCGTACCACGGTGAGATGGGCGAGCAGTTCGCCGCACAGGCCACGGACAGCGCGTACAACGCGCACACCGAACGTCCCGCGATGCGGGAGTTGGCCGGTGAGGTGCGGGGACTGCGGGTCCTCGACCTCGGCTGCGGAGCCGGGCACCTCGCCGCCGAGTTCCTGGAGCGGGGGGCCGGGGCCGTCACCGGGGCCGAGGGCAGCGCGTCCCTCCTGGCGGCCGCGCGCGAGCGGCTCGGTGACCGTGCCGCCCTGCACCGGCACGACCTGGAGGAGCCGCTGACGTTCCTGCGCGACGGGACGTTCGACCTGGCCGTGATGGCCCTCGTCTACCACCACGTCGAGGCGCGCGGACAGCTGCTCGCCGAGATCCGGCGCGTGCTGCGGCCGGGCGGCACCCTGCTGGTCTCCACGTCCCACCCCACCAGCGACTGGGCTCGTCGAGCCGAGAGCCACCCAAGAGGCCCGGAGGGTCGATCCGCGCCGGTACGACAAGACCCACCACCAGCCGCTGTTCCTGGCCGTCAGGCTGCGTCGCCCGTGATGCCTCGCGGCCGGAGGGGCGCGACCGCTACGCGGCCGGGCGGACGGCGACCGCGTCGACCTCGAAGAGCATGCCCGGCAGGGCGAGCGAGGCGACACCACTGAGGGTCTGCGCCGGGAGGCGGTCCCCGAAGTGGGCGTGCAGGGTCGTGCCGAGGGCACGGAGCTTGTCGACGTCGTGGTCCACGATGTACGTGCCGAGACGGACGACGTGCTCGAAGCCGAGACCCACCCCTTCCAGGGCCGACCGCAGCCGCTCGAAGGCCAGGCCGACCTGGGCGGCGAAGTCACCGGGCACCGGGGCACCGGTGGCGTCGGAGGCGTACTGACCGCCGATGAAGACGAGTTCGCCGGGCGCCGATGCGGCGTGGCTGTAACCGAAGGGGGTCGGATCGTGGAGCGTGGTGGGGTTGGTGATGGTGCGGGCGTCGTGCGTCATGTCCTGGCGATCCTCTGTGACGGGCGGCCGCCGCGCGGTGCGAGGGCGGCACGCGTGGGGAGCCGATCGGGCCCCCGACTGCTTGAACGCTCTGGTGAACGTCCCGTGCCGGTCCTCGCATTCCGCTGGACAGAACATCTCCTGAACGGAGTTCAGTCCTTGGACTCCGGCTTCTCGGCGGCGGTGGCCGCGCCGTCGTCGACTCCCTTCGCCTGCTCGGGGGCGTCGGGCGTGCTGTAGAAGACGGAGTTCTTCTGCCGGGTGCGCTGGGCCTGGCCCTTGGCGACCAGCTTCTCCAGGGTGGTGCGCACGACCGTGGTCTTGATGGTGCGATCCGGGTGGCCCTGGGTGAGCGCGGTCGTCACCTCGGCGGCCGAGCGCGGTTCGCTCTGCTGTCCGAGGTGGGTGCGCACCAGCTCGATGAGGGTGGGACCCTCGGCGGGCTTGGGCTTGGGCTGCGGCTTGGCCTTGGCGGCCGCGGCCTTCTTGGGCGCGGTGCGCTTGGTGCGGGGCGTGGTCTCCCGGGGTGCGGGGACCCGTGCCTTACGGGCCGTTGCCTGCCGGACGGAGGCCGCGGCCCCGTCGTCCAGCAGCTGCTGCATCTTCAGCAGCAGCTCACGGTCGCGCTGCAGGGCGCGCAACTGCTCCTGCAGGGACTGCACTTCGGTACCGATACGTTCCTGCTCGGTGGCGTTGCGCTCGAGGTCGGCCGCGAGCTGCGCGGCGTAGTGACTCTCGAGTCCGGTCGGTGTGGCGAGGGCATCGGACATGACGTCCACCTCTCCTGAGTGCGAACGGGGTGTCGGCGGATCCTACCCGCATGTTTCTCGCCATGATCCTGCTCGGTCGGCGAGAGTTCGTCCGGCGGCGGGTGCGCGGGGCCCATGAGCGTGACACCTCATGGCCCACCACGACACCGTCCACCGGGCGAGGCAGGCAGGACATGGCTGCTTCTCTACCCAGGGGTCGGCCGTGTACCCAACCCGGCCCGTCGCAGTCCGCGTTGAACCGCCGCACCCCGGGGGAGGCAAGAGCGGCCGCGCGGTTGACTTCGCGGCCGAGCGGCCCCGACGGCCACCGGGGCGACGGGCCCGTGGTGACGGACGAGGCCCTTCCGGGTAGGGCCCTCCTGGGGGATGATCGCGTGATGAGCGAGATCATTCTGATGTCGGACCCGAGAGTCGCCGCGATACCCGTCGCCGAGTGCGGTGAACGGCTCGTGGACGTACGGCGCGACGGCCGCCTGCACGTCGACGACCGTGAGCAGGACCCGGCGGACGGCTTCGCGCACCTGCGGTCGGCGGACACCTTCGCCCAGCTGCGCGAGGGCGTCCTGGAGCGCCTGCTGAAGGCCCAGTCGCTGCTCCCGGCCGACGTGCGGCTGCTGTTCGTCGAGGGGTACCGGCCGCTGGCGCTCCAGCGCGCGTACTTCGAGGAGTACACGGACGAACTGCGGGCCCAGCACGCCGACTGGTCCGCCGAGGAGCTCCACGCGGCGACGAGCCGGTACGTGTCACCGCCCGAGATCGCCCCGCACAGCGCGGGCGCGGCTGTCGACCTCACCCTGGCCGACGCCGACGGACGCGAACTGGACCTGGGCACCCGCATGAACGCGGACCCCGAGGAGAGCGCGGGCGCCTGCTACACCGGCGCCGCCAACATCAGCGCCCGGGCCCGCGCCCACCGGGAGCTGCTCGGCTCCGTACTCACCGCCGCGGGCCTGGTGAACTACCCCACCGAGTGGTGGCACTGGTCCTACGGCGACCGCTACTGGGCCCTGCACACCGGCGCGGACGCCGCGCTCTACGGCCCGACGGAACACACCCCTTCGGCCTGAACGTCCCGGGCCCGGCGGGACGGAGACGGCCGCCACCGGCCAAGGGGCCCCGGCGAGCTGCCACCGGCGGGGCCGCCCGCCGGGCCCACCGCCCCCACCAGCGAAGATGTGCTCATGACTGAGGCAAACGAGCACCGCCGTACCGTCCTGGTCGTCGAGGACGACCCGGGAGTGCGCAGCACCCTGGACCACCTGCTGCGCTTCGAGGGCTACCGCGTCCTGCTGGCCCCCGACGGGCTGCGCGGGCTCGCCCTGATCGAGGAGGAGGTCCCGGACCTGGCGGTGGTGGACGTGGTCATGCCGGGCCTGGACGGCCTGGCCCTGTGCCGGATGCTGCGCCGGCGCGGCGACCGGCTCCCCGTGCTCGTGCTCACCGCCCGGGACCAGATCGGTGACCGCGTCGCCGGTCTCGACGCGGGCGCCGACGACTACCTGGCGAAGCCGTTCGCCACCGAGGAACTCCTGGCGCGCATCCGCGCGTTGCTGCGCCGCACCGCGCCCCCCGAAGCCACCACCGAGCTGCTGTCCTTCGGCGACCTCACCCTGGACCCCGCCACCCGGCAGGCCCACCGAGGACCCCACCCGCTCGACCTGACCAAGACCGAGTTCGACGTCCTGGAACTGCTGTTGGACAACCCGGGTGTCGTGCTCACCCGCGCCCAGATCTACGAGCGGATCTGGGGCTACGACTTCGACACCACGTCGCGCTCCCTGGACGTCTACATCGGCTATCTGCGCCGCAAGACCGAACACGACGGCGCCTCACGGGTGATCCACACCGTGCGCAACGTCGGCTTCACCGTCAGGTCGGCGTGATGGCACGCCCCCTTGCACGCCCCCTGGCACGGCTGACCCGCCTGACGCTGCGCACGAAGATCACCCTGGTGGTCGTGGCCGCGGCCGTGCTCGCCATCGGGGGCACCGTCGTCGCGTCGTACCGCAGCGTCAGCGACCTCGTCGCAGGCGAATTGGAACGCGGCCTCGAAGACCGCGCCGACACGGTCACCACCCTGCTCGGCGCCTCCCGCAAGCCCCCGGTGCGCCCCGACGTCACCGAGCAGGTGCTGCTCGCCGACGGCACCGTGCGCCCCCTCAACCCCGGCCGCGACCGCCTCCCGGTCTCGGACGCCGACCGCGAGGTGGCCCGCACGGGCACCGGGACCAGCCGCCAGGACGTCTTCGTCTCCGGCCGCGAGTACGGGGTGCTCACCAAGGCGCTGCCCGACGGGGGAGCGGTGATGGTCGGACAGCACTACCAAGGCGCCGCCCGCGTAGAGAACGCCTTCCTGTGGCGCGTCCCCTGGACCACCGTGGCCGCCACCGGCCTCTCGGCGGTGCTCAGCTGGATCGTCCTGGGCCGCATCCTGCGCCCGGTCAGCCGCCTCGCCCGCGCCACCGGACGCATCACCACCACCCAGGACCTGTCCACGCCCCTGCCGCCCGCGGGAACGGACGAGATCGGCCAGCTGACCCGCAGCTTCGACGCGATGCTGGGCGCCCTGCGCCGCTCGCGCGCCCAGCAGCAGCAACTGGTGCAGGACGCGAGCCACGAACTGCGCACCCCCCTGACCTCCGTACGCGGCAGCGCCGAGCTGCTCCAGCGGGCCCGCGGCCGACTCGACCCGCGGGACGAGGAGCAGATCCTCACCACCCTCGTCACGGAGACCACGGCACTCGACGAACTCGTCCGCGAACTCGTCGAGCTGGCCACCGACCGGTACACCGGGGAGGACCCGGCGAGCGTCGACCTGCCCGCCGTGGCGGAGGACAGCGCGCGGCGCTACCGCCAGCGCACCGGCCGCGAGATCACCGTCACGGCCGAGGGCCCCGTCCCGGTACGGGCCAGACCCCGGGCACTGCAACGCTGCGTGGACAACCTCCTCAACAACGCGGTGAAGTTCAGCGAGGCCCCCGCACCCATCGCCCTCCACATCGACGGGAACCGCCTGACGGTACGCGACCACGGCCCCGGCATCGCGCCGGACGACCTGGACGCCGTCTTCGACCGCTTCTACCGCGGCCCCCGCACCCAGTCCATCCCCGGCTCCGGCCTCGGTCTGGCCATCGTCCACGACATCATCACGGCCGACGACGGCACCGTCTTCGCCACCGGCGCCCCGGGCGGCGGCGCACAAGTCGGCTTCCAGCTCCCGGCCGACGGGCCGAGGCCCGGCCGGCGCTCGCTACAGTTCCCCCGTGAACGACACCCATGAGCAGCCCCCGCCGCCGGACTGGCGCGTCCTCGCCGTCGGCGGCGCCTCGGGAACGGGCAAGACCACGGTCAGCCGCGCGCTCGCGCGACGGTTCGCCGTCCCCGTCGTGGAGGTCGACGACATCGTGGAGGCGCTCCTCGCGGTGACCCGGCCCGAGCACCTGCCCGAGGTGCACATCTGGCGCACCCACCCCGAGGCGGCGCTCCAGGCGCCAGAGTCGGTCGTCGAGCGGCAGATCGCGATCGCCCGGGCGCTCGCCCCGGCCGTCGAGGCGGTGGTCGCCAACCACGTGGACACCGACACCCCTGTCATCGTCGAAGGCGACTACCTGCTCCCCGACCTGGTGAACTCGCTGGACGGCGTGCGGGCCGTCCTCGTCCACGAGGACGACGAGGCCCAGGTGACGGCCAACTACCTGGCACGCGAGCCGGAAGCCGGACCGCAGCACCACCGGGCCCGCGTCAGCGTGCTGTACGGCAGGTGGCTCGCCGACCGCGCCCGGACCCTGGGCGTGCCGGTCGTGGCCCCGCGGCCCTGGAGCGACCTGCCCCACCGCGTAGGCTGGGCCGTCGGCGAGCACGCGCTGAGCTGACGCCGCGGGCCTACCCGGGCCGCTCCCGCAGCACGTACTTCTGGATCTTGCCGGTCGATGTCTTCGGCAGGCTGGTGACGAACTCGACCCGGTCCGGCGCCTTGAAGCGGGCCAGGCGGGAGCGCACGTGGTCGATGAGGTCCTGGGCGGTCACCTCGACGTCGTCGGCGGCGGGGCCCAGGACCACGAAGGCCTTGGGACGTTCGCCCCACTTCTCGTCGGGCACGCCCACGACCGCCACCTCGTGCACCGCGGGGTGCGAGTCGATGGCGCGCTCGACCTCCACGGTGGAGATGTTCTCGCCGCCGGAGATGATGATGTCCTTGGCCCGGTCCCGGAGTTCGACGTAGCCGTCGGGGTGCCGCACGCCGAGGTCCCCGGAGTGGAACCAACCGCCGCGGAACGCCTCGGCGGTGGCCTCGGCGTCCTCGAAGTAGCCCGCCATGACGTTGTTGCCGCGCATGACGACCTCACCGAGCGTGGTGCCGTCGGCCGGGACGTCGCGCAGGTCCTCGTCGACGACGCGGAGCCCGTCCGTCTGGATCATGCCGACCCCCTGGCGGGCCCGCAGCGCGTGGCGTGCCGGGCCGTCCAGGGCGCCCCAGGAGGGCTGCGGTTCGCAGACGGCGTACGGGCCGTAGGTCTCGGTGAGCCCGTAGACGTGGACGACGTCGGCGCCGAGGTCCTCGACCCGGCGGATCAGGGTGGGGCTGGGCGGCGCGCCCGCGACCGTCACCGTGAGCGGGCGCCGCAGCCGATGGGCCTGCGGGGCGGTCGCGAGGGTGAGCAGGACGGTCGGGGCGCCGTTCAGATGCGTCACGCCCTCGGTGCCGAGGAGCCGCCAGACGTCCTCGGCGACCACCGCGCGCAGGCACACGTGGGTACCGCCGATCGCGGTGACGGCCCAGGCGGTGCACCAGCCGTTGCAGTGGAACATCGGCAGGGTCCACAGGTACACGCTCTCGGGCGTGTGCCGCGAGTGGAGCACCTCGCCGAGGGCGTTGAGGTACGCCCCGCGGTGGGTGTACATGACGCCCTTGGGCCGACCGGTCGTGCCGGAGGTGTAGTTGAGGGCGATGAGCGCGTTCTCGTCCGGCACGTCCCAGGAGAGCGGACGGTCGTCACCCCGGGCGAGGAACGTCTCGTACGGCGTGCCGAGTGCCGCCCCGGCGTCCGCGCCGACGACGACGGTCTCCCGGACCGACGCCGGGCCGCCGGGGTCCGGCCGGGCCGCGGCGAGCAGCTCCGCGTCGCCCACCAGGAGGCGGGCCCCGGAGTGGTCGCAGATGTGCCGGACCTCCGCGGGGGCGAGGCGGGTGTTCACCGCGACGAGCACGGCACCGGCCAGCGGCACGCCGAAGTGCGCGACGAGCAGTTCGGGGACGTTCGGGGCGAGGTAGGCGACCCGGTCACCGGGCGCCACTCCGGAGGCCCGCAGCGCGTGCGCGAGCCGTGTCGCCCGCGCGGCGAACTCGGCATAGCTCAGCCGTAGTTCGCCGTGCACGACGGCGGTCTTGTCGGGGTGGACCTCGGCGGCGCGGCGCAGGAAGGCCAGGGGGGTGAGGGGGGTGTGCATCGGCGTCCTCGGTGTCCGGTGGGGGCGGGGTTCAGGGACCGGCGAAGGCGGGCGCGGCGGCCAGGGCCTCGTCGACCAGGGTGGTGTCCCCGCTGACGCGGGCGAGGGCGGCGGCTTCGGCCGGGGTCCGGCGGTCCCCGGTGAGCAGGCAGAACTCCACGGCGTCGAGAGCGAGACGGGCGTCGGGCGGGCCCTGCGGCGAGGAGCGGCCCGGGTCGGTGAGCAGCCACGTGTCACCGCTCCGGCCGGTGAGTTCGAGGTGCAGGACGCGGTCCCCCAGAGGCGTGCCCCGCAGTCGCATGGCGAGCGGCAGCAGGCGTACGCCGAAGGCGCACATGAGGGACAGGGAGCGGGACGTGGGCGGCGGCAGCCGACGGCCCGTGCGCAGGGCGATGTCCCGGGTGTGGATCCAGGTCTCGAAGGCACGGGCGGCGGCGTGATGGGCCACGGTGAGCGCGGGGGCACCCCCGAGGGAGACGAGGCGCTCGGGGCCGGCCGCGGTGCCTCCCGCGCCGCGGGTGGCGTCGCCGAGCAGCGCGGCGCGCAGGACGTCGGCCTGGGCGCGCCAGGCCCGGTGCACCGACGCGGGGGACTGGCCGACCGCCCAGGCCGTACCGGCCCGGGTGCGGTCGGGGACGGTGTCACCCGCCAGGCCCAGCGGGCCCCGGGCCCCCGCGTCGAGCCCCTCGGCCAGGAGGCCGTCGGTCGCGGCGAGGTGGGCCACCAACTGGGCCACCGTCCAGCCCTCCACGGTGAGGGTGCTCCACTCCGCGTCGGCCAGGTCGCGCAGGACGGCGTCCAGCGTGGCCACCTGGTCGGTGTACGGGCGCAGGTGCGGCGGGACGGCGCGGGGAGCGGGCGGCCGCCGGGCGAAGGCGAGGGCGGTGACGCGGTCGTTCGGGGAGTGCGGGGAACCGGGCGGGTTCCTGGCGGCTCCGGGCAGGGCGGCGGCGTCGTACGGCGGCGGCTCGGCCAGCGCGGCGGTCGCCGGGTACAGGTGGCGCACCTCGGCCGCACACGTGGCGCAGCGCCCCAGGTGCGCCACCACGGCGGAGCTCTCCCGGTCCGAGCAGGCGTCGAGGAGCCACGCGCCCAACAAGGAACGCACCTGGGCGTGTTCGCCGGGTGCGGGGCGGGCGGCTCCGCTCATGGTGTGATCCCTTCCTCCGCGAGTGCCGCGGCCAGTGCGCGCAGGGCGGCCCGCAGGCGGGTCTTGGCGGTCCCTTCCGGGATGCCGAGGTCACCGGCCACCTGACGGTACGTACGGCTTCCGTAGTAGGCGAGGAGCAGCGGAGCGCGCAAGGTGTCCGGCAGCCGGGCCGCGGCGGAGCGTACACCGAGCGCCTCCAGGCGTGCGGTCACGGCCTCGGCGGTCTCGTCGTGGCCGGACGGCGCCGGCGGCTCGGCGGTCCTGCGGTGGCGCTCCTCGCGGCGGACCCAGTCGACGGAACGCCGGTGGGCGACCACGCCGAGCCAGGCGCGCAGCGGTCCACGCGCCGGGTCGTAGGACAGCGGGCTCTCCCACAGCCGCACGAAGACCTCCTGGACGACGTCGTCGGCGGCGCTGTGGTCGCGGGTGATGCGCACCGCGAGGGCCCGTACCAGCGGGGAGTACCGCTCGTAGATCTCGCGGAAGGCGTCTTCGTCGGCGGCCAGCAGGAGGGCCTGGACCTCCAGGCGGTCCTCCGGGACCGCCCGGGTCGCCTCGTCCAGCCCGCTGCGCGGCCGCGCCTGATGGGAGGAGGCCATGGCCGAAGTGTCCCGCGAACGCGGGGTTCCGGGGCCTTCCGGCGCGAATCGTTGCCGTCTGGCCGGTGCCGGTGGTCGCAACGGTCCGTACCCCCGTGACGGACCGGGCGGGCGCCGTGCCGCAGCGGCAGGAGCGGGGCTGGACGCGCAGGCGTACGGAGGAGTGGACGGGCACTCCCCGCACCCCCCGCACTCGTGTGTGCTCACCCCTCGCAGGCCGTCTCGGTCTCCGCGTCGCAGACGTCGGTGCCGTCGGCCCCGACGACCGCCGCCCGCTCGCCGAGGCAGTGCACCGGCAGGGTGAGCCGCCGGGTACGGATGCGTTTCTCGCGTGGGGCCACGGGCCCTCCCAGGTCTCTCGTGTCACCGGCACATGAGGCGGGGTGCCTCATGTCTGCGCGAGCGATTCGTTTGAGCCGGGCGGGCGGATTGCGCCCGCGGAGAGGAAGGGCCAGAGCTACGCCAACTGCTGCGCGTGCATGGACGCCTGACGCTACGTCGACCAGCGGAGCGGCACCCGGGTCGCGCGGGTTGAGGGTGAGGTGTCAGGGAGGGGAGAGGGGCGGGCGACCGTGCCATGCCCGTGGGCCGGGGTGACTGCTGTCTGAAAACCACTGGTGGCCGCGGCAAACGCCCTGCCGGGCAAGCTCACCGCATCGAGGTAATGCCCTGGGATTTCGTGGGTGGACGGGGCATACCCGCCGCTACTGTTCCCTGAGTTCTGGACCGGTTCACCGATATTAGCTGTGAGTTGTCAACTTTCAACAGTTATGCACAGGTACGCCAATGGCTGCCTGCAAATGCCTTATGAAGGAGCGCTTGCCCCATGACCGTTGACGCCAGCCGGGAGGCACCGCCGGAGCCGCCGCGCACCAGCCTGGGCACGGCGGCCGCCCGCAACCTCGCCACCACCACCAAGTCCGCCCCGCAGATGCAGGAGATCACCTCCCGCTGGCTGCTGCGGATGCTGCCCTGGGTGGAGACCAAGGGCGGCACCTACCGGGTGAACCGCCGACTGACGTACACCGTCGGCGACGGACGCATCGACTTCATCCAGGACGGCGCACGCGTCCGGGTCATCCCCCGGGAGCTCGGCGAACTGGCCCTGCTGCGGGACTTCGACGAGGACGACGTGCTGACCGCGATCGCCGACCGGTGCGTACAGCGCGACTTCCGCGCCGGTGAGGTCCTCGTGGAGCGCGGCGCCGCCGCCGAGCAGCTCCACCTCATCGCGCACGGCCGGATCAACCAGACCTCCGTGGGCCAGTACGGAGAGGAGGTCGCCGTCGCGGTGCTCGGCGACGGCGACCGGTTCGGCGACGACGCCCTGCTCGACTCCGACGCCACCTGGGACTTCACCGCCACCGCCGAGACCGACGGCACCCTCGTCACGCTCTCCCGCGACGACTTCGCCGCCCTGATGTCCTCGGCACCGAGCCTGCGGGCGCACGTCGAGCGGTTGAGCGCCCTGCCCCAGCAGCGGCAGAACCGGCACGGAGAGGCGGAGATCGCGCTCTCCGCCGGGCACACGGGCGAGCCGGTGCTGCCCGGCACCTTCGTGGACTACGAACTCCACCCGCGCGAGTACGAACTCTCCGTCGCCCAGACCGTCCTGCGGGTCCACACCAGGGTCGCCGACCTCTACAACGGCCCGATGAACCAGACCGAGGAACAGCTCAGGCTCACCGTCGAGGCGCTGCGCGAGCGCCAGGAGCACGAGCTGATCAACAACCGCGAGTTCGGCCTCCTGCACAACGTCGACCTCAAGCAGCGGATCCAGCCCCACGCGGGAACGCCGAGCCCCGACGACATGGACGCGCTCCTCTGCCGCCGCCGCGGCACCAAGTTCTTCCTCGCCCACCCCCGGACCATCGCGGCGATCGGGCGCGGCTTCAGCGCCCACGGGCTCTACCCGGACAACGTGGACCTCGGCGGACAGCAGGTCCCCGCCTGGCGCGGCGTCCCGATCCTGCCCTGCAACAAGATCCCGATCACGAAGGAGAGCACCAGCTCGATCCTCGCCATGCGCGTCGGCGAGGACAACCAGGGCGTCATCGGCCTGCACCAGACCGGTCTGCCGGACGAGTACGAGCCGGGCCTCTCGGTCCGCTTCATGGGGCTCAACGAGCAGGCGGTCACGTCCTACCTGGTGACCACGTACTTCTCCGCCGCCGTCCTGGTGCCCGACGCGCTGGGCGTGCTGGAGAACGTGCAGATCGCCCGCAGGCCCGACTAGCCGCCGAGGCCCGCCCACCCCACGTCACCTAGGAGTCACGGATGCCTGATCCCGGGCCCTCCCCCCTGCCGCCGAGCGCGATCGAACCCAACCCCGCGCTCGCCCGGGTGCTGCGCGGCCCCAGCGGCCTGGGCACGGCGGCCCTCAGCCTGGCCCGGCGCGAGGAGCTGCCCCTCCCACCGGTCGCGCCGGACCCGGAGCCGCTGGAGCCCGAGCCGCCGGAGCAGCCGCCCGCGGCCGGGGGCACGCCGATCCCCGGCCTCTACTACCACCCGGTGCCGGAGCCCGACCCCGTCCGGGTGGAGGAGGTCGGCCGCCGGATCAAGCGCTGGGCGGTGGACGAGGCCGAGGTGTACCCCCCGGAGTGGGAGGACCAGTTCGACGGCTTCTTCGTCGGCCGCTACATGGTCGCCTGCCACCCGGACGCGCCCACCGTCGAGCACGTGATGGCCGCCGCCCGGCTCATGGTCGCCGAGAACGCGGTCGACGACTACTACTGCGAGGACCACGGCGGCTCTCCCGTGGGCCTCGGCAGCAGGCTGCTGCTCGCGCACACCGCGCTCGACCCGCTCCACACGACGAAGGAGTACGCGCCGGACTGGGCCCTGTCCCTCCAGTCGGACGCCCCACGGCGCGCCTACGCCTCCGCCATGGAGTACTTCGTCCAGCTGGCCACCCCCACCCAGGCCGACCGGTTCCGGCACGACATGGCCCGGCTGCACCTGGGATACCTCGCGGAGGCGGCCTGGACCGAGACGGAGTACGTGCCGCAGGTCTGGGAGTACCTGGCGATGCGCCAGTTCAACAACTTCCGCCCGTGCCCCACCATCACCGACACCGTCGGCGGCTACGAACTCCCGGCGGATGTGCACGCGCAGCCCGCCATGCAGCGGGTCATCGCCCTCGCGGGCAACGCCAGCACCATCGTGAACGACCTGTACTCGTACACCAAGGAGCTCGCCAGCCCCGGCAAGCACCTCAACCTGCCCGTGGTGCTCGCCGAACGGGAGGACCTCTCCGAGCGGGAGGCCTATCTGAAGGCCGTCGAGGTCCACAACGAGCTCATGCACGAGTTCGAGGCCGAGGCCGCCCAGCTGGCCGCCTCCTGCCCCGACCCGCGCGTGCTGCGCTTCCTCAAGGGCGTGGCCGTCTGGGTCGACGGCAACCACTACTGGCACATGACCAACACCTACCGCTACAGCCTTCCCGATTTCTGGTAAAGGGGGACTTATCCATGTCCAGCACCGATCTCACCACCGATGTCACCTCTGTCAACGGCTCCGCGGACGCCTCCGTCTTCATCCCCACCCCGGCCACGCCCTACCAGGGCGACATCGCCCGCTACTGGGACCACGAGGCCCGCCCCGTCAATCTGCGCCTCGGCGACGTCGACGGCCTCTACCACCACCACTACGGCATCGGCGACGTCGACCGCTCCGCGCTCGGGGACATCGACGGCGACGGGTACGAGAAGAGGCTGATCGCCGAGTTGCACCGCCTGGAGTCGGCGCAGGCCGAGATGCTCCTGGACCACCTCGGCACGATCGGCCGCGACGACCTGCTCGTCGACGCGGGCTGCGGCCGCGGGGGTTCGATGGTCATGGCCCACCAGCGCTTCGGCTGCACGGTGGAGGGGCTGACGCTCTCGGCCAAGCAGGCCGAGTTCGGCAATCAGCGCGCCCTCGAGCTGGGCATCGAGGACTCCGTCCATTCGAGGGTCTGCAACATGCTCGCCATGCCCTTCGAGACGGGGCAGGCCGCGGGCTCGTGGAACAACGAGTCGAGCATGTACGTCGACCTCGAGGACCTCATGGCCGAGCACTCCCGCATCCTCTCCGTGGGCGGCCGCTATGTGACGATCACGGGCTGCTGGAACCCGCGCTACGGCCAGCCCTCGAAGTGGGTCTCGCAGATCAACGCGCACTTCGAGTGCAACATCCACTCGCGGCGGGAGTACCTGCGCGCCATGGCGGACAACCGCCTCGTCCCGCAGGCCGTCGTCGACCTGACGCCCGCGACCCTGCCGTACTGGGAGCTGCGGGCCACCTCGTCGCTGGTCACGGGCATCGAGGAGGCGTTCATCAACTCGTACAAGGACGGCTCGTTCCAGTACGTCCTGATCGCCGCCGACCGCGTCTGAGCCGTCGGCCGACCACGGGGGCGGGGCCCGTCGTCCGACGGGTCCGGCCCCCGCCGCACGCCCGCCGCCGGGACACGCGGCCGGCTCAGGTGGACTCTCCCACGGGGGGAGAGTCCACGATGGTGACGTGCGAGACGAACTTCTGACCATCGGGCGCTTCGCCCGGCTGTGCCGCCTCAGCGTGAAGCAGCTGCGGCACTACGACGAGACGGGGCTGCTCGCGCCGATACGCGTCGACGCCAGCTCCGGCTACCGCTACTACGCGCCCGGACAGGCCCGCGACGCGCTGACCATCGCCCTGCTGCGGGAGATGGACCTGCCCCTGGCCGTCATCGCCGAGGCCCTGGCCGCCGAGCCCGGACGCAGGGCGGAGCTGCTGCGCGCGGAACGGGACCGGCTCGCCGAGCGGATCAGCCGGGACCAGGCGCGCCTCGGCATGCTGGAGCGGCTCGAAGAGGGCGGTCTGCCCGGTTACGAGGTCACGGTCGCCGCGGAGCCCGCGCGGCATCTGGCGGTGACGCGGGCCACCTGCGCCGCCACCGAGATCGGGGACAAGGTCGGCGAGTGCGTGGGCCGGCTGCTGCCCCTGCTCGGCGGGGCGGCGGTCGGCTGGGAACCGCCGCTGTGGGGCCTCTACCCCTTGGACCTGGAGGAACGCACGCGGATCGCCGTGGGAGCCCAGACGCCGGAGGGCGCGCGCGTCCCGGGTCTGACGCGTGAGGTGCTGCCCGCCGGGCCCGCGGCCCACACCGTGCACATCGGGCCCTACGCCCAGCTGCCCCTGGCCTACAACGCCCTCTTCGCCGCCATCCACGAGCGCGGACTGCGCCCGCACGGCCCCGTACGGGAGGCCTATCTGGTCGGACCCGCCGAAGCACCGCCGGAAGAGCTGATGACCAGGCTGGTCATCCCTGTCGAGGAGAACGCATGACGCGCGTGAACGACGTCGATGCCCGCGGTATGCGGCACTGCGAGACCACAGCGCTCGACGTCCTGTTGAAGCACGAAGGAATCGAGCTGTCCGAGCCGATGCTCTTCGGCCTCGGCTCCGGGCTGACGTTCATCTACTGGGACAGCAAGAAGCAGGACTTCCCCTTCCTCGGAGGGCGCGTCAAACCCTTCGAGCTCACGAGGAACCTGGCCGCGCGGCTCGGCCTCGACCTCCAGGTCCGGGAGACCACGTCCGCCCGCAAGGCCTGGGAGAACGTGCGGGCCCCGCTCGACGACGGCCGGCCCGTCGGGCTCCAGCTCGACAGCTACTACCTTGACTACTTCACCTCGAAGGTCCACTTCGCCGGTCACGTCGTCGCGATGTACGGCTACGACGAGGACGAGGCCCATCTGGTGGACACCGCCCAGCAAGGGGGCGCGGTGACCACCACCCTGGCCGCCCTCGCCGAGGCCAGGGCCGCGCGCGGGCCCATGTCCGCCCGGAACCGCTCCTTCACCCTCACCGCCCCGGCCGGGGCGGCGGCGCCGCGGGACCGGATCGTCCCGGCCGTCACCGCCTGCGCCGAGGCCTTCCTGAACCCGCCCATCGCCAACCTGGGGCACCGGGGCATCGAGAAGGCCGGGAAGCTCGTGCGCACCTGGCTCAAGCGCAGCGACGACCCGCAGCGGGACCTGCCGCTCGCCGCCCTCCTGATGGAGCGCGGAGGCACCGGGGGCGCCCTGTTCCGCAACCTCTACCGCGACTTCCTCGCCGAGTGCGCCGAGCTGGTCGACAGCGACCGGCTGCGCACCGGGCACGCGCTGTACGCCGAGGCCGCGACGCTGTGGACCGAGGTGGCCGCCCTCGTCGAGAAGGCCGGTGAGTCGAGCGACGAGCGGTGCCTCGTGCAGGCGAGCACGGTGCTCGGCGAACTCGCCCGCATCGAGAGCGAGGCCATGCGGGAACTGAGCCTCCTGCGGGACTGAGGCGAACGCGCCACGTGCGCCGGGGCTCGGTGCGCTTCATGGGCGCGGCAAGAGGCTCTCCGCGGGCTCGTGCCGTCGGAACGTGGCGCGGTACGCGCTCGGCTGCCGGCCGGTGTGCCGGGCGAAGACCCCGCTGAACGTACCGGAGTCGCGGTAGCCGACGTCGGCGGCGATGCTCGCGACGGTCCTGTCGGTGGTCTCCAGGAGGTGTCTGGCGCGGCGGACCCGGGCGCCCTGCAGATAGGCGAGGGGCGTCTCGCCCGCTTCCTCGCCGAAGCGCCGGAGCATCGTCCGCGTGCTCACGCCGAACGCGCGGGCGAGGGCGGTCAGGTCGTAGCGGACGCCGAGGCGCTGGTCGAGCCAGCGCTTCACCCGCTGCGCGAAGCCCCTGCCCGAGGTGGGCAGCAGCTCCGGGTCGACGTACGCGGACTGGGTGGAACGCGCGTCGTCGAGGAGCGCGACGCGCGCCGTGCCGCGGGCGACGCGGGGGCCGTCGTGCTCGCGGACGAGCCGCAGCGCGAAGTCGTACATCGCACTGAAGGCGGCGGTGGTCGTCACGCCCCGGTCGGTGACGACCAACTGCTCCGGGCGGACCCGCACATCGGCGTACCGGCGTGCCAGACGGTCCGCGAACAGCCAGGACGTCGTCGCCTCGCGCCCGTCCAGCAGCCCGGCCTCGGCGATCAGGAAGGCGCCGACGCAGACCGACACGACGGCGGCCCCCGCGGCGGCCTGCGAGCGGATCGAGGCGGTTTCCGGCTCCAGGCCGGCGAGCGTCGCCGTGAGGTCGAGCGCGGGGGAGAGCTCGAAGCCCGGCACGATGACGACGTCCGCGGGGCGCGGTGCCGAGACGTCGAGGCGCGCGCCGCCGGAGGCGGTCACACGGCGCCGGGGCGAGACGACCGTCGCCTCGTAGGACGGCTCGGCCGCCCCCTGCGCCGCGGCGACATGCGTGGCCATGGTCAACAGGTCGAGGACGCCGTACACCTCCGACGCGAAACAGCCCGGGTAGGCCAGGACGCTCACGCGCAGCGGACTCATGCGGCACCTCCGGCGCCCGACGGGTGGCGAGATCACCGTGACACCTGGCGATACCGCCGCTTCTCTGGAAGGGCAGCCTCTCGCCATCCTGTGGTTCATGACAACCGAGCGAGTCCAGAGCGCCCCGTCGCGCACCCAGGCCGACCCGTTGGACGACTGGTCCCGCAGGACTGTCGAGGTCGGGGGCGTCAGCAAGACCGTGTACGTCGCCGGGTCGGGGCCGGCGGTCGTCCTCATGCCGGAGATGCCGGGCATCAGCCCCGACGTGGTGCGCTTCGCCCGGTGGACGCGCGATGCCGGGTTCTGCGTCTACATGCCTTCGCTCTTCGGCATCGACGGCGCGTATCCGCAGGCCGACGCGGTCGAGACCGTGGTCCGGCCCGCTTGCGTCAGCGCCGAGTTCCGCGCCTTCGCCGGAGGCGGTACCAGCCCGGTCGTGGAGTGGCTGCGCGGACTCGCCCGCGTGGCGCACGCCGAGTGCGGGGGACCCGGCGTAGGCGCCGTCGGGCTGTGTTTCACGGGCAACTTCGCCTTGAGCATGACGCTCGAACCCGCGGTGATCGCTCCCGTCGTCAACCATCCGTCGCTGCCGCTGGACGACCCCGGCGCTCTGGAGTTCAGTGCCGAGGACGCCGCCGCCGTGGCGCAACGCGTCGAGCGGGACGGGCTTCGGGTGCTCGGCTACCGCTTCGACAATGACAAGTGGTGCACGGGCCGACGCTTCGCGGCCTACCGCGCGCTGCTCGGTGACGCGTTCGACGGCCGTGTGCTGCCCGGCGGGGCCGCTCACGCGGACCCGCCGCCCTTCTTCCGCGACGTCGTCGGCTGTGCCCACAGCGTCGTCACGGCACACCTCGTCGACCAGGAGGGCCACCCGACGGTGCGGGCCCGCGACGAGATCATCGCCTTCCTCGCGGAACGGCTCGGTCTTTCGGCCACCCCGTCCGCGTGACGCGGTGGTGTGTGCCGAAAGACCGAGCCGTGACGTCAGCGGACGACGTCGAAGACGTTCTTCTGCAGGCCGTTGGCGTACGCCTCGTGCTCGACCAGCTTCAGCTTCTGGGTGTCCTTGTCCGTCTCGCTGAACAGGCGCTTGCCCGCGCCGAGGAGCAGCGGGAAGACGAGCAGGTGGTAGCGGTCGATCAGACCGGCGTCCGAGAGGCTCCGGTTCAGTCCCGCGCTGCCGTGGACGATGATCGGGCCGCCGTCGGTCTCCTTGAGCGCGGCGACGTCGTCGAGCGAGCGCAGGATCGTGGTCTCGCCCCAGTTCGACACCAGGTCGCCCTCCCCGAGGGTGGTGGAGACGACGTACTTCGGCATCACCTTGTAGTCCGCGAACTCCTCCATGTCGGGCCACACCGGGCTGAACGCCTCGTAGCTGACGCGGCCCAGCAGGATCGCCGTGGCCTCCTGCTGCTCCCTGCCCTTGATCTCGAACGCCTCGGGGAGGAACTCGACGTCCTTGAAGGTCCATCCCGAGTTGCGGTAACCGGGCTCGCCGCCGGGAGCCTCCACGACGCCGTCGAGCGAGATGAAGGCGGTGCTGATCAAAGTGCGCATCTGGGTTCCTCGGTCTCTTGTGCCCGGTGCGTGCGCCCGGTTCACGGCAAGTGGGGTCCGTGCGCCCTTCGGCCGCACGCGCGGCGTCGTTCGCACCAACATCATCTATGACTGCCGGGCACGGAGAAACTCATCGGTCGCCCGTTCGCGTCGCCGCCGGGTGCTAGTGAGCGAGCTGCCGGGCGGGCGCGGGCGCCGGGGTGGGGTCGTCGGTCGCGAAGCGCGGCACCTCGTCGTTCTCGTCCCGGTTGCCGTTCTTCTCGTGGATCCACTTGCCCGCGAGGGCCGGGATCCAGGCGGAGAACTCGCTCTGGGTGAGGTCGGCGGGCACCTTGGCGCCGAGCCGGTTGAGGTCGGCGGCGGGCAGCCGCAGCGTCGGGTCGATGCGTTCGGCGGGGGCGTTCACCATCGCGGCGTCCCACACCTGGAGGGCGAACGTCGTGCAGTTGCGGGCCGGGGTCCCGGCCCAGCCGCCGGTGAGGAGGTACTTCCAGGTGGGCAGCAGCGTGTACTTCTCGTCGGCCTGCTTGCGCCGGTCGATCTCCTTCTCGAAGGCGCTCTGTTGGGTGGGGGTGAGCGCCTTGCAGCGGGCCGCGCGGGGCGCGTACGCGCCGTTGCGGTCCTGCTTGCGGCTCGGCCGGTCCCATTCGATCAGCGGCTTGCCGGGCGTGTTGACGTCGTAGCCGGTGTAGTTGATGGACATGCCGTCCACCGGGCTGCCGTCGCCGTTGCGGCCGTCGGGGTCCTGCGGCTGGAACGAGTAGGTGTCGTAGCGCGCGGTGGCGCCTCCGGCGAGCTTGCGCTCGAAGGCGCCGTCCGCGTTGAAGTGCACCAGCCAGCTGTGGCCGAAGACGTGCTGGCTGACGTTGAGTTCGTAGAGGAGCTTGTTCGTCTGCTCGCCGTAGGAGAGCTTTCCGTACTTGTTCTGGAAGTCCTCGGACTTCCAGAGCGCGTAGGCACGGGTGCCCACGTCCCAGACGTAGCCGCCGGTGGTCCTGTCGGTGATCTCGGTGCTGTAGACGCACAGCGTGTTGTCGGCCGGTGCGGCGGACCGGGGGGCGGGCGCCGACGGCTCCGCCGCGGCGGCCGGTGCGGAGACGGCGGCCGTGGCGAGGACGGCCACGGCACAGGAACGGGTGAAGAAAGAGCGCAAAGTCACGGCAAAGGTATACATGCGGTGACCCGTTCATGATCATTTAGGGGGTCGGTTTCTCGCCAGGGCGGCCGCGTGGCCGCGCGGCCGCCGAGGGGCGGGTCCGCGGGTACGCGTGCCGCTTCACCCGGGACGGTCCGACGCGCCCGGGACGGTCGGTCCGGCAAGGGTGCCCGGGCCGTCCGATGGAGGACGCCGTGCGAAATGTTATTGCGGGCCCCTGAGTTCGGGGGAGATTTCGCGGATGAGCGGGTGAATTGACAGTGAACCCGCCCTTTCCGCGTGTTGTCAATTTCCCCGCCGAAATATGAAAGATGCAGGTCAGAGGCTTCATGGGGAGGTGCTGCCGCACTCGGTCGCGGAGGTGCCGATCGGCAGGAATACAACCAAGTGCGCACCCCACGAGTCCCCTGTTGTTGTTGAAACAACTTACTCCTCATGGAGGTTAGGAAATGCGCTCTCGCCCCTTCAGCAGCCGTACGTTAAGCGCTGCTTCCGCGGTGACGCTCGCTCTCGGCGCGGGCATCACCGCACCGGTGCTGCTGTCCGGCACGGCAGGTGCCGCGGCGCCGTCGGCCACCGCCGCGGTTGACGGGAAGTCGGTGGTCTACACGGCCGCCGCAGGTCAGACCAACAAGCTGAACATCACCGCGTCGCGGACCGGTACGAGCCTCGACAACCTCACGTACCTCATCGACGACGTCGTCACCATCAAGGCGGGCACCGGCTGCACCTACCCCAGCGGCTCCGACCACACGAAGGTCTCCTGCAAGGTCGACACCTCCGAGAGCCAGGACCCGTACGCCACCCTGGAGCTGTCCGCGGGTGACCGCAACGACACGGTCAAGTACACCAACGAGACCGACAGCACCTACTACTTCGCCCGCCTCGACCTCGGCAAGGGCGACGACACCCTCACCGAGGCGGCCGGCGCCCAGGGCAACTCGATCCTGGGCGGCACGGGCGACGACACCCTCACGGTCAGCGCGTACAGCGTCGTGCTCGGCGGTGACGGCAAGGACACGATCCGCGCGGGCAAGGGCGCCATCTCGATAGGCGGCAACGGCAACGACACGCTCCACGCGGTCGGCGAGAACAGCGACGCCGACGGCGGAGCGGGCGACGACGTGATCCGCGGCGGCGGGAACCGGCAGAACCTGAACGGCGGCGACGGCAACGACACCATCCGCGCCGGAGCGGGCAGCGACTTCCTCTACGGAGGCAAGGGCAACGACGTCCTGTACGGCGAGGGCGGCAACGACACCATCTACGGCAACAGCGGCGACGACAAGCTGTACGGCGGTCCCGGCACGGACACCCTGTCCGGCGGCCCCGGCAGGAACGAGATCCACCAGGACTGACCCACCGGGCGCCCACAGCCGTCGGCGCCCGAGGCCCGCCCCGGGCCCGCGTGCCGCGCGAGCGGCGCCGCGGGCTACGGGCGCGGCGCCAGGGTCTCGACGGTGATGTGCGGCGCCAGGGAGCGGAGGAAGCCGGGTGCGTCGAAGGCGCTGCCCGCGGAGGCGACGCCCTCCCTCCTGATCTGCCCGGTCAGGACGCGGTGCACGGCTTCCACCACGAGCGGCGCGGTGACCGCGTAGATGTCCCGGCCGCGGGCCACGGCACGCCGCTCCCTGCCGCCGGAGCGCACGACGACGTCGACGACGAAGGTCTGCGCCGACCGTCCCCGCTCGTCGACGGCGGCCGGGGCCGGAGTGCCCGGGGCCGTGACCTCCCCGGCCGCCTCGACGGTCATGTAGGTGCGCACGTCGGGAACCGGCAGATGGCTGGGGACCGTGACGACGTCGGCCATCGTGAACTCCCCGATGACGGACCGGGTTCCCATCGGTTCGGGGAAGGTCCACTCCAGGGTGGGCGGGGCGTCGTCGCGGTACTCCAGGCGTCCGTCCGCGAAGCGGACGCGCCGGCCGCCGCGCCGCTCCCGGGAGACCGCGCCCGCGGCACGCGTCCCCTCGGTGGGGTGCCAGCCGTTCAGGCCGTAGGCGACGTGGACCTCGTCGGCCTCCGTCCAGTCGTCCATCGCCGCCGTGGCCACCAGGTCGCCGAGGCCGCCGAAGAAGGCCATCGCGGGCACGATCACCGCTCCCGCGGCGCGGGCCCGGTCCGCGAAGCGGGCGAACGTGTCGGCGTTGGCCTCGATCTCGGCCGCCACGTCCACATACGGGATACCGGCGCGCAGCGCCGCCTCGATCACGGGCGCGGCCGTCGTGGCGAAGGGCCCGGCACAGTTGACCACGGCCGCCGCACCGGACAGCGCCCGGTCGAGCGCGGCCGGATCGTCGACCGGCGCGGGCCGGGCGTCGAGGCCGGGGTGGGACGCGGCCAGCTCCCGCAGCTTGCCGGCGTCACGGCCGGAGAGGACCGGGACGAACCCGCGCTCCCGCAAGTGCGCCACCACGAACCGACCGGTGTGCCCGTAGGCGCCGTACACCGCCACGATCTGCCCCGTTGCCATGACTTCTCCTCTGTGCTTGAACGATCAACGAGGAACATCCTGGCCGGTGCGGACGTCGTGCGTGAGTGTCTGGAACGACATGCCCCGTACAATTCCGGACATGAGTTCTGTCGCGTTCGCCGTCACCGACGGGATGCTGCACTTCGAACTGTCCGTGGCGTACGAGGTCTTCGGCTCCGCCCCGGACGCCGTGCCAGGACCCTGGTACGACGTCGGCGTGTACGGCCCGGACGCCGTGCGGTTCGGCCGGTTCCGCCTGGAGCCCGACCACGGCTTCGACCGGCTCCGCCACGCGAGCACCGTGATCGTGCCCGGCTGGGCCGACGTCGCCGTGGAGCCGCCCGCCGACCTGGTCGACGCGGTGCGCGCGGCCCACCGGGCGGGCGCGCGCGTGGCCTCCCTGTGCACGGGCGCGTTCGTCCTGGCCGCCGCGGGCCTCCTGGACGGCAGGCGCGCCACCACGCACTGGGCGCACACCGACGCCCTGGCCGCCCGCTACCCGCGGGTGGAGGTCGACCCGGACGTCCTCTACGTGGACGACGGCAGCGTGCTCACCTCCGCGGGCAAGGCCGCCGCGATGGACCTCTGTCTGCACCTCGTCCGCCTCGACCACGGCTCGTCGGTCGCCAACGCCGTCGCCCGCCGACTGGTCGTGCCGCCGCACCGCGACGGCGGCCAGGCCCAGTTCGTCACCGCCCCCGTGCCCGCCCGGGACGACCATCCGCTCGCCGGGCTGCTCCCCTGGGCGATCGAGCGCCTCGACGAGCCGCTGACCGTGGAGGACCTGGCCCGCCGGGCCCGGATGAGCTCGCGCCACCTGGGCCGGCACTTCAAGGCGGCGACCGGCACCACCCCACTGCAATGGCTGCTGACCCAACGCGTCCGCCGCGCACAGGAGTTGCTGGAGAGGACCGACGACGGCATCGACGCCATCGCCGCGGCCACCGGCATGGGGACCGCCACGACGCTGCGCCGTCACTTCAACCGCGCCGTCGGCGTGCCGCCGGACGCCTACCGCCGCACGTTCCGCTCGCGCGGCCCGGTCAAGGGCCCCGCACGCGGCGCATAGTCGCCGCTACAGCAAACGATGGGCAAATGTCAGGCGAGCTACCGGTACGCGGGGCCGAGTTCGTCGAGAATGGACGGTGACGGAGAGGGGCGTCAGGGGAACCGGATCGTCGTGATTCCCCTGGCCGGAGGTCAAGTCGCAGGGGGCCGGGAGATGAAGGACGCATCTGGACATCAGCTGGCCGCGCCGAGGATCCACGACGCCGCCGACGGCGTGGTCACCCTCGGCGGGCACGAACCCGAGCTGGTGGTGCGGATCGAGCCGTACGCGGGGATGGCCGCGGGGGATCAGGTCCAACTCAGGTGGGACACCGGGGTGTTGCGCACATCCCGGATCGACACGCAGATCATCGACGCCGGTGAGGTCGGCGAGGCCAAGGTGTTCACCGTCCGCCCCGCCCCGGGCACGGCACGGGTGAGCTACCTCGTGGGCCACCCCGCCGGTGACTGGCACGCCTCGCAGCGGCTGACCGTCACCGTGCGGGAGACCCACGAGAGCCCGCGCCGCCTCACCCGGCCGTGAACCGACCGGTCAGGCGCCGGGCGGCACGCTGCCCTTGATCACGGTGCCGGGCGCGGGCGTGATCAGGCGCGTGAGGTAGTCGGTGACGGCCTTCCGCTCGGCCCCGCCGTTGAAGACCTTCGCACCGTGGCCCCAGCCGTCGACCTCCACGAGCGCCGCCTTGTCGCCGAGGTGCCGCGCGGCGGAGCGGGCCCAGTCGACGGGCGTGGCGTTGTCGTAGCGGGCGTTGATCAGCAGCATCGGGTGCTCGGTGCGGAAGTCGCCCGGCGTCGCGGGCCGCGGCGTGGGGCGCTCCGGCAGGCCCAGGCACAGGTTGGCGTACCCGACGGCGTTGGGCGAGAAGCCGAAGGCGGGCGCGGCCTCACGGGCCGCCTTCTGGTCGGCGAGGTAGGCCGCGGCGTCCGGGGCGCGCAGGTTCAGATCGACGCACACCGCCTGGTCGGCCACGGGCAGCAGCTTCCCGCCCGGCTCCTCGCCGTCCTCCTGCCAGGGCTTCCCGCTGTCCAGGGCCTGGAGGTACTCGCCGACCACCGGCCAGGACGGGGTGAGGAGCATCTGGTCGAGCGTGCCGTTCAGCGCGGCGAGCGTGACCTTCTTGCCGTCGTTGCGCAGGGTGCCGTCGGCGGCCTTGGCGGCCACGCGCCGAAGGACCGCACGCGGGTCCTTGTCGCCCAGCGCGCACGCGTCGTTCTTTCCGCACCACCGGGCGAACTCTCCGAAGGCACGCTCCAGGGCGCGGGCACTCGTGACGTTGAAGTCGCGCCGGCCGACCGCCGGGTCCATCACGCCGTCAAGGACGGCGGCCCGCACCCGCTCGCCGTACAGCTGCGCGTACCGCTGGCCGTAGAGCGTGCCGTACGAGTGCCCGTACAGGGAGACGCGGTCCTCGCCGAGCGCGGCGCGGACCGCCTCGACGTCATGGCTGACGCTGGTCGCGTCGGTGTGCGCGGCCACGGGCCCGGACGCGCGGGCACAGTCCTCGGCGAAGGCACCGGCCCGCTCCCGCTCGCGGGCGAACTCCGCCGCGGAGGCGGCGGGCTTCTTGTCCCGCACCATGGCGACGTACGGCTTCGCCGGGCAGCGCACCGCGCTGCTCGCGCCGACGCCGCGCGGATCGAGGCTGACGATGTCGAAGCGCCGTTCGAGACCGCCCCAGGTGTCGGTGGCCCGGACCGTGTCGACGCCGGAGCTGCCGGGGCCGCCGGGCAGGAACACGAGCGTGCCGACGCGCCGGTCCGGTTCGGCCGCGGTGCGCCGGGCGACCGCGATGTCGATCTTCTTGCCGCCGGGCTCACGCCAGTCGACGGGCACCCGCACGGTGCCGCAGTCGGCCCCCTTCGGCACGCCCTCCTCGGCGCGACAGGCCTTCCAGGCGATCCGCTGCTCCGGGATCCGCACCGCCGCCTCGTCCCGCGCCCCGGACGCCACGTCCCGGTCCTGCCACGCGTACAGGGCGCCGCCGATCCGCGCCCCCGACCACGTGCCGCAGTTCACGTCGGCCTTCGCGGCCACGTCGGAGGGGAACCAGTCGGCCTTCAGGCGCGGCTTGCCCTGCGGCTCTCCGCGCACACAGGAGGCGGGGAACCCGCCGCTCTCCGCCGTGAACCGCATGATGCGGTCCCCACCCGTCGTCGATATCACGTACGAGATGTCCCTGGCGTCGTCCGGCAGCCACCGCGGCACGGACGTCCGGTCCTTCTTCGCCTCGGCGCCGGTCCTGTACGTGGCCCTCTCCTGGTGGTCGTCGAAGGGGTTGTACGAGCCGCCGCACGCCGTCAAGGAGACGGCGAGCGCGGCCACGCCGAGGGCACAGACCGGTGTGCGCGGGATTCGGGGCATGGGCGTCGCTCTCTTCGGGAGTCCTGGAATGCTGCGTTCCTCCACGGTGGCCGGGCGGTGCCGGGCGCCGCCTCAGCCGTTCGATGGATCGGACCCACGCCGGTCCGGCTTTCGGTTGAGCCCTCGCGTACGACCTGGTCCGTACATTCACTGTGTGAACCGCCGTCGCACGCTGCTCCTCGCCCTGCCGCCCGCCCTGCTGCTCTGGCTCGGCGACCTCGTCTCGAACGAGCCGGACGGCTCCTGGCTCCCACTGGTGTCCGGGCCGCTGGCGCTGGGGGCGCTGCTCGCGCGCCGCCGCGTCGCCGTCGAGGCGCTGGCGGCCGGGGCGGCCCTGGCGTCCGGGGCGCTGACGCTCGGCATGCTGTGGCTCGCCCCCGCGGGCGGCAGCTGGGGCCTGCTGGAGTCGGCGGCCCTGCTCGCGCTGCTCACCGTGGCGGCCCGGACGGCACGGGTCCCGGCCGCGTACGTGCTCTGCCCGCTCCTGGCCGTGGCGATCGCGGCCGCGCCGGTGCGCATGGGCTTCCCCTCGGACGCCCAGACCTTCGCGTTCCTGCTCACCGTCGCGGCGGGCGGCGCGCTCGCGCTCGGCTGCTATCTGCGCTCCCTGGACCGGCGCAGGGCCGACGCCGTGACCGCCGTGCAGGAGGCGGAGCGCCTCGCCCTCGCACGCGACCTGCACGACTTCGTCGCCCACCACGTCACCGGCATCGTCGTCCAGGCCCAGGCGGCCCGCACCATCCGGGAGACCGCGCCCGAGCAGCTCGATCCGCTCCTCGCGGGCATCGAGCGGGCGGGCACGGAGACCCTCGCCTCCATGCGCCGCCTCGTGCACGTGCTGCGTGCCGCGCCCGACGCCCCGACCCGGCCCGCCGACCTGCTCACCGAACTCGCCGCCCTGGTGGCCGCGCACGGCGACAGCGGGGCGGCGGCCACCCTGGACGTCTCCGCCGACGCCCGGGGCCTCGCCCTCGCGCCGGAGGTCGAGACGTCCGTGCACCGCGTGGTCCAGGAGTCCCTCACCAACGTGCGCCGCCACGCGCCGGAGGCCGACGACGTCCGCGTGCGGCTGACGGCCGACGGCGGCCGCCTGTGCGTCGAGGTCACCAACGGCCCCGCGCCCGCCGGTGACCGCCCGCCGCCCGGCGGAAGGGGCGGCCTCGGCCTGGTCGGGCTGCGCGAGCGCGTGGAGGCCGTCGGCGGCGGCTTCGCGGCCGGGCCCGCCCCGGGTGGCGGCTGGCGGGTCCGCGCCGCGTTTCCCCCGGCACACCTGCCACACTGACCACGATGAGTGTGACGACCCCCGAGACCGGCTCCGCGCCCCTGCGCGTCCTGATCGCCGACGACCAGGAGATGGTGCGCACCGGCTTCCGCCTGATCCTCGCCGCGCAGCCCGGCATCGAGGTCGTCGGCGAGGCCGCCGACGGCGCCGCGTGCGTGGAGCTCGCCCGGCGGCTGCGCCCCGACGTCTGCCTGGTCGACGTCCGCATGCCGAAGCTCAACGGCCTGGAGGTGACCCGGCTGCTCGCCGGGCCGGACGCGGTCGATCCCCTGCACGTCGTCGTGGTGACCACCTTCGACCAGGACGACTACCTGGACGAGGCGCTGCGCCGTGGCGCGGTCGGCTTCCTGTTGAAGGACGCGGGACCCGGCCTCCTGGTCGAGGCGGTGCGCGCCGCGGCGCGCGGCGACGCCCTGGTCTCGCCCGCCGTCACGCTGCGCCTGCTGCGGCGCACGGCCGAGCGGCACGGCCCGCGGTGCGGCGCGGCGGCCGCGGGTGGCGCGCCGCACGAGCTGTCCGAGCGGGAGCTCGGCGTGGCCCGGCTCGTGGCGCGCGGCCGCACCAACCAGGAGATCGCCGCCGAGCTGTTCATCTCCGTCGCCACCGTGAAGACCCACCTCGTCAACATCCAGGCCAAGCTGGCCGTCCGGAACCGCGTCGAGATCGCGGCCTGGGCCTGGGAGTCGGGGCAGATGGGCCCCGCCTGACGCCTCAGCCGAGCCACCGCACCCCGGTCGCCCGGCGCACGTGCAGGAGCACGTCGAACGCGTCGGCCAGCGAGGCGACCGCGAGGTGCTCGGCGGCGTCACGGGACGGGTCGTAGACGCCGCTGATGACGCGGAGCTTCGCGGGGCCGTCCCACTGGCGGCGGACGTCGTCGTGGCGCAGGTCGAGCCAGCGGGCGGGCACGTCCGCCGAGCCGAGGCGCGCGTCCACGAGGTCCGCGCTCGGCTCGGGAACGGCGACGACGCCGAGGTCCCCGTGGTGGAAGCCGATCGCCACGGAGACGTACCGCCTGCCGTGGCGCTCCCGGAGGTGCGTGCCGACGGTGGGCCGTGCGGCGGACCCGGGGGCCGAGCCCAGGACCGTCCCGGTCGCCGCGGTGTGCGCGATGCCGTCCCAATAGACCAGGCGGGCCCCGCGCCGGGCGTCGTCGAGGGCGTCCGCCTCCGCGGCGGTGTCGCCCGCGAAGCCGCCGCGTCCGGCGACGCTGCCCGCGTGGAAGCTCAGGATCAGCCGCATCCGGGTCAGGACGTCGTCGTTGGCCCCCGGCCGGGCCCGCAGCAGCGCGAGCGCGTCCCGGGCGTGGTCGACGAACGGCCGCCCGGGGTGTGTGCCCCGCGCGCGCTGCACGTGCTCGTCGATGTCGTGCGCGGTGCGGATCGGGTCGAGGTGCGCGGCCAGGTCCGCGAGGAGTTCCGGGGCGGTGGCGCGCACGTGGTCCAGGACGGCGTCGTAGTCCTCGGAGCGCGCCTGCGCGGGCCGCACCCCGAAGATCCGTACGGGGTCGTCCGGGTGCTCCCGGTTGAACTCCCTGATCCAGTCGAGGGCCGCGGCCATCTCGGCGGTGCGCCACGGACGCCAGGCACCGGCGAGCGCGGCCTCGGCCGAGCCCTCGCCGACGCGCACGTACCGGTCGAGGCCGGCGGCGACGTCAGCGCTGTCCTGGAGGGCGAGCGCCCGGAACCCGTGCTGCCGCACCAGGCGGCGGAAGAGCTGGTCACGCAGGCGGAAGGTCTCCCGGGAGAACCGCGTGGACTCACCGATGCCGACGATGTCGGCCCCGGCGGCGAGCCGTTCGGCGAGGGTGTCGAGCGTGGCGTCGGACAGCGGTCCTGAGCCGCCGGGCCGCTGACCGGAGGAGTCCACGGAGGAGTTCACGGGGGAGGGGAGCGGGCGCTGAAGAGCGGTGGTGTCGTGCGTCATGCCGCCAAGACTCATAGGTGAAGTTCGGTTGAGGTCAAGGCGCGGTGGCCTCCTCGTCGTCGGCGGCGGTCACCTCGACCTCGATCACGTCGTCCCGGTCGAAGAGTTCGGCGGTCAGGCGTGCGGTGTCGGCGGTGCCTTCGAGCGCCAGCAGGACGCGGGCGTCGGGGTCGGCCCCGCCGGGCAGCCGGTCGACCTTGACCCGGGCGATGCGGAAGCCGTGCCGGGTGCACGTCTCCATCAGCTGGGGCAGCAGGGCCGTGCCCGTGCGGTACGTCATGCGCAGCTCGAAGGCGGAGCCGCTCGCGCGGGGCAGCAGACGCGCGGCGAGCCGTGGATAGCCGCGGACGACGAGGAAGTGCAGCGCCGTCGCGGCCAGGGCGAGGACGGGCAGTCCGCCGCCGCAGGCCATGCCCACCGCGCAGGTGAGCCAGACCGTGGCGGCGGTGGTGAGGCCGCGCACGACGTCCTGGCGTACGAAGATCAGGCCGCCGCCGACGAAGCCGATCCCGGAGACGATCTGCGCGGCCACCCGGGAGGGGTCGAAGGAGACGCCGGGCAGGCCGAGCGCGCCCGCGAAGCCGTGCTGGGACACCTCCATCATCAGCGCGCTGGCGATGCCCACCAGGGTGTGCGTGCGCAGCCCGGCGCTCTTGTGCCGGGCCGCCCGCTCCCATCCGATGAGGCTCGACAGGAACAGGGCAAGCCCGAGTTCGGTCAGCTGCCGCGGGCCCTGCCCGCTCCGCAAGCCCCACAGGGGCACCGCCAGATGGACCACGCACACCTCCTGTCACCGCCCTCGCCCCTGCCCCGGACGGCAGCGGGCACACCTGCCGCCTCCTCGGCGGGGGGCGCGCGCTCCGCCCATGGCCCGGGTGAGGGCCGCGTACAGGAGCGAGGTGGTGACGATGCCGACGGGCAGGGAGAGGTCCATGCCGCCCAGGGCGTGCGCGACCGGTCCGGTGTAGGCGGTGTCGACGCACAGGGCCGCCGCGGTGACGCCGCCCGTCAGGGCCAGGGCACCGGCCGGGCTGACCCCGGCGGTGTACCAGAAGGGGCCGGCGGGGGTCTCGTCCATCAGGGCCGGACCGTCGTAGCGGTTGCGGCGCAGCAGGATGTCCGTGGCGTAGAGGGCGGTGGCGGGGCCGAGCAGGACGACGGTGAGCTGGAGGACGTTGCTGACGGTGTCGAGGAAGTCGGAGACGAGGAGCGCGTACAGGGTGAGGGAGACCGCGGCGGCGCCGTCGACGATCACGCTGCGGGAGCGCCGGATGCGGATGCCGACGGCCTGGAGGGCGAGCCCGGCGCTGTAGGAGGTCAGGGCGTTGAGGGCGATCGTGCCGAGGACGAGGGCGAGCAGGAAGACCGGGTCGAACCAGCCCGGCAGGATCCGCTGGAGCCCTGCCTGAGGGTCCGTCATGTCGACCGCGGTCGCGGCGAGCGCCCCGAGGGAGCACACGGCGACACCGGGCACGAAGCCGCCGAGGGCGGTCCAGCCGAGAACGGCCTTGGCGGACGTCGTGCGCGGCAGATAGCGGGAGAAGTCGGCGCTGGTGGTGTACGACAGCGGAGCGGAGCCGACCAGGGTGACGCCGGAGATGAGGGCCGTCCACAGCGGGGCGCCGGTCAGCGGCTCGGCGGGCGCGTAGGAGTAGTCGGCGTGCTGGAACACGCGGACCGCGACCACGGCGAAGACAGCGGCGAGCACCAGGGTGATCGGCAGATACAGCCGCAGGATGGTGGCGTGGCCGTAGACGCCGATGGTCAGGGTGAGCGCGGCGACGGCGAGGACCACGGCGACCTTCACGCCGGTGCCCGCGGTGACACCGGTCTTCTCGACGAGCGAGAACGCGGCGGTCGCGGCGGCGGCGAGGTTCAGGGCGAAGTACGCCACGGAGATCATCCAGCCGACGACCGCGTTGTTGACGCGGTTGCCGCGGATTCCGTACATCGCGCGCGTGATCACTTCGCTCGGCGCGCCCGCGGCCGGGCCGGATATGGCGAGCAGCCCGGTGAGCGACCAGAACAGATTGCCCGTCACGATCACGACGAGGGCCTGCCACAGGGTCAGGCCCATCAGGACCAGGGTGCCGCCGATGACGAGGCTCAGATAGTTGACGTTCGCCGCGGCCCAGACGGAGAAGAGGCGCCGGGGGTGGCCGTGGCGCTCGTGCTCGGGGATGTGGTCGATGCCGTGGGCCTCGACGCGGACCGTCCCGCCCGTTCGAGGCGGCTCCTCCCGGTGTGCCGTCCGGGGGTTCGGGGGGACTTCGTGCGGGTCGGGAAGCGTGGACGCCATGCGGCCCCTCCGGATGCTGGGAACCCACCTGCTTGTTTATTGGTCGCACACTCAATAGCATGGATTCCATGACGTCAAGGCTCCAGAACAAGCGAATCCGCAAGTCTCCAACGGAAAGGCGTGCGGAAATCGTTGCGGCAGCGGCTCGGGTGGCTCTGGCCGAGGGCCTTGAGTGCATCACGCTGCGGCGCATCGCCGAGGAGCTCGCCGTGCGGCCGGGGCTGATCAGCCACTACTTCCCGGCCGTGGACGACCTGGTGGCCGAGGCCTACGGCACCGCCGCGGGCGCCGAGCTCGACGCGCTCCTTCCGGCCGAGCGCGCCGACGCCACCTGCGTCCAGCACCTGGCGCGGTTCTTCGCCCGGACCACGGGAGAGGCCTACGACGACATCAGCCGCCTCTGGCTCAACGCCCGCCACCTCAGCCGCTACCGGCCCGCGCTGCGCGACCGCGTCAGCGCGCAGGAGGCCGCCTGGCGCGACCGGTTCGAGGGGCACATCCGCGACGGCGTCGCCCGGGGGGAGTTCCGCACCGACGACCCGGTGGTGACGACCGCGCACATCCTGATCGTCCTCGACGGCCTCGGCATGCTCGTCAACAGCGGTGACACCGTCGGCGACGCGCCCGAGGTACTGCGCCTGCCCGCCACTACGGCGGAGCGCGAACTCGGCCTGGAACCGGGCTCGCTGAGCGAGGTGACCCCCGACTGACGCTCCGGCGGCGAGCCGGGCAGCTCCGGGTGCCCCCGAGACCCAGGTGCCGCCCCCCCGCCCGCACATCGCCGATCCCCACGACGAGTCGAGCGCTGCCGACCTCCCGCAGCACGCCGAACGCAGCGCGGCATTCACCCGACGACCCCGCAAGGAGACCTCCCGTGCGCACCTCCCTCATCCTGCTCTCGGCCCGTCTGCTCGACCCGGAGTCCGGCGAGTTCCTGCCACAGACCGCGCTCGCCGCGGCGGGCGGACGCATCACCGCCCTCGGCGACGACCAGGAGGTCCGCGCCCTCGCGGACCCCGCCACCGAGGTGATCGACCTCAAGGGCGCGGTGGTGACACCCGGTCTGGTCGACGGACACATCCACCCCGTCACCGGCGCCGAACTGACCCGCGGCCTGGACCTGTCGGCCTGCACCGACGTGGCCCAGGTGCGCGCCGCGCTCGCCCGCGAGGTACGGGACCTCGCCCCCGGCGCGTGGCTGCGCGGCTGGGGCCTGGACCCCAACGTGTTCGCGGACGCCCCCGTCGAGTCCGCCCCCTTCGACGCCGTACTCGACGGCGTGCCCGCCCAACTGCTGCTCTTCGACGCGCACTCCATGCTGGTCAGCCGCCGCGCCCTCGAACTCGCCGGGGTCGACGGGCCCCGGACCTTCGACCAGGCGACCGCCGAGGTGGTGTGCGACAGCGCGGGGCGGCCCACCGGGCTGCTCCTGGAGGAGGCCGCTTGCGAGCTCGTGCAGCGGGTCGCCCCGCAGCCCACCTACGAGGAGCGCCGCGCCCGGGTCGCCGCCGCGCTGAAGACCATGGCCGCGGCGGGCCTCACCGGTGGCCACGTCATGGACGCGGGCGGCGACAGCCTGGCCTTCTACGCCGAACTCGAGGCGGCCGGGCAGCTTCCGCTGCGGCTGCGGGTCGCCCCGTGGTGCCAGCCGGGGACCGACGCCGACGGTGTGCGCGCGCTCATCGACCAGCAGGGCGAGGGCGGCCGCCTGTGGCGCACCGACGGCGTGAAGATCTTCATGGACGGCACCATCGACAACGGCACCGCGTGGCTGGAGCGGCCCGACTGCCACGGCGAGTCCCGGCACGCCTTCTGGCCGGACCCCGAGGAGTACACCCGCGTCATCGGCGAGCTCCACCGCGCCGGAGTGCCCACCGCCACCCACGCCATCGGCGACGCGGCGGTACGGCACGTCCTCGACGCCGTCGAGAAGGCCCAGGCCGACGACTGGCGCGCGGTACGGCACCGGGTCGAACACATCGAGACCGTCCCCGACGACACCTTGCGGCGGTTCGCCGAACTGGGTGTCGTCGCCTCCATGCAGCCGACGCACTGCTGCGACTTCACCCGGGCCGACCACACCGACAACTGGTCGCGCCGCCTCGGCGAGGAGCGGGCCGCCCGTGCCTGGCGCTGCCGCGACCTGTACGACTCCGGGGCCGTCGTCGTCCTCGGCTCCGACTGGCCCATCGCGCCCGCCCCGCCGCTCGGCGTCATGGCCGGGGCCCGCCACCGCCGCCCGAGCCGTGACCTCAGCCGGCCCCCGCACGGCCCGGAGCAGGCCCTCACGGCGCTGGAGGCGCTCCAGGGCATGACCGTCAACGCCGCCTACGCGGCCGGCGCGGAGCACGAGGCGGGACGCGTCGCGATCGGCCACCGCGCCGACCTGACGGTCCTCGCCGCCGATCCGCTCACCACCCCCGCGACCGAACTCCCGGACCTTCCGGTGCTGCTCACCGCCGTCGACGGCAGGCCGACCCATCGGGACGCCCGGCTGTGACCGGTCGGCTCAGGCGTGGCGGCAGGCGCCTGAGAGAATGATGTGTATGGCACATATCGGTGAGGCGGTCGCTCGCGGCGGCCGCGACGCGTGGCAGTCCCCGGCCGCTGACGGCGGCCACGGCACGCCGGATCCCCTGGTCGTCGTGGCCGCCGTGGTCGTTCAGGAGGGGCGGCTGCTGGTGGTGAGCAAGAAGGCGGCGCCAGAGGTGTTCTATCTGCCGGGCGGCAAGCCCGACGCGGGGGAGGAGCCGCTGGAGGCCCTGGTCAGGGAGCTCGACGAGGAACTGGGCGTCCGGCCGGTGGCGCCGGAGTTCCTGGCCGAGATCGAGTCGACGGCCGCCCTCGAAGGGGTGCCCCTCCAGCTGACGGTCTTCACCGCGGGCCTCAGCCGGGCGCCCCGCCCCGCGGCCGAACTGGCCCACCTGCGGTGGATCACGGGCACCGAGACCGACATCCGGCTCGCTCCGGCGGTGGCGGGGCAGATCCTGCCGATGCTGCGGCGCGACGGGCTCGTGCCCGTGGCCTGAGGCGGCCCGACCCGTCGGACGGGGCCCGGGCCCCCGGCGAGCCCGGGGGATCCCGGGCGTCCCGCAGGCCGTGGACGCGCGCGTGCTCGGGCTCCGCGCATCAGGCGGACGCTCTCGCCAGCCTGGCCGAGATCCTCCAGGCCTCGGGGCACGCGGCAAGGCGGCAGGTCGTGGCCCGGAACGGGGTGTGGAGCCGGGGGAGGTGAGCAGGGCGCGACCGGTCCCGCCTGTCCCAGAGGGTGCTCTGAGTCTCACGAACCCCGTGTGACTGTGGCTGGATCGGTCGGCTGAGGAGCCTTTGAGTCCGGTGATACTCAGGTCTCGGCAATCCGTCCCCAACTCCTACTTCCGGAGGCCGCTCATGCCCCAGACCAGTGTGCAGAACGCCGTTCTCGAAGCGTGGCTGTCGGGCGCCGAGAGCGCGTACGGCCAGGCCAACCCCGCGGGCCCGCTCTACGTCGGCGGTAGCGCGGCCGAGGCCGCGCTGACCGACCCGAGCGACTCGCTGTACGGCTTCTGTTCCAGCCCGAGCGGGTCGCACGGCAGCTGGTGCTGCTGATTCCCGAGGGGAGCCGCGGGCCACGGCACTCCCGTGACGGGGAGCGCGCCGGGCCCCGCGGTTCCCCGCTTCTCGTCCAAGCGGCTCGAAGGCGCCGGAGCGCGGCGCGGGATGGGGGCAGTGGCCCGTGAGCGGATCGGCACCGCACGAGCCCGGACAGCAGGACGGACCCGGCAGGGAACGCGACGAGGCCCAGTGGTTCGCCCGGCCCGTGCGGAACCTCGCCCGCCCCTGGCGGCAGGAGCTGGCCCGGCGCCTCGCCGCCGTGGCCGCACTCGGCGGGCGCGAACGGGACGTGATCCTGGAGGCCGGGCACACCGCCCTGCTCACCTCCCTGCACGCGAAGCTGTCCCGCCTCTTCCTGATCGAACTGCACGCGCTGCGCCTGGCGACGGCCGCGGGCCAGGCCGACGCGGGCGCGGCGGCCGGACCCGACGAGGGCACCTGGGCCGCGTTCATCGAGCAGGCGGGCGCGGACGGCTACCTCGACACCCTGGCCCACCGCTACCCGACCCTCGGCGCGCGGGTCGCGTCGGTGGCGCGGCTCTCGGTCGCGGCCACGGCCCGGTTCGCGGAGCGGCTCGCCACGGACCGCGAACTGCTCGGGCCGCTGCTCGGAGCGCCGACGGGCCAGGTGCGCGCCGTCGCGTTCGGGGCGGGCGACAGCCACCGGGGCGGACTGACCGTCAGCCGGGTGGACTTCGCCGCCGGAAGCGTCATGTACAAGCCACGGCCGTCCGCGGCCGACGTGGCCCTGGGCGCGCTCCTCGACGAGCTGTTCGCGGACCTTCCCGGCGCCCCGCCGCGCCACGAGCGGATCCGGGTGCCGCGGACGCTGGCCCGTGACGGCTACGGCTGGGCCGAGTTCGTCCCCCACCGCTACTGCGCCGACGACACCGAACTCGCCGCGTTCTACCGGGGCGTCGGACACTGGCTGGCCGTCCTGCGCTGCACCGGCGGCACCGACATGCACGCCGAGAACATGATCGCCGCGGGCCCGGTCCCGGTGATCGTGGACGCCGAGACGCTCTTCGACGCACCCGCGCCGTTCCCGCCCAGCGGCCGCGGCGACGCCGTCGACGTGGCCGCCGCCGCCATCCGCCGCACGGTGCTGCGCACCGGACTGCTGCCCGTGCGCGGCACGGGCTTCGCGCTCGGCGGCGTGGACATCTCCGGGGTCGGGGCGCTGCCCGGCCAGCAGCCGCTGATCCCGCACCCGGTGATCGCGGGCGGCGGCACCGCGGCCGCCCGCTTCGAGGTGGACCTGGTGGCCATGCCCACGGCGGGCAACCACCCGAGCCCCACCCCGGTCCTGAGCACGTACTGGGACCGCGTCCTGGCGGGCTTCCGCGAGATGACCGCGCACCTGCGGCGGCCCGGCACCGACCCGCACGCGCTCCTGCGCCGCTTCGAGGGCGCGCGGGCGCGGCGGATCCCGCGGCCGACGCAGGCGTACGTCGACATCGGCCGGATGCTGTGGCACCCGGCGTCGCTCCACGACGAACCCGCCGCGGTCGAGCGGGCCCGCGACATCCTGCGCCGCAACGCCGAGGTCCTGCCGGGCGCGCCGACGGACCGCGCGGCCATCGACGGCGAGATCGCGGACCTCCTGGTCGGCGACGTGCCGATGGTCACCTTCCCCGTGGACGCGGCCGTCGTACGCGCCACCGTCGAGGACTGGCGCACCGCCGACCTGGCCCTCGAGGAGGCGGTGATCCAGGACGCCCTGGTGGGCGCGTACCTCAACGAGCGGTCGCTGCCCGCGCGGGTGCAGGCCGCCGCCCGCGACCCGCACGCCCGCGACCGGGAGCGCCGCCGCCGGGAGTTGGCGGCGCGGATGGTGCGGCGGCTGTGCGACGGCGCGGTGCGCGGCGCCGACTCCACGGTCACCTGGATCAGCCCGGTGTTCACCCCCGCCGGATGGTCCATCAGGGTGCTGCCCGCCGACCTCTACACCGGGCAGGGCGGGGTGGCGCTGACGCTCGCGGAGTACGACAAGGAGGTGCGGGCCGGGCGCGCGGAGGAGGTACCGGGCGTCGCCGAGACGTTCGCGGGGGCCCTGCGGGTCCTGGTGAGCACCGAGGACGTCACGCCGACGCCGTCGCCGGGGGCGTTCAGCGGTGCCGCGTCACAGGTGTGGACGTGGCTCGCGCTGCACCGGGTGCTCGGCGAGGACCGGCTCCTGGAACGGGCCGCCGTGCGGGCCCACCTCTTGGAGGAGGGCCCGCTGGTCGACGACGACGTCGAGGTGGACCTCCTCAACGGGGCGGCGGGCGGTGTCGTCCCCCTGCTCGGTCTGGCCGCGGCGACCGGGCAGGACCGCTGGCTGGCCGCGGCCGCGCGCATCGGCCGCCGCCTTTCCGGCCTGGCCGTCGTCGACGAGAGCGGTGCCCGCTGGCCGACCCGGCTCAACCCCGAGGGCATCGGGGGCTTCGCCCACGGCGCCACCGGCATCGGCTGGGCCCTGCTGCGGCTCGCCCTCACCGACGCCGGAACGCCCGGCGAGCGACGCGGCTGGGCCCGCCTCGCCGAGCGGGCCTTCGCCTATCAGGAGTCCCTCTACCGCCCCGAGCACGGCAACTGGCTCGACGTGCGCATCGGCGCCGAGGAAGACTTCTTCACCAGCTGGTGCCACGGCAGCACGGGCATCGGCATCGGCCTGCTGGACCTGCACCGGCGCACGGGCGACCCGGCCCACCTGGACATGGCCCGGCGCGCCGCACGCGCCTGCGCCGCCGAGGGCTTCGGCTGGAGCCACACCCTGTGCCACGGCGACCTCGGCCTCTGGGAGTTCCTGACGGCCCTGGGCGCCGACGACCCCCAGGGCCTCGACGGTGAGATCCTGACCGGCCTCGAACAGCGCGGCCCGGTCGGCGGCCTGGCCCGCGAGGCGTTCTCACCGAGCCTCATGTCCGGCCTCGCGGGAGTGCTCCACACCCTCCTGCGCATGCACCCCGCGGCACAGCTGCCCAACCCCCTGCTGCTCGACTGATGGCCCGCCCGGCCCGGACCGGCCTGTGCCGTCAGCCGTCGAAGCGGTCGCGGGAGGCCTCGATGTCGCCGAGGTGGGCGTGGGTCCAGCCGCACATGCCGTCGACCACCGCGCGCAGGGCCCGGCCGGGCGGGGTGAGGGTGTACTCGACGCGCGGCGGCACGGTGGGGTGCACGGTCCGCTCCACCAGGCCGTTGCGCTCCAGCATGCGCAGGTTCTGGGTGAGCATCTTGTGGCTGACGCCCTCGACCTCGTTGCGCAACTCGGTGAAGCGCAGGGTGCCTTCGCCGAGCGCCTCGATGATCAGGAACGCCCACTTGTTGGCGATGTCCGAGAAGATCTCCCGCGCCAGGGAGTCCGCCCGCCTCAGATCGGCGTCCTCGGGCAGGCCCTTGAGCTGCTGCTTGGTCACCATCGGGTTCCCCCGTTACGGAAAAGTGCGTTCTTCCAGGTTGGCGCTCACTCTCCTACGGTTTCCGAGTAACCACAAGAGAGCGGCTCGGCGGATCCGGTCCACTCGCCGCCGGGGTCCTCCCTGTCCCGAGACCCGCACCAGAAGGATGAAATCGATGACCACCGCTGATGTCTTCCCGTTCGACGTGCGGGCCGAGAGCGACTTCGGCTACGTCCCCGGCCAGGTCGTCGAGATCAGCCTCGTCGTCGACGCCCGGCCGGGCGGCTGAGGTCACCGCCTGAGCCTGCGGTCGATGACGCGCTGCGCGGAGTTGATCGCGACACGGATGTCCGCGATCTTCGCGCCCTGCTGGCGCGAGAGTTCGAGGGCCTCGGTCACCGACTTCTTGTCGGAGATGCGTTTGGTGAGCCTCTTGGCGCACTCGGTGCTCAAGACGGTCGTCTGATACGCCTCGATCGTGGCGACGACGGCACCGAACGGGATCTTCGGGAAGCGCTTCTGCGCCTGCCTGACGAGGCTGAGCTCCCTCCTCAGACCGTCGAGGTCCGCATGGGTCGCCGCCAGCGACTGGAGGGTGTCGAGCTCGACGACGACCTTGTCGAGCACCACGTAGTCCTTCTCCAGGAGCTTGGCCCGCTTGTCGCGCCAGCGGTGGACGGCCGCGGCGACGAGTCCGATCGCGGTGAGGAGAGCGGCCCAGGTGAACGTGTCGTTGAAGCCGCCCGAAGCCGCCGTGCTGGCCTGAAACAGACCGCTCTCGCAGATGTCATCCGTGTTTTGCCACGGAAACGAAGAGCATGGGGGCACCATGAGGTTGTCCTAACCGGGAACTAGGAGGATGCCCGGCGGCCAGGTCCTGGACAGATCGGCCGGCGAGCGTCTGAAGGTTCTCCGTGCGGCGGTGACACGGCGCACGTCACAGCTGCGGCCTCGGGCTCCACCAAGCCTGGGGCCGCGGTCGTTCAGGGCCGCGGCGCCCCGTCGGACGGTGCTATCGCGTGCGGCCGCCGGGGCGCGGACGAGCCGGGCGGCGACGCGGTCGGCTCCGGGCGGACGGCCCCGCGGACACGTACGAACCGCGGTGTTTCCTGGTCATCCGTTCTCCGTACGGGGGGCCACGAGGGGAATGAGGGCATCGGCTCTTCCGTGATGGGGTCGAGGTGCAAGGCAGGAGTCGTGGACGGGCCGCGACCGCGCGGCGTCCGCCACAGGATCGGCGTACGAAGTCCCGGCGGCGGCGTGCGGAGCCGCGGCTAGTCCCCGGGGTGCTGGGGGATGAGGCGCGCCAGGATCCGATGGCGCTGCCGCCAGCCCGGGTTGTTGCGGACCACCGAGATCCGCACGTCGTTCGTCGCGGTGTACAGCGTCGCCATCCCGGCTCCCAGTTGCAGGGCCACCGCTGTCGAGATCCCCCAGAACAGCAGCATCGTGACGGTCATGCAGATGCTGACCATCACGGCGCCGAGCGGCATCGCCGCGTTCGGCACCTTGGCGATCGTGCTGTGCGTCCGTGCCCGGGTGGACCGGCGTTCGTCGCAGCAGGCCTTGTGGACGGTGTCGGCGTAGGCCCGGACATGCTTCTCCGGGTCGAACGAATACGTACGGAACTCACCCATCGGAGCCTCCTCCTTGGCGGTGCTGGTGGTGCAGGGCCTGGTCATCGATTCCCTCTCGTCACTCACGTGCCGCTTCACGTGGGCACGGGCTCGCGTCGCCGCCCGGACAGGAGCCACTCGAGACCGTCGACGTCGACCTGGTCCTCGGTCATGGTTTTCCAGGCGTTGCTGAAGTGGGCCTTGACGCAGTCGGTCGTGATCCCCATCGCGCCCGCGATCTCGGGCCGCGGCATCCGCATGACCCCGGCCATGTGGAAGACCTCCTTCTGGCGCTCCGTGAGGTTTCCGTCGCTCACGTAGTGCAGGCCGCCGAGGATCGTCTGCTTCTTCTCGGCCGGATCCCATCCCGGCGGCAGGTCGGCGTCGTTCAGATGTTCGTCGAGCTGCCTCGAAAGGAGTGGAGGCAGATGCTCCAGATAGAACGTGACGGGCTCCGAGCGGCCGGACAGGATCGCGCTCCGGTGCTTGCGCGCCTTGGCGATGGTCCTGCCCCGGAACTCGACCCAGTTCGACCTGAACCGGCGGGCCTCGGAGGCGTGGTACTCGGCTGCCTCCTTGCGCACCCACTCCTGGACGTCCCACACGGGTGCCCCACCGAGGTAGACGTCCCGGAAGAGCGTGAACACGGCGCGTTCGTCCGGCAGTTGTCGGTGGAAGATGAAGCTCACTGGGGCCTCCCGTGACGTCCCGAGCGAGATGAATTTCGGACTGACGCCGAACGTACTCAGCGGCGCCCCCGGCGGGTTTAGAGCCCGGAGCAAACCACCCTGACCTGCGCGAACAGCCCTGCTTCAGCAGTAGGTCGGCCGTCGCCCGGATGGCTGACCACGGGGTCAGGGCAGGCGGCGGGCCCGCGCCGCGGAGGTGCGGCGCGGGAGGTGTGATGGGGTACGCCGTATGGATCTCAGACGAGTGTTCCCAGGGCGCGCGTGCGCCGGGGTGGGGGACCGTGGCGGGAAGGCGGCCGGGTGTTCCGCCGCCCGAACGGAGGGCGGATCATGAGCGAGAGCCCCGCACCGAACCCGCCTGGCCCCGCACCGAACCCGCCTGGCCCCGCACCGAACCCGCCTGGCCCCGCACCGAACCCGCCTGGCCCCGCACCGAACCCGCCCGGCCCCGCACCGAACCCGCCCGGCCGCGCCCAGGAGACGTATGCCGCGCCCCCGTTCGACCCCGAACTGAGCGTGGCCCTCGCGGCCTTGGCCACGGGCCCCAGGGAGCCGATCACCCCCGACAACCTCCAGGAGCGACGGGCGCGGGACGCTGCGTCGCGCCCCCGGCCGACGGCCGAAGACCTGCGCGCCGACGGCCGCTTCGCGGTGACGGAGCTGTCCGTACCGGGGCCGCCGGGCGCACCCGACGTGACGCTCGTGAGCGCCCGGCCCGCGGGGCTCGCGGGCCCGCTGCCCCTGCTGTACTACCTGCACGGCGGCGCCATGGTCATGGGCAACGCCTGGTCCGTGCTGCCGCGCGTCCTCAGCGAGTGGGCGCTGCCGCTGGGCCTCGCGGTGCTCTCCGTCGAATACCGCCTCGCTCCGGAGACGCCGTACCCGGGACCGCTGGAGGACTGCTACGCCGGACTCGTCTGGGCGGTCGAGCACGCGGCCGACCTGGACGTCGATGCGGACCGCGTCATCATCGGCGGCAAGAGCGCGGGCGGCGGGCTCGCCGCGGCCCTGGCCCTGCTGGCCCGTGACCGCGGCGGCCCCGAAGCGCTCGGGCTGCTGCTGCTCTGCCCGATGCTCGACGACCGCAACAGCACGCTCTCCAGCCACCAGATGTCGGGCCGCGGGCTGTGGGACCTGACCTCGCACACGACCGTGTGGAAGGCGGTACTCGGCGAGCGCCACGGCGCCGCGGACCTGCCGTACTACGCCGCCCCCGCACGCGCCACGGACCTCTCCGGGCTGCCCCCGGCCTATGTCGAGGTCGGCTCGGCCGAGATGTTCCGCGACGAGGACGTCGCGTACGCGAACGCGATCTGGCGAGCCGGTGGCCAGGCCGAGCTGCACGTGTGGTCCGGCGCCTACCACGGCTTCGACGGCATCGCCCCGAAGGCGGCCGTGAGCCTGGACGCCCGGGACGCCCGCACCCGCTGGCTGAGGCGTCTGCTCGCGCAGTCGGGCGCGTGAACGGCGCTCGACACGGTCCCTGTCCGTGCGAAAGCCCGTGACCGGCTGGGTGGGCCGGTCGCGGGCTGGGGTGTCGCGGGGGAGGGGGGTTTGCTGTCAGGCGGTGTAGCCGAGGACGAGGGCGGCGACGATGGTGGCGGTGGTGGACATGGGGGCTCCTCGGGGAAACTGCTGAGCGGATCAGGTGCTGGGGAAGGACGGCTGCTTTCCGGTCTCGCCGGGGTTGCCGTCATGGGTCTGACGCACCGGCGCCGGAGAATGTGACAGGTCAGCGCGACTTTCTTTCCGCTCTCGTGCCGCCGGGCGGGCCCCCGGACGCGCGAACGGCACACCACCCCTCGGGTCGTGTGCCGTACGCGTGTGCTCGGGTCGCGTCAGCGCTGACGCAGCGCCTCGCGGATGGTGGTGAACAGGTCGGTCTGGTTGGTGACGCCGAGGACGCGGTACGCCTGCGGGCCCTGGGCGGCGATGCGGACCTGGGTGCCGGTGTGCTCCTGGGCCTTGCCCGGGGTGTTGGTCGAGTAGTTGACCTTCAGCTGCTGGCCCTCGTCGGTGACCAGGGTGGAGGTCAGGCCGGGCGGCTGCGCGTCCAGCGGCACGATCTGGCTGGTGTGGCCGTGGTCGGCGGTGGTCACCACGAGGGTGTCCGGGTGCTTGGCGGCGTAGGCGCGCGCCACCTTCACCGCGCGGTCGAACGCGGCGGTCTCACCGATCTGGCCGCACGGGTCCGCCGCGTGGTCCTGCTTGTCGATGGAGGCACCCTCGATCTGCAGGAAGAAGCCCTGCTTCGACTGCTGCTTCTTCTGCTTGGCCTCGAGGAGCTTGATGGCCTGCGTGGCCTGGTCCGCGAGGGCCGGGGTGCCGTCCGGGCGGTTCGGGTTGGAGGTGACGCAGCGCTGCGGGTCGGTGCCGCCGACGGCGGCGGGCTTGCCGGTCCACTCCGTGGCCACGTTGCCGTCGGCGAAGAGGCCGAGGACGGGCTTGCCCGGCTTGACGTTCTTCAGCGAGGCCTTGTCGGTGACGACCTGGTAGCCCAGCTTCTTCGCCTGCTCGGTGACCGTGCGGCCCTTGTACTTGCCGTCGGTGACCTTCTGGTCGAAGCGCTGCTTGCCGCCGCCGAGGAGCACGTCCACCTTGTGGTTGACGCTCTGCTCGGCGATGGAGCCCGGGCCGCCCTTGGCGATGGTGTCGGCCGGGCACTTGGCCATGTCGGCGGGGCCCTGGCAGCTGCGGTCGGTGGCGTGCGAGGCGAGCACCGCGGGGGTGGCGTCGGTGAGTTCGGCGGTGGTCACGGAGCCGGTGGCGTAGCCCCTGCGCTGCGCGAGCTCCAGGATCGTCGGGACGGCCTTGTCGGTGTCCGGCGTCTTGGAGATGCGGCCGTTCACGGTCTTGTGGCCGGTGGCCCAGCCGGTGCCGCTGGCGGCGGAGTCGGTCACGTACTCCGGGGAGCCGTCGGGGTGCACGGCGTACGTCGTGTAGCTGCCCGTGAGCGGGAACTTGTCCATGTTCAGGCGGCCTGCCGCCCCCACGGTGTAGTCGCGGGCCAGCGTGATCTCCGAGTCACCCATGCCGTCGCCGATGAGCAGGATGACGTTCTTCGCCTTCCCGCCCTTGATCGCGGCCTGGGCCTGCTCCTTGCCGCCCGAGGCCCCCGCCGCGGCGGTGACCGCGACAGCGGCGGTGGCGGTGGCGGCGACCACGGAAGCGGCGACTATGAGAGTACGGGGGGACCGGCGCGGTCTGGACATGCACGACTCCTCGATCGAGTACTGGACTTGTCGGACACTTCACCAGCGCTATGTGAACCGGCGGGAACGCTCCGGCGATGTTTCCCTGACGTGCGCGTGACACGAAGTGGATCTTGCCGATCGGGGATGGCGCGCGGCCGCCCCCTGGGTCCCTTCCCGCACCGGCCGTGCGTACCCACCGGGGTGCGCCCCCGGCGCCTCATCCGGCCAATCACATGGGATCATGGTCCTGACCAGGGGAAACCCAGAAATAGAAGGATGAGGCAGTACATGTTCGACGCCCTGAAGAACCTCAAGAACCTGAAGGACAAGGCCGAGGACCTGGCCCAGACCCACGGTGACAAGATCTCGGGCGGTCTGGAGAAGGTCGGCGACTTCATCGACGGCAAGACCGAGGGCAAGCACAGCGACAAGATCGACACGGCCGTGGACAAGGCGCAGGGCTTCGTCGGGAAGCTGGGCGACAAGAAGGCCTGATCCGGCGGGAAATGCGAAGGCGGCCGACGCCACGGCTGCCTAGGCTCCCCCCATGTCGAGATCGGAACTCCAGCGGATCAACGCCTTCCTGGCCGCCTTCGCCCGCCGTCAGGCCGGACGTGTCGTGGACCTTCCCGGCGGGTTCGCCGTCCACGACGACGCCTTCGCGCACTCCCGCGCGAACAACCAGGTCGTCATCGAGGGGGCCGTCGACCCGGAGGCGCTGCCCGCCCTCGCGGACCGGGCCCTCGGCCACCTGCCGCACCGGCTGGTCTCCGTCCTCGACGACGCGGTCGGAACGGCCTGCGCGGAGCCGCTGATCCGGGCCGGATACTCCCACTCCGCCTATCTCGTCATGCTGCACGCGGGCCCCGTCCACGACGGCGGAGCCGCGGACGAGGTGGACCTCGACGCGCTGCGCACTCCGCTCACCCGCCGCTGGCGGGACCTCCTTCCGGACGTCGACGACGAGGTCGTACGCCATCTCGTCGACCGGCGCGAGGCCCGTCGGCGCGGCGCGGACGTCGTCCGCTTCCTCGGTGCGCGCACGGCAGGAGGCGAGGTCGCCTCGTGGGCCGACCTCTATCTGGACCCGGCGACCGGCCTGGCCCAGATCGAGGACCTGGTCACCTCGGAGGCCCACCTCGGGCGCGGCCACGCCGACGCCGTTCTGAACACCGCCCTGCGCGCGGCCGTCGACGAGGGCTGCGGCACCCGGTTCCTCACCGCCGACGCGGCGGACTGGCCGCGTCACTGGTACGAGCGCCGCGGCTTCTCCGCCATCGGCGTCACGCACTGCTTCGAACGGGGCTGAGCCCGCGACCCGCCGCCGTGCCGGACGGGCTCCGGGACTGGTGCCTGCCGGGTGGCATGCCGGGGGTTAGCCCCCGCCCGAGTCGGGTGGGTAGCGGGATCGTCCTGAATGATCACTTCCGGAAATGCTGGGTGTCGGCACCAACCGCCGATATCCCTACGATTTCCCCGGAGTTGACCCGTGCGTGAACAGGCAGGACAGGCATACCGCGCTCCCGGACGGCAGCAGAGCTCTCCCGGGCGACAGCAGAGCGGACGGTGGCGGCGCGGCCGCCGCGGCATCGGGCGGGCCGCGGTCGCGGTGACCGCCGGTGTGCTGTCGCTCGGCGCCCTGGCGCCGTCGGCGGCCTCCGCCGCGCCCGCCACCCGGCCGGACCCCGTGCAGAAGGGCCTGAACGCCTTGGTGCGCGACGGCGGCCCGCCCGGCGCCCTGGCGAGCGTGACCGACCGCGACGACCGCACCCGCAGCTACACCGCGGGCGTCGGCGACCTGGCCACGGGGGCGAAGGTGCCCCGGGACGGACAGGTGCGCATCGGCAGCAACACCAAGGCCTTCACCGCGGTGGTGGTGCTGCAACTGGTCGGTGAGAAGAAGGTGAAGCTCGACGCCTCCGTCGACACGTACCTGCCCGGCCTCGTCCGCGGGGACGGCATCGACGGGCGCCGCATCACCGTCCGTCAGCTGCTCCAGCACACCAGCGGGCTGCCCAACTACACCGACTACCTCGACTTCCCGGCCGTCCAGCACCGGTACTTCGCACCCCGCGACCTCCTCGACATCGCCCTGAAGCACAAGGCCCGCTCCGCCCCCGGCGAGAAGTGGGAGTACAACAACACCAACTACGTCCTCGCCGGGCTGATCATCCAGAAGGTCACCGGACGCCCCCTCGCCGAGGAGATCGACAAGCGCGTCATCCAGCGCGTCGGGCTGCGCCACACCTACTTCCCGGCCGTCGGCGACCAGACGATCCGGGAGCGGCACCCCCAGGGCTACATCAAGAACCCGGACGGCGGGCAGCCGCGCGACTTCACGAAGATGGACCCCTCCTGGGCCTGGGCGGCGGGTCAGCTCGTCTCCACCAACGCCGACGTCAACCGGTTCTTCGGCGCGCTCCTGGACGGTGACCTCCTGCCGAAGGCCCAGCTCGCCCAGATGCGCACCACGATCCCGGCCAAGGCCCTCGGCCCCGGCGTCCGTTACGGCCTGGGGCTCGTGAGCAGGCCGCTGTCGTGCGGCGGCGTCGCCTGGAACCACGGCGGTGACATCGACGGCTTCGAGACCCGGGGCGGCGTCACCGAGGACGGCCGCGCCGCCAACGTCGCGGTGACGCGCATGCCGGACAGCGAGGCGGAGATGCGGCGCGTGGAGAAGGTCGTGGACACGGCTCTGTGCCGCTGACCTCCGGCACGGCCGGGGGTGCACTCAGGTCCACCCCCGGCACGGGGGACACTCGGATGTCGAGGTGAGCCGCGCGCCCGTAGCGTTCGGGGCATGAGCGATGAATCACGCAAAGCCCGTGCGCACAGGGCGAGTCGGGGCGTGCGGCGGGGCCTTGCCGGAGCGGCTGCCCTGCTGCTCGCGGGCCTGGCCGCGGCGCCCGTCGCCGCCGCCGGGGAGCGGAGCACCGGGGAGCGGAGCACCGGGGAGCGGAGTGCCGGGGAGCGGAGCGCAGGGCGCGGCGACCTCCTCTCCCTGGTCCCCGTCGCCGACCGGGACCTCACGGAGGTCCGGTCCTTCCTCGGCGGTCGGAACGTCGACAGCGGCCCCGCGCGGTACGGCGTGCGGGCCTACCGCCTCACGTACAAGACCGTCGACCCGCACGGCCGGCCCACCACCGCGACCGGCCTGCTGACCCTGCCCAAGGGCGGGACCCACCGGCTCGACGTGGTCTCCGACACGCACGGCACGATGGTCAACCGGGACTACGCGCCCTCGGCCGGGGAGGACTTCGGGCGGGTCGCCTCGTATCTGCACGCCTCCGCGGGGCGGGCCGTCGCCGCGCCCGACTACCTCGGGCTCGGCGGCGGGCCGGGCCTCCATCCGTACATGGACACCCGCTCGTCCGTCACCGCCTCGGTCGACATGCTGCGCGCCGCTCGCGCCGCGGCGGGAAAGCTGGGCCGCCCCCTCAACGGCGACGTGTACGCCACCGGCTTCTCGCAGGGCGGTCAGGTCGCGATGGGCCTCGGACGGGCGCTGCGGGAGGGCGCGGACCGGCACTTCAGGCTCCGGGCCCTCGCCCCCGTCAGCGGTCCGTACGACCTACAGGGCCAGGAGCTCCCGGCCCTGTACGACGGCAGGGTCAACGACGTCAGCGGCGTTCTCTACGTGTCGTACTGGTTGGTCGCGCAGAACCGTCTGCACGCCATCTACAAGGACCCGGCCGAGGTGTTCCGGAAGCCGTACGCGCACCGCGTCGAGGGTCTCTTCGACGGCAACCACGAGGAGGAGGACATCCTCGGCGCGCTCGCGCCCACGGTGAAGGACCTGCTCACGCCGGACTTCTACGAGAAGCTCAAGCACCCGAGCGGCGGTCTGCTGGACGCGGCGCGCGAGAACGACCGCACCTGCGACTGGAAGGCCGACCTGCCGGTGCGGCTGTACGCGGGGACGGCCGACACCGACGTCCCGATCGCCAACACGCGCAGTTGCGCGGCCCGACTGGCGCGCCACGGAGCGCCCGCGCGGATCGTCGACCAGGGCGCCGTGGACCATTTCCGGTCGTTCGTGGTGTCGGCGCCGCAGGTGGTGCGGTGGTTCGACGCGGTGGGGCGGCGGTAGGCGTTCCCCGCCCGTTGCGGGCACGCGGAGCACCCCGCCGGTCGACGGGGTGCTCCGCGTGCCCGCGCGTGTCAGGCCCCGTCGGCGGTGGCCGCCGTCACCGCCAGTTGCACGCGGCTGTGGCGGGGCGTCTCGATCTCGTCGAGCAGGGCGATCGCGAGGTCCGCGTGGGAGATCCGGCCCGGCCCTTCGAGGACGGTGCCGACGGCGGTCCGGTAGCCGCCGGTGGGTTCGGCGTCGGCGTTCAGGTCGAGCGGCGGCACGACCATCAGCCAGTCGAGCTCCGGCCCCGCCGTGGACAGGAGCTCGAACTCCGCGACGTGCCCCTGGGCGAAGGCCCGCCAGTCCGCGGGGAAGTCCGCGCCGTCCATGATCCGTACGCCGGGGGAGGTCTCCAGCGTCGTGGCGATGCCCAGGACCAGCAGCCGTCGCACCCCCGCCGCCGCGAGCCCCGCGGTCAGCGCGCGCGCCGCCGCCGTGAAGTAGTCCTCGGAGCCGATGTCGAGGCGCGCCGACGCGTTGACCGCCGCACGGTGACCCGGGGCGAGCGCCGCCACCGAGCGCGGATCGGTCACGTCACCCTGGACGACGGTGACCCGCTCGCCGCCCAGGTCCTGGTACTTGGCGGGGTCACGGACCACCGCCGTCACCCGGTGGCCGCGCGCCACCGCCTCGGCCACCGCCGCCCGGCCGACGCGTCCACCCGCTCCGAAAATGATGAGGTCGTTGTTCATGACGCCGACGTTAGGACGGGGGTGGCTGGTTACTGCAAAGGTACTGGGCTAGCGTCGGGCCGGTGAACCAGTCCTTGCCCGCACAGATGCCCTTGCCCGCACAGACGCCCTTGTCCGCGGAGATGTTCGACGACCCCGGCTGCTCCGACCGCGCGGCGCCGTTCCGCGTCGGCGACAAGTGGACCGCAATGGTGTTGCGCTGTCTGGAGGGCGGCCCGCGCCGGTTCACCGAGCTGCGGGTCCCGCTGCACTGGGTCACCCCCAAGGTGCTCACCGAGACGCTCCGCTCGATGGAGCGCAACGGCTTCCTGAGCCGGACCGTGCACGACGAGAACCCGCCGCGCGTGGAGTACGAGTTGACCGCCCTGGGGCGTTCGCTCCTGGAGCCGCTGGACGTCGCCTGCGACTGGGCGCGTACGCATGTGCCGGACATCGTCGCGGCGAGGGAGGCCTACGCGGCGGACTGAGCCGGCCGGTCCTCCGGGGCACCGACGCCCGTCCCGCCCCCGGGAGAGCCGGGCGGAGGGCCGGGCCGAGAGGTGGGCCCGCCGCGACGGGGGAGCACGGCGGGCCCGGCCATCAGTGTGCCCGAGCGGGCGCCGGCCATGCGTCCCGGGTTTCGGATTTGGCCGAGTGTCTCCGGTGCCGAGCCCACCGCGTTCGGGACCATTCGGCCTGGAAGGAGACAAGTGGCGCGCCCGCGGCGGGGGAGTCGTACGAAAGGCTCTGGCGCCCGACGGCTGGCCAGATACGGTGCTGGGCATGGCGAACAGCACGAGCACCGACCACGACCTGCCCGGATACGCCTTGCTGATTGCCGCCGAGCCACCGGTGCGCCACCCGTTCGCCGTCACCGCCCAGCTGCCGCCCCTCGCCGCTCTGCCGCCGGCGCGGCTCGTCGGCACCCGGCAGGCGAGCGCCGTCCAGTTGGCCAATCCCGAGGATCCCCAGACCGTGCTGACGTGTCTGCGGACGGCCGCGGCCGCCGAGGGGCACCTGCTCGTCCACGTCGCCGGGCACCTGGTCGTCGACACCCGCCAGCACTTGCTCCACTTGGCGCTCGCCCGCACCACGGCACGTACGGTCCGCTACACGGCCCTGCCGTGGCACTGGCTCACCGCCGAGCTGCGGCACCGGCCACCAGGCACGACGACCGTGGTCGCCGCCCTGGCCGCCGACACCGCCGTCTGGCAGGCGCTCGTCCGCCGTGCACAGGTGCTCGACGGCCCTTACGCCCTGTACGGAGCCGTGCAGTGGGAGGACCGCCACCATCGGCCCGCCCCTGCCTACACGCGGGCCTTCGCCCACATCCTGCGCACGGTTCCGGCCACGCCTCCCGCGCACGTTCTGCACGAGCAGGCCGTGGAGGCGGCCGCCTCCGACGTCGACGAGGCCGCCACTCTTTGGCTGGGAGGCATCGCTCCGGCAGACACGGGGCCGCAGCCCCCGGTCGGCGTCCCCGCGCCCGGGACGGCACCGGTCGCGCCCGCCGCGGCCCTCGCGCCCGTCGTCCCCGCACAGCCGACCGCGCCCGTCGTCCCCGCGCAGCCGACCGCGGCCCTGGCCGTCGCGGATCCGCACCGCGCCATCAGCGAGGCGAGCCGGGCCGGGCGGCACGCCGAGGCCGCCGCCATCGCCGCCGCGTGCGAGCAGAACGCCCTGCGCGGCCACGGCGCGACCTCGCCCGAGGTGGCGCACTGGATCGAGGTCCGCGCCTTCCTGGCCTTCGCCGAGGGCGCCTTCGACCGGGCCTGCGAGCTGTGGATGCGCGGCGCCGTGACCCGTCTGATGGCCGAGCAGCCCGAGAGCGACCCGGCCGTCGTGGAGGCCGTCGACCGCGCTCACCAGGCCTGGCACCGGGTCACCGACACCGGCCGGATCCGCGAGCTGGGCACCGAACTGCTCAGCCTGCGGACCCGGGTCACCGGCAGCGACGGGGCCCGCGAGGACGTGCGACAGCGCCTGGCGAGGCTCACCGAGGCCGACGGCTCCGTCGGTGCGGTCAGCCGAACCTGATCCCCTGCGGCCGGTCGCCGCCGAACTCGAGCCGCGTTCCCTTGAAGACGTAGATCAGGAAGTCGGTGCACTCCTGGTCCCGGTACAGCGCGGCGTCCGTCCCCGTGCCGTTGGTGACGTTCACCGCAGGGGACTCGAAGTAGGCGCAGACTCCGTCCGGCGGATTCTCCTTCCGGTGTTCCACGCCTTGTGCGTCGGTGTACTTCAGGACGCCGATGGCCGCGGCGGATTCGCCGGGGAAACCGGCGAGGAGCGCGAAGGACAGGGCCGGGGCCAGGACCGCCCGGCCCGCGCGGCGCAGGGTGTCTCCCACGGCCGTCACGCTCCCAACTTGGCGCTGCGGGGCTTCGTCGCGCCGAAGACCAGGGACGAGCCCGCGTGGATGGGGATGAGGAAGGTGTTCTCCTCACAGAGGCTGCCGGTGAAGAGCCTGCCGTCGGTGTCGGTGAGGTTGGCGACGCTGACCGCTTCGGCCGTGAAGCTGTAGCAGACGCCGTTGGTCGGGTTGTCTCTCGCGTGGTCGATCCCGCTCGCGTCGCGGAAGCTCAGCGTGCCGTTGGCCGCCTGCGCCTGGGCGGAGAGGCCGGTGACGAGTGCGAATGCGGCACCGGTGGCCGCGGCGGCCCTCGCGATACGTCGCCCGGTACGCCTCGGGGTGTCCATGGCGTGTTCCCCCTTTCTGAGCCTTCGTCCGTACGAAGGGCTCTATGTCCGAGAGAGTCCGCTGATTTCAAGGTCTTTTGAAGGGCCGACTCCTGTCATCACCCATGTGGGTAAGGCAGTTCGCACACCATTCGAGCGAGGGAACGCGTGGTCGAGCGGGGGCGGGTCCGGACCGGGTCACCCGTGCGCCGTTCCCATGCGGGCGCTCTCACATAAGGCCACGTCAGAGCCGATTTGCCCCACCCCGGGGCCGGTATGTCACAGTGGCCGTCCTGTCGGCCGAGCGCCTGACGTTCCCGTGTACCCGTACCCCCTTCCTTGGCAGAGAACGATGCAGGCTACGACTCTTGTCTCCCGGACCGCCGACCTGTTCGACCAGGGCCTGGAGCGTCGGTCCGGCGCCGCCCTGCTGCGCTTCGGCGCCGCCCGGCGCCGCCAGGACGACCGGACCGGCTGGTCCGGCGACGGCGCCGTGGCCTGGCTGGACGCCGGGCGCGGACACGTGTGGAGCGTCGGCGACGCGGCGGCGGCCGCGGAACTCGTGCTGCACGCCGAGCGTGAACTGCCCGGTGCTGTGCAGGATTTCACCGGGCCGCGCGGCAGCGCCGCGCTGGTGGGGGAGCGCCGCGAGCTCTCCGACGTGGTGGAGTGGGTTTTCCGCTGGACGCTCGTGGAGCCGCCCGTGATGCGCAATGAGGAGCGCGTGGCCGAGCTCGGCGCGGAGCACCACGAGGAGTTGGCCGCCTTCCTCGGCGAGCACAGTCCGGGCCACTCCACGGGCCCCGGCTCCGCCGACGTCAGCCTCTGGGCCGGGATCCGCGACGGCGACGGGCGGCTCGTCGCCTGCGGCGCCCTGAGCAGCCTGCGCGACAGCGGGGCGCCGCTGATGGCGTCCGTCGCCACCGACGCGGCCCAGCGCGGCCAGGGCCTGGGTGCCGCGCTCACCGCCTGGCTGACCAGGTACGCGGTGCGCGAGCACGGCTTCTGCACGCTGTGGCAGATCGCCGACAACGTCCCCGCGCGCCGGTTGTACGACCGGCTCGGCTACCGCGACGAGGACCTCTGCGTCTCGGCGCGCATCGTCGGCGCCGCGTGAGGCCGCGGGGCGCGGGAACCCCGCCCGGCGCCGTGCTGGAGGCGGCGGTTCACTCCCCGCGCCCGGCCCGGCCGTGCACGGCTGTGACGTGGGTGACGGCGGCGGACAGCTGGGCCTGGGTGGCGTCCGGCAGCGGGGCGCCCTTGATGGATCCCACCACCTGCTGAGCGAGCAGGTACAGCTTGACGTTGGTGTTCTGCGAGGTCATGACCAGGACGTCCCACGCCTCCTCCTCGTCGAGGGCGAAGGCGGCCATCAGGATGCCGCGGGCCGTGTCGATGGGGCCGCGGGTCTGCATCGCACGCCGCAGCTGTGCGATTTTGACGCGCAGGCCGTTCTCGGAGTCGTCCGGGCCGTCGGCGGCGGACGGGGCACCTGCCTGCGCGGAGGCCTCCGGCGTGAACAGGGGCAGGGCCCCGGTGAGCGCGAAGACCCGCTCCGCGGCCGGGCTGAGCGCGAGGATCGCGACCGTCTTCGCCTCGTCCAGGGCCCGCTGGCGCACGGTCAGCAGGGTGTTGAGCCCGGAGCAGTCGCAGAACGCGACGCCGCTGAGGTCCACGTCGATGCCCTCGCCGGAGCGGGCGAGGGCCGAGCGCAGCTCGCGGCGCAGCTCCTGTTCCGTGTCGAGGTCGAGATCGCCGCGGACGGTGACCACGAGGCGGTCGCCCTCGGCGCGGAGGCGGACCGTCAGCTCCGACCGCGGCGCCGGGCCGCGGGGGTCGGCGAGCCCCGCGCGGCTGTCGGCCTGCCCGGTCCCTGACTGCGCCGCCTGCGGCATGGTCTTCTCCCCTGGGCTGGAGCGCCTGTGTATCTGCCGTCACCAGGTTCGCCGTCCTGCGGATCCACGTCAACGGATACATGAAATCTGGTTCACGTATTCTCTTGCATGAACTGGCTGGCGTACGATCTGCCCATGGGTGGAGCACCGGAACCGCACACGGGATGGACGTTCATCACCAATCACGCGCGGGTACTCGCTGTCATTGCCGACAACCAGAACGCGCGGGTCCGGGACATCGCTGCTCACTGCAGACTCACCGAACGCGCTGTGCAGAAGATCATCTCCGATCTGGAGCACAGCGGGTATCTGTCCCACACCCGCGAAGGCCGCACCAACGCCTACCAGATCGAGCCGGGTACGATCCTGCGCCACCCAGCCGAGGCCGGGCTCACCGTGGCCTCTCTGCTGGGCCTGCTCGCCCAGGTCGACACCCAGCACGCGGCCGCGCCGCACACCGACCGGGGCCCCGCGCGCGACGGCTGAACGCCACGGCCGGGACACCCTGCGCCGCGGCTCGAGTGAGACTCCGCGCGCCCGTGGGGTACACGGAGCCCATGGTCTCCGGCATCCAGTGGGCTTCCTTCTTTCCCGCCGCGCTGCTGCTCGCCGCCACCCCCGGGGCGAACCAGCTGCTGGCCCTGCGCAACGGACTGCGGCACGGCCCGCGTCCTGCCGTGGGCGCGCTCGCTGGCCGCTTCAGCGCGTTCGCGTTGATGGTCGTCGCCGTGGCAACGGGCCTCGGGGCCGTGCTGACCGGTTCCGCGGTGGCCTTCCACGTCATCAAGTGGTGCGGCGTGGTCTGTCTCGTCTGGCTCGGCGGACGCACGGTGCTCACGGCGGTGCGCCGGCGGCGGGGCGCGGGGCACACCTCGTACACGGAGCGGGAGGCCCCGCCCGCCAGGGGCGACGGCGGGCGCACGGGCCGGCGGCTCGCCCGGCAGGAGTTCGTCGTCGCGGCCTCCAACCCGAAGGCGCTCCTTCTGTTCGCCGTGTTCCTGCCGCAGTTCCTGGGCAACGGCGTCGACGAGGCGGCGGTGCCGCTGCTCCTCCTCGGCGCCGCGTACATCGCCGTGGAGTTCCTCTGCGCGTGTGGGTACGCCGCCCTGGGCGGGCGGTTGCAGAGCCTGGGGATGACGCGGCGGACCCGGCGGGCGCTGGACGCGTGCACCGGGGTCGCGATGCTGGGGCTCGCCGGGTGGCTGGCCGCTGAGCGTCGCTGACCTCGGCTCGTACCGGTCCTGGAGCGGGGACCGCTGCGAGCCGAGGGCGAAGGGGCGGGCGGTGCGGGGTCACCCCGTGACGATCCGGCCGCCGAAGGTGGGGGAGAGGACGTGGGTGAGCGCGTGGTCGACGCGGTCGAACCTGAAGTTCCAGGCGCAGATGCGACGGGGCCGGTTCTCCCCGCGGCAGGGCACGCGTGCGTCGGAGGCACCGGAGGTCACCGTGCCCAGGGCGATCACCCGGGAGAGGCCGCCCGTGAGGCTGAAGACCGGACCTCCGCTGTCCCCCTGGCCGGGACCGTACTGGGCGGCGTCCTGCGACGCGCACCCGGCGGCACCGGGGGCCCAGGACGAAGGTTCTCTTGCGCTGGGTGCCGCGGGACTTGAGCCCGGTCCCGCGCGGAGCCGATCGGTGTGTCATGGCATCCTCGCGTGGCCTGGGGAGGCATCAGGCGGAGGAGGGGCCGGAGCGACGCGGGACGTCACGTTCTTATTCCGCTCAGCGGAGCACCGCGCTACTTGACCTCGCTCAGGCGCCCCGTGGCGACGTCGAAGACGAAGCCGCGGACGGAGTCGGTGTGCGGGACGAACGGGCTGGAGGTGATGCGTTCCACGGACCGGCGTACGTCGTCCTCCAGGTCGGGGAACGCCTCGGCGGCCCAGGGCGGGCGGACCCCGGTCTCCTCCTCGAGCTGTCGCGCGAAGGCGTCGTCGGTGAAGGTGAGCATGCCGCAGTCGGTGTGGTGGATCAGGATGATCTCCCGCGTCCCCAGCAGGCGCTGGCTGATGGCCAGCGAGCGGATCTCGTCGTCGGTGACCACGCCGCCCGCGTTGCGGATGACATGGGCCTCGCCGTCCTTGAGGCCGAGGATCGCGTACACGTTCAGGCGGGCGTCCATGCAGGCGAGGACCGCCACCTGCCGCGACGGGGGGAGGGGCAGCGGGCCGCGGAAGGACGCGGCGTACGCGGTGTTGTGGGCCAGGTACTCGTCGGTCGCGGACACGGCGTCCTCCCCTTCTGAGGCCGGGCCTCCCCGGCATCCGTCGCTCGGCACCGTAGTGACGGGCCCGGCGCGGCGGAAGGCCTCGGCCGGTTCGGCCACGGTCCTGCAACGCCCCCGCAATGAACGCGGGTACGCCGCTCGTGGCCCGCCCGTGGAAGCCGTCACACGATGCCGCTGACCGTCACCGTCACGCGTACCGGGACCGGCGTCGCCAGCGTGGTGCGCGCCGCCCGCGTCACGGCCTCGCGGACCGCGCGGGTCACGTCGACGGCACGGTGGCCCCGGTGCACCACCACGAACACGTCCACGGCGAGCCCATCGGCGTCACGGGCACCCCGCGTGCCGCTCGCGCCACGGACGCGTATGCCCGAAGTCGACGCCGTCGGTGCGCCGTTCGTACGGGGTGCCGACATCGTGGTGGCGCGCAGGCGTCCGGCGAGGCCCGGCCGCAGGAAGGCCACTCCGGGGACCTCGCCCACCGCCGTGGCGACGGCCTCGACGAGCCGCCTGCCGTCGTGTGCCCGGGTCACCATGCCTCGTCTCCGTTCGCGTCGAGCAGATCGGTGATGACCACGTCGACGGCCGCCAGGCGCAGGCCCAGGGCGTCCGCGGCCGCGTCGGCGATCCGGCGCCGTACGCGGTCGGCGACGTCCGGAAGGTCCCAGGACGGGGCGGTCTGGACCTCGATGCGCACGGTCACCGGGGCGCGCGGAGCGCCGCCGGGCCCCGCCGGGGCCACCCGGCAGCTGCCCGCCCGCACCCCCGGCAGCGTCTCGGCGGCCGCGCGGAAGGTGCGCGCGGCCGCCGCCTCGACGATCCACGCGTCCTCGTCCGCCTCGCCCAGGGGGAGCGTGCGGCCGGGCCGCAGTTCGAGGCGGACCACGTCCATGATCCGCGCGCTGAGCGCCGAGGCGTCCGCGGGCCACGCGGAGCGCTGCACGTCGCGGGCCCGCCACACCACGTCCTGCAACTCGTAGAAGCCGTCGAGCGCCGGGAGGCAGTACGGACAGTCCGCGATGTGCGGATCCGGCTCGCCCGCCTCCCCGGCCTCCCACACGGCGGCCAGCCGGCGGCCGCAGGGCAGCCGTTCGTCCTCGGGCGCCGCTCCGCCGCGCATGCCGTCGTACGCGGGCCGCGGCCCGCCCCTGTCGTCGGAGGGCACAAGCCCGTCACCGTCGTACGGGACCGGTGTCTCGTCGCCCGCTCCGGGCCCGCCGTGCTCGTTCACCGCCATGCCGCCATCGTCTCCATCAAGTGGCGGCGCGCCCGGAAGACCCGGGCGCGGGCCGCTCCCGTCGTGATGCCGACCGTCTCGGCCACGGACTCGTACGGCATGTCGTCGAGCTCGCGCAGGACCCAGCACACGCGCTGCTCCACCGACAGGCCCTCCATGGCCTTCGTCAGTTCCTCGACGGCGGCGATGCCCTCCACGGCCCGCGGGGGTGAGACCTGGTGCTCCGGCGCGGCGGGCTCGGGCACGTCGTCCAGGCCCGCGACGCGCGTCCGGCCCCGGAGCAGATTGAGACACCGATTGGTGACGATGCGGTGCATCCACGTGCCGAAGCGAGCGTCGCGGCGGAATTCGGGCAGCTTGCGCCAGGCGCTCACGAACGATTCCTGCACGGCGTCCTCCGCTTCCGTCGGGCTGCCGAGCAGCCGGGTGGCCAGCTGCAGCAGCCGGGGTCCGTGGCGCAGGACGAGCGCCTCGAAAGCCTCCTCGTCCCCTTCCGCCGCACGCACCGCGAGCAACGCGTCGTCGTGCCGGGGGGAAGGGCCGGCCTCCCACGGTGTCCCGTCCTCGTCCCCGGGCACGCTCGCTCCTCTCTGGTGGTCCTCTCCCTACGACCCGGCCGGGGGCGCGGACGTTACGCGACCCTGACCGATTCCTATTCGGTCGAAGAAGTGCGCGCGGATGCGTAACAACCGGCCGGGCACACGGGTCAGAGCAGAAAGAAGGCACCTACGGACACCGTGAGACGAGGAGACGGCCCCATGGCGACACAAGAGCTGGCAGCGAAGGCGAACACGCCCCAGACCGCGGAGCACACCGGCGGCACCCGGCAGAACGCGCCGGGCGTCACCACCCTCACCGGCCGCACCGGAGCCGACGAGCCGGCCGCCACGCGCGGCAGGACGTCCATCGCCGACGTGGTCGTGGTCAAGATCGCGGGCATGGCCACCCGTGAGATCCCCGGCGTGTACGACATGGGCGGCGGCCTGTCCCGCGCCATCGGCGCCGTGCGCGACCGCGTCCCCGGCGGCCGCTCGAACGTGGGGCGCGGCGTGAAGGTGGAGGTCGGCGAGCGGCAGACCGCCATCGACCTGGACGTCGTCGTCGAGTACGGCGTACCGATCACCGACGTCGCCCACGACGTCCGCGAGAACGTCATCGCCGCCGTGGAGCGCATCACCGGCCTGGAGGTCGTGGAGGTCAACGTCGCCGTCAACGACGTGCACCTGCCCGAGGACGACAGCGCCGACAACGGCCCGGCCCGCGTGGAGTGACCGTCCGCGCGCCCGTCGGCCGTGACGTCCTGCCCCTGACATGAGGTGAAGCGTGAGTACAGCCCTGGTGGGTTTGATCGTGGGCATGGCCCTGGGATTCGCCGGCTGGTTCGGCGGCTTCGGCGCCTTCCTGCTGGTGGCCGCGCTCGGCGCGGTGGGCTTCGTGGTGGGGCGGCTCGTGGACGACGGCGTCGGCCTGCGCGAGTTCCTCAGCGGTCGCGGCTCGGAGCGCCGATGACCGCGCCCCCGCGCCCCTCGGCGTCCCGTACGCCCGCCGCGCCGCGCGGCACGACGACCGTCGCCGACCGCGCGGTCCGCCGTGTCGCGCAGCGCGCCGCTGCGGAGACGCCGATCCCCGGCGGCGTACGCGCCGACGGCGGGACGGCGGCCGTGCGGGGCGCGAACGCCCGCGTCGGGGTCACCGTGGCGCTGCCGTACCCGGGCGGCCTCGACGCCTCGGCCCTGGCGGTGCAGCGGCACGTCACCGCGCGCACCGCCGAACTCACGGGCCTGGCCGTGCGACCCGTCAGCGTGCGCGTCCGGGCCCTGGAACGGCAGGCCCCCGACCGGCCCCTGGACCGGCCGGAGCGGGGCCCCGAGGAGCCGGGCGGCCCGCCGGGAGCCCCCTGCGCGTCCTCACCCGTGACCCTGGCCGAGCCCGGCCCGCGCGCCGGGCCCGGCGGCCCTGGTCCCCGCGCCGCCTGCCCGTCGCCCTGGGCGCCCTGGCGGTCGCGGCCGGGTGCGCGGTGCTCCTGTACGACGTGGTGGCCGTGCACGCGGCCGGGCGCGCCCCCGCCGCGTGGCGGGTCCGCCTGGTCGCGTGGCTCACGGCGCACGGGCCCGACGGCGGCACGGTCACCGGCCTCGCGGCGGCCGCGACCGTCGTGCTCGGCCTGGGAATGGTCGTGCTGGCCCTCACCCCGGGCCGCCGCGCGAGCCTGCCGATGGCGCCGCCCGACGCGCACACGCACGCCGTCCTCCCCCGGGGCGCGGTCGCCGTCCTGCTGCGGGACTCCGTCGCCGTGCTGCCCGGGGTCACCCGGGTCCGGGTGCGGGTCGGCCGCCGTCGGGTCAGGGTGGGCGCGGAGCTGGCCTTCGGGGACCGGGGCGGCGCCGTGGCAGCGGCGACGCGCGCGGCGGAGGACGCCCTGGCCGGGTGCGGCCTCGCACGGCCCCCGCGGCTGCGCGTGCGCCTGCGGTCGGGTCCGGGCGTCACGGCCGGTGGCGGGGTGCCGGAATGAGCGGCCTGCGCTCCGCCGCCAACAGAGCGGTTCTCCTGGTGACCGGGGCCCTCGCCGTGCTCGGCGGGGCGGCCCTCGCCTCGACGACCGACGCCGTGCGTCGGCGGCTGCCCGAAGCCCTGCCCCGCCTGGACCCCGACCGGGTGTGGCTGGACGGGGCCGCCCTCGACCGGTGGCGGGCCCACGGCTGGTGGGCCGCCGCCGTGATCGCCGCGCTCGCGCTCGGGGTGCTCGCGACGGCGGCCTGGGTGGCGTACGAAGCGCGGGCGGGCCGACTGCGGCACCTGCCGCTCGGAGACCCGGGGCACGCCCGGCACGGTGACGTCACCCTGTCCGGTGCGGCCCTCGCGGCGGCGGTCGGCGACCGGGCCAGCGCCACGCCCGGCGTCGACCGGGCCCGGGTGCGCCTCCTCGGCCGCCCACGGCACCTGCGGGCCCACGTCACGGTCACGCTCGCGCCCGGCGTCGCACCCCAGGTCGTCCTCCAGCGGCTCACCCGCGACGCGATCGCCGAGGCAAGGGCGGCCGCGGCACCCCGGACGCTCCATGCCGAGATCCACTTCGAGGTCCGTGCCCACGCCCCGCGCCGACTGCGGTGACCGCGGCGCCGTTCACCCGGCGGGCGACGGGCCGGGAGACGCGCGCGGCCGCTACGGCTGCTTGCCGCGCGCCTGCCGGAAGCGGTCGAGCCCGTACGGGAGCTCGACGATCGGGTCGGGGTAGTCGAGGGCCGCGCGGTCCAGGCCGGGCAGCTTCCACGGCTCGTGCACCGACGGGGCCTCGACGCCGGAGAGTTCCGGCACCCAGCGCCGTACGTACGTGCCGTCCGGGTCGTACTTCTTGGCCTGGGTGACCGGGTTGAGGACCCGGTTGGGACGGGTGTCGGTGCCGGTGCCCGCCATCCACTGCCAGTTGAGCTGGTTGTTGGGCACGTCGCCGTCCACCAGCCAGTGCAGGAAGTGCTCGGCGCCCACCCGCCAGTCGACGTAGAGGGTCTTGGTCAGGAAGCTCGCGGTGAGCAGCCGTGCCCGGTTGTGCATCCAGCCCTCGTGGCGCAGCTGCCGCATGGCCGCGTCGATGAGGGGGTAGCCCGTGCGGCCCTCGCGCCAGGCCGCGATGTCGTCGGCGGCGGTGCGCTCCGTGCGCCAGCGGTCGTGCTTGGTGCGGTAGTCGGCGTGGGCGGCGTCCGGCCGGGCGGCGAGGACCTGACGGTGGAAGTCGCGCCAGGCCAGCTGCCGGACGAAGGCCTCCGCGCCCGGACCGCCGTGGCGGTGCGCGCGCCGCACGAGCTCCACCGGGGACAAGGTGCCGAAGTGCAGATGGGGCGAGAAGCGCGAGGTGGCGTCGGCCGCCAGGTCGTCGCGGGTGTCCTCGTAGGCGCCCAGACCGCGGCGCCAGTACGCGCTCACCCGCTTGCGGGCCTCGCTCTCCCCGGCGGGCGGCAGCGCCGGTGACACCTCGGAGCTCGCGTCGCGTGCGCACACCTTCTCGCCCGCCACCCCGTCGGGCACGGGCACCCCGCGGGGAGTGCCGATGACCGGCCGCAGCGGCACCTGCGCCCACTGCCGGTAGTACGGGGTGAACACGGCGAAGTGGTCGGACGCGGCGGGGGTCACCGTGCCCGGCGGCACGGCGACGGTGACCGCGTCGTGCACGAAGAGCCGACGGCCCGCCGCCTCCAGGGCCGAGCGCAGCCGCTCCTCGCGCCGCGCGGCGAACCGGGTGTGCCCCGCCGACATGTGCACCTCGTCGGCGTCCGCCTGGGTGACGACCCGGCACACCTGCTCCACCAGATCGCCGGAGCGCACCACGAGCCGCCCGCCCCGGTCACGCAGCGCGGAGTCCAGATCGGCCAGACAGCCGTCGAGGAACGCGGCGCGGTTGGGCGCCGCGAACCCGGTGGCCTCCACGGCGCTGTCCCGGACGAAGAGCGGCACCACGGCGTCCGCCGCGTCCAGGGCCGCCCGCAGCGGTGGATGGTCGGCCAGGCGCAGGTCGGAGGTGAACAGGACGACCGAGACGTGCATGCGTGTCAGCTTCTTTCGGTGGGCGGGCAGTTCTGTCGGCGGGCGGGGAGCCGCTGCGGGCCCTCAGGGCCCCGGGCACCCAGGACTCCGGACCACTTAAGGCTTCGGCCGGAAACCGCTCCCCGGATGCGGTGGCGCCGCGTCCGGTCGGGTGCCGTCGTGCCCGGACGCCGGGGGAGCCGCGCGCTCGGCCGCGCGGACGATGTTGCGGGCCATGCCGCCGAAGACCACCGCGTGGAAGGGCGAGACGCTCCACCAGTACAGCTGGCCAAGCAGGCCGTGCGGATGGAACAGGGCCCGCTGCCGGTAGCGCACGCCCCCGGCCCCGTCGTCGTCCACCCGCATCTCCAGCCAGGCCAGGCCCGGCAGGCGCATCTCGGCGCGCAGCCGAAGGAGCCGCCCGCGTTCGATCTCCTCCACCCGCCAGAAGTCCAGCGAGTCGCCCACCCTGAGCCGGTGCGCGTCACGCCGGCCCCGGCGCAGGCCGACGCCGCCGACCAGCCGGTCGAGCCAGCCGCGCACCGCCCACGCGAGCGGGAAGGAGTACCAGCCGTTCTCCCCGCCGATGCCCTCGACGACGTCCCACAGCGCCTCCGGCGTGACCTCGGCCGCCCGTTCGCGCACGTCGGTGTAGAGGCTGCCGCCCGCCCAGTCGGGGTCGGTGGGGAGCGGGTCGCTGGGCGCGCCGGGCACGGCGGCCGACGACCAGCGGGTGGTGACCTCGGCCTCACGGACGCGGTGCAGGGCGAGGGCGACGGCGCGGTCGAAGCCGAGGGGGGAGCCCGGCGGAGCGGGCACGTACCGCGCGATGTCGTTCTCGCCGCACACCACCTCGTACCGCAGGGACTCGGTCAGTGGACGGGCGATCCGGGTCGGCACCGGTGTCACCAGGCCCACCCAGTGGCTGGACAGACCTGGGGTGAGGACGGGGACGGGCAGGATCAGCCGCCGGGGGAGACCGGCGACGGCCGCGTAACGGCGCATCATGTCGAGGTACGTGAGCACCTCGGGGCCGCCGGCGTCGAAGGTGCGGTTCACGTCCGGGGGCAGCCCCGCGCAGCCGACCAGCAGCCGCAGGACGTCGCGCACGGCGATCGGCTGGATCCGGGTGTGCACCCAGCGCGGCGTGACCATCACCGGCAGCCGTTCGGAGAGGTAGCGCAGCATCTCGAAGCTGGCCGAGCCGGAGCCGATGATCACGGCGGCGCGCAGCACGGCCGTCGGCACCCCCGAGTCGAGCAGGATGCGGCCGACCTCGGCACGGGAGCGCAGATGCGGCGACAGCTCCCGCTCGGGCACCGTGTCGGGGGTGAGCCCGCCCAGGTAGACGATCCGGCCGACACCGGCGCCGCGGGCCTGCTCCCCGAACACGTGGGCCGCCCGCCGGTCGGTCTCCTCGAAGTCCCGCCCGGTGCCGAGGGAGTGCACCAGGTAGTGGGCGACGTCCACGCCGCTCAGGGCGCGCGCGACCGATTCGGGGTCCGTGACGTCGCCCCGGACCACCTCCACCCGCCCGGCCCACGGGTGATCACGCAGCTTCTCCGGGGTACGGGCCAGACAGCGCACCCGGTGGCCCGCGTCGAGGAGCTCCGGGACCAGCCGACCCCCGATGTAGCCGCTCGCACCGGTCACCAGGCACAGGCGACCACCGCCCGCGCGCTGCCCGGCCGGGGTGGTGTCGTCGTCGCTCATGGTGGCTCCCGCCGCTCGCCTGCTCGTCGTCCGTCGTCGCCGTAGCGCCTGTCCTTACTTCTACGGTGCGAACGTGCCGGACGGATGCGCCCGGTACGGGGGCCTGCGCGAGTGACCTGAGCGCCCTCCGCGTGCGGTACGGCCGGGAGGCGCCCGGCGCCGATCGCCCGGCGCCGATCGCGCGGTGCCGATCGCGCGGTGCCGATCGCGCGGTGCCGATCGCGCGGTGCCGATCGCGCGGTGCCGGGAAAAATCGTGCGTCGGGCCAATCCGTCAGGCCGTCGGCTCCGGAATACGGAACAACATCCACCGCTCTCCGGGAGGCCGTCGCGTGAAGGAAGTCGTGCACATCGGGTCCCGGGCGGCGCCGGGGCCCGACCTCCAGGAGCTGATGGCCCGGGTGGCCCGCGGCGACCAGCAGGCGTTCTCGTCCCTGTACGACGCGGTGGCCGCCGCCGTCCTCGGGGTGGTGCGCAGCGTGCTGCGCGACCACGCCCAGTCCGAGGAAGTCACCCAGGAGGTCCTGGTCGAGGTGTGGCGCACCGCGCCGCGCTACCGGCGGGACCGGGGCACGGCCATGAACTGGGTCCTGACCCTCGCGCACCGCCGCGCGGTCGACCGCGTCCGCTCCGTGGAGGCCGCCACCGCCCGCGAGCACAAGGCGGCACTGCTCACGCACACCCCGGAGTACGACGAGGTCAGCGAGCAGGTCGAGACCCGTCTCGAGCGCGAGCAGGTCCGCCGGTGTCTGCGCACGCTCACCGAGGTCCAACGGCAGTCCGTGACGCTCGCCTACTACCGCGGCCTGACCTACCGCCAGGTCGCCGAACTCCTCTCGCTGCCCTTGGGCACCGTCAAGACCCGCCTGCGCGACGGACTCATCCGGCTGCGCGACTGCCTGGGAGTGAGCGCATGACCATCGGCGCGGACCCGCACACGCTCACCGGCGCCTATGCCACCGACGCCCTGGACGACGACGAGCGCCGTACGTTCGAGGAGCACCTGGCCCGGTGCCCGTCCTGTGCCCAAGAGGTGCGGGAGCTGACGGCCGCCGCGGCGCGGCTCGGCCTCGCGGCGGCCGTCGCGCCCCGCCGCGCGCTGAAGGACGAGGTGCTGCGGCGCCTTGCCACGGTCCGCCAGGAAGCACCGCGGCCGGGCCCGGGACCGCAGGCCGGTACCGCGTGGCACCGGGCCCGCCGCGCGTCCCGGTGGGCCCTGGCCGCCTGCCTCGCCGCGGCCGCCGGGCTCGGCGGCACCGCCGTCTGGCAGCACCGGCAGGCCGACGAGGCACGCGAGACGGCCCGCCGGGCCCAGGCGCGGTCCGAGGACCTGGCCGCCCTGCTGGCCGCGCCCGACGCGCGGGCGCGCACCGCGAAGCTCCCCGACGGGGCGAGGGCGACGGTGGTCGTCTCCAGCAGCCGCGACCGGGCCGCGCTCCTGGCGTCCGGCATGGCGAGGCCGCCACGCGGCAAGGTCTACCAGCTGTGGTTCGACGACAAGGGGTCCATGCGCCCCGCCGGGCTCATGGACCCCGACCGCACGACCGCGGCGGTCCTGCTGACGGGCCCGGTCGGCGGGGCCACCGGCATGGGCATCACCGTGGAGCCCGCGGGCGGTTCGACCGAGCCGACCTCACCGCCCGTGGCGCTGGTGGACTTCCCCGCCTGACCTCGCCGCCCGACTTCCCCGGCAGGCGTCAGCGGACGGTGACGAGCACGGAGTGCCAGCCGCTCGCGCCGTCGGGGACGGTGCGGGTGCGCTCCTTGGTCTGCGGAGTGCCCGTGCGGTCGGTGGCGCGCACGGTCAGGGTGTGGCGCCCGGACGTGGCCTTCCAGGGGAGGGACCACTGACGCCAGGTGTCCCGGGTGTCCTCCGCGGCGAGGTCGGCCCTGCGCCAGGGGCCGTCGTCGACGCGGACCTCGACCGCGGCGATGCCGCGGTGCTGGGCCCACGCCACACCGGCGATCATGACCGTGCCGGGCTCGGGGCGGGCGAAGGGCCGGGGGGTGTCGATGCGGGACTGGGTCTTGACGGGGGCCCGCTGGGCCCAGCCCCGCTTGACCCAGTACGCGTCGTAGGCGTCGAAGGTGGTGAGCTCGATGTCCTCGATCCACTTGCAGGCGGACACGTACCCGTAGAGGCCGGGTACGACCATGCGGACCGGGAAGCCGTGGGCGAAGGGCAGCGGCTCGCCGTTCATGCCGAGCGCGAGCAGCGCGTCACGGCCGTCCAGCACGTCTTCCACGGGCGTGCCGAGGGTCATTCCGTCGACCGAGCGGGCGACCAGCTGGTCGGCGGGGCCGCCCCGGGACGGCGGCTCGACGCCGCACCGGGCGAGCAGCCCTGCCAGCGGTACGCCGATCCAGCGCGCGTTCCCCGCGTAGGGGCCGCCGACCTCGTTCGACACGCAGGTGAGGGTGATGTCGCGCTCGATGAGGGGCATGCGCAGCAAGTCGTCGTAGGAGAGCCGCAGCGCACGGGTGACGCCCCTGCCGTGGATGCGCAGGCTCCAGGACGACGGCACGACCTTGGGCACGACGAGGGCGGTGTCCACCCGGTAGAAGTCCGCGTTGGGCGTGGTGAACGGGCTGATGCCCGGCACGCGCGGCGCCGCTCCCCGGGGCACCGGGGAGGCGGGCGAGGACGGCGGCGGCAGGGTGACGCGGTCGCGGGCCTTCACCGCCCGCTCGGCGTCCGCGCCGTGCAGCGCACGGCCGAGCAGCCCGGCACCCGTCGACGCGGCGGCCGCGGTCGTGGCGATGACGAGGAACCCGCGCCGGTCCCACCCGGGGCTCCCGGGACCCCCGGGCCCGGCGGCGGGCGGCGCGGGCCGCAGCCGCCCGGCGAGCCGGTACAGCAGCGCCGCGCCGACCAGGGCGCCCACGACGGAGGGCAGCGCGTCCCGCGCGCCCACGGAGTCCGGACGGCCGGTCGCGGCGAGCGCCCCGACGGCTCCGAAGAGGAGTGCGCCCGCGGAGCCGACCCGCCGGTGCCGTGCGGCCAGGAGCCCCAGGGCGAGGGCGAACAGGGCCAGGACGCCGAGAATGCCCAGCTGCAGGACCAGCTTGTCGTTCGCGCCGAAGGAGCGGATCGCCCACGTCTTGAGGGACGCCGGGGTCCGGTCGATGGCCGCGCCGCCGACAGCGACCACCGGCCCGGCCTCGGGGCGCACGGCGGCCGACACCAGCTCGGCCACGGCCAGGGCCGTGTAACCCGCCAGCGGTCCGCTCAACGACCCCAAGACGCCCCGCCCGCGGGCCGTTCGACGCCCAGAGGTTCTCAGTTCATCGCTCATACGGGACATCCGTAGCCGCTCCCGGGGGCGGATTGGTGCCGGGCCACGGGTGGAGCACACCGCGCCGCACCACCCGAATTCCGCTGACAGCTCCCTGCTGACCTGCACGGATTCGGAACATGTCGATCTCCTGGGGTGAATCACCAAGCCGGAAGGGCCACAGCTTCGAATCACGGGCGTACGGAGCACACCAGAAGTTCCGCTTCCGCAGGCCCACCCCCCATCGAGGAGCAGATGATGAGCAGCACCTTCCGTATCCGCCGTGTCGCCCTGGCCCTGACCGCGGCGGCCGTTCTGCCGCTGTCCCTCTCCGCCTGCTCGGACGACGGCGGCGGCAAGGACGGCGCCTCCGGCAAGAAGTCCTCCGCCGCGCGGGACGACGCGAGCAAGGACGCCTCCGCCGACGGCGCGAAGAGCGCGGACGAGCCGTTCGGCCCCGCCTGCGCCTCGGTTCCCCAGAACGGCGCGGGCAGCTTCGACGGCATGGCCAAGGACCCGGTCGCCACGGCCGCCTCGCACAACCCGGCCCTGTCGACCCTGGTCACCGCGGTCAAGAAGGCCGGACTCGGCGACACGCTCAACAACGCGAAGGACATCACGGTCTTCGCACCCACCAACGACGCCTTCGCGAAGATCCCCAAGGCGGACCTGGACCAGGTCCTCAGCGACAAGGCCCAGCTGACCAGCATCCTGACCTACCACGTCGTGGGGAAGCGGCTCGCCCCCGCTGACCTCGCGGACGGCTCCTTCCCGACCCTGGAGAAGGGCCGGATCCGCACCTCGGGAACGGGCGAGTCGTACAAGGTCAACGGCTCCGCCGACGTCGTGTGCGGCAACGTGCGGACCGCCAACGCGAACGTGTACATCATCGACACCGTGCTGATGCCGAAGAAGTGAGGCGCGATGCCGAAGAGGTGACACGCGTGCGGGCGGCACGCGCGGTGATCCCCGCGGCCGGGGCGGTGGTCAGCCCTCGGCCGCGGGCTCTCCGGGCCCCGCCGGGCCCAGGAGGTCGCCGTACAGGGCGCTGAGCGTCGACGTCGCGTCCCCCAGGTTGTGGCAGCGCACGAGCCCCGGCACCGTCCTGCCCGCCCAGCCGGGGCCCGCGGTCAGGACCACCGGGCTGCGCCGCGCCCCCTTCACGCCCCACTCCATGGAAGTGAGGTGCTGGGCGAGCGGGACGCTGGCCGTGGAGCGCGCCTGGGACCACAGCACCACGGCCGCAGGGCCGACGCGGCGCACCGACGCGAGCAGCGCCTCCACGGGAACGGCGGCGCCGAGGATGCGCGTGGGCACGCCCCGTGCCCCCAGGGCGGCGTGCAGCGCCTCCAGCGGCAGGGTGTGCTGCTCGTCCGGTACGCAGGCCAGCAGTACCGGGGCGGCGTCGACGGGCGGCCCCGTCGGGACAAGGAGCGGAACGCTGCGCAGCGTGGTCGAGATGTGCCACGACAGCAGGTGCTCGACCTCCACGTAACGGTCCCCGGACGACGCCCACTTCCGCCCCACGGCCCGCAGGGTCGGCACCATGACCTCGTCCCAGGTGACGGTCAGGCCGTGGCCCCTGACCAGGGCGTTGAGCCGGCCTTGCACCTCCGGCGCGTCGAGCCGCACGGCCGCGCGGGCCAGGCCCCTGGACTCCTGCCGCACGTTCCCGAGCGGCAGCCCGCCCCCGGCGCGGTCGCCGCGCACAGGGGCGGGCGGGGCCGCACCGCCGGCCCGCTCGGCCGGGCCGCGTTCCCTGGCGATGCGGGCCGCCTCCGCAGGTGGCACACCCGTGGCGGTGAGGCGGCACATGTCCTCGACCATCGCGACGTCCTGACGGGTCCATCTGCGGTGCCTGCCGTCCGCGCGCACGGCGGGCCCCAGGCCGTAACGCCGGTCCCAGGACCGCAGGGTGGTCGGCGAGACGCCGAGGCGTCGCGCGAGTGCCCCGGTCGTCACGGCGGCACCGTCGTCCCCGCCCCGATCTTCCTGCTGTTCGTCGACCACACGGCCACCATACGACGCATAAACGACGCATGTTGCTGCGTTCGACGAGGCCTGCGGACGATGGGAGTCCGGTCGCACCCCCTCCGGTGGACCGCGCCCCGGCCGTTCGCCGCGCCGGTACAGCCCCCTTGTCTAAGGAGCCGCAGTCATGCCCTCCACCCGCACAGTTCGCCGGACGCCCGGCACCCACGGCACACGGGGACCGCACGCGGCCGACCGACTGCCGCCCCGGCCGCGGCACTTGGGCGCGGACGGCGCCGACCTGGGCGCGGACGGGGCCGAGGGGCAGCCGTGCGACGCGGACATCGCCCGCGGCTTCGTGTCCGGCGACGAGGACGCCCTCGCCGCCGCCTTCCACCGCTGGGGACCTCTGGTCCACGCGCGGGGGCGGCAGGCACTGGGCGACGCGCGCGAGGCCGAGGACGTCACGCAGCAGGTGTTCCTCGCCGCCTGGCGGGCGCGCGCCACCTATGCGGTCGGCAGAGGCACCTTCCCCGGATGGCTCGTCGGCATCACCCGCCACAAGATCGCCGACGCCCTCGCGGCCCGCTCCCGCCGGGCGGACCTCGTCACGCTCGCGGCCGCGGTGCCGCCCGCGCGCGCGGACCGGCGCGCCGACCACCCGGAGGCCGTGCTCGACCGCGTGATGATCAGCCACGAGGTGAGCCGTCTGTCACCCGCCCAACGGCGCGTCCTCAGGCTCGCGTTCTACGACGACCTCACCCAGCCGCAGATCGCCGTCGTCACCGGCTGGCCGCTCGGCACGGTGAAGAGCCACGCGCGACGGGGCCTGGAACAGCTGCGCCGCCGACTGCGGGAGAGCGGCGCCGTCGAAGCGGGCGAGGAAGAGGAAGGCGCTGACGGAAACGTGGGGGGACGCGATCGCGATCACTGAGAACAGGTCAGCTACTGTCGCGTGCATACCCCAAGCATTGGCCAGGGCATTGGCCGTTAACCCGACATTCGCCGTTAACCGGAGAGAATTCCACAGAGATGAAGAAGGGAAGAAGTTTCTGCCGGAAGCGTGCGCCCGCGCACAATGCGTGACTGTGCGCCCCTGTGCGCCCCCTATGGAATTCGGCCACGCCTGCACCTCCGTCCGACGGGCCCTCCGAGGGCTGGACATCCCCGATCCGTCCATGTCGTGGGATGGAGGGCAAGTGGGCAACGAGGGTGCGTATTCGGTCAGCATCTTCCATCCCGGTAGTCGTTCATGGCCGGGCCTCGGCGGCTGTGCCTGGTCGAAGGCGTTACTGGCTGGATGCGGGTGGACGGAAGGCGGCGATTTCTATGGTTGGGTGTTTGGTCATGGGGCGGCGGGGCACACGCGTGGCGGCGGTCCGTACTGGATTGTTGAGGCTCGAACGAGACCGTTCGAAAGCTACTCGACGGTTACGCAAAACAGACGGCGGAAGCACCCTTCGTTCAACTTCTGGGGGTTGCTATCGAGTGACCCACCGTGAAGACTGTGGCGAGGGTGCTCTGAATATGCGTGGTGCAAAGCACAGGACCGCATCCATGGGATGTGCGTACGTTGTCGTCCGCAGCGGGGAGTCCCGTCTTCGCGGGACCGCGCCACCGATTCGTACGAGCAAGGGGAAATCTCGCGCCACCGCGAGGAACGTTTCACTGGGGGATGAGTGATGTCGGCTTGGTTCGCACAACAGGTGCCGCCCTTCGCCGAAGGGCGGACGGAAAGCCGAAGTGCGATGGGGCGGACGTGTTGAGCCAGGCCAAGCGGCCCCGGTGACGGCGGAGAGCAGGCGTGCGGGTCGGTGAGGACACCACCGCCCGCCGCTAGGGCCTGCCCGCCCTCCGTGACGGACGCTCCATCGGCCTGCCCGCACACCGCGTTCACCGCGTGGGGCCCTTCGGCGCGCGCGGGGACATGCGGCCCGCATCCGGCCACGGTGGCCCCGCCCCGCGTGCCGGAGTCGACTCAGCCCGAGCGACCACCCCACCCCCTGCTTTCGTCGTGCCTCCGCATCCCCCCACCCAAGGGAGAGAAGTGACCAGCAATTCGACCAACAGCTCCTCGACGCAGGGCCACTTACTGTTCGACGCGCTGACCGAACAGTGGCGATCCCTGCGCGAGGCCGGCCCGGTCCGCCACGACGAGGCGCAGGGGGTGTGGCACGTCGTAAACCACGAAGGGGTTGCCGCCGTGCTCGCCGACTCGGCGACGTACTCCTCGGACATGACCCCGATCGCCCCCTCCCAAGAGGACTTCGAAGCCTTCAGGCAGGGCAACTTCGTCGGCATGGACCCGCCCGAGCACCGCAAGTTCCGCACCCTGGTGAGCCAGGCGTTCACCCCGCGCGTGGTGCACGGGCTCGAACCGCGCATCGAAGCCGTGTGCGCCCGTCTGCTCGACGCGGTGGCCGACCACGACCGGATCGACATGGTCGACGCGCTGGCCTACCCCCTGCCCATCATCGTGATCGCCGAACTCCTCGGCATCCCCACCGAGGACCACCCGCTGTTCCAGGAGTGGGCGGCCACCCTCTTCGGCGGCGACCAGCTCGGCGAGTCGCCCGACATGGCCGACCTGGAGCGCGCCCTCGAAGCCATCGCCCCGACCGTGCGCGAGATGAACGGCTACGTCCTGGACCACATCCGCCGCCGCCGCGCCGAGCCGGGCGACGACCTCATCAGCAAGCTCATCGCCGCCGAGGTCGACGGAGTCCGCCTGGAGGACCAGGAGATGGTCGGGTTCGTCGCCCTGCTCCTCGTGGCCGGACACATCACCACCACCGCCCTCCTGGGCAACGCCCTGGTCGCCTTCGACCGCAACCCCGGCACGCTCACCGCCCTGCGCGCCGACCCCGCACGGCTGCCCGACGCCATCGAGGAAGTGCTGCGCTGGCTGCCGCCCTTCCCCGAACTGGGTCGGCGCGTCACCCGCCCCGTGGTCCTCGGCGGTCACGAACTGCCCACCAACACCCTGGTGATGGCCCACCTGGGCGCCGCCAACCGCGACCCCGACCGCTTCACCAAGCCGGACGTCCTGGACGTGACCCGCAGCCCGAATCCCCATCTGACCTTCGGCCACGGCATCCACTTCTGCTTCGGCGCGCCCCTGGCCCGCCTGGAGGCCCGCATCGCGCTGCGGATGCTGCTCGACCGCTTCCGTGACCTCTCCGTCTCCTCCTACGGCGACGTCACGTACCAGAACCCGGCCGTCCTCGTCGGCGTCCGCCACCTGCCGGTCGACGTCGTCAGACCGTAATCACCCGCGCCCTCACGCCCGGCCCGGAGCCCGCCGGCCGTCGCGCCACCCGCCCTGAGCCACTGTTAACGGGAGCCACTTCGTCATGCCGTACACCACCGCCGCCACGATCATCGAGCGGTCGCCGTCCCGCTTAAGCGAAGTCCTGCAAGATCGTCTCGATGTGCTCGCGCGCACCCACCGGGTCCCCGGTGCCCACCTGGCCGTGGACACCGGGACGGACGTGGTCAGCGTGCACACCGGCACCACCGACGCCTCCACCGGCACTCCGTTCACCGCGGACACGGCCGTTCCCCTGGGGTCCGTCACCAAGGTCTACACCGCCGCCGCCGTGATGCTCCTCGCCGACGACGGCGATCTGGAGCCCGACGACCCCGCGGCCTCGTTCATACCCGAGCTACGCGCGTTACCTGAGGTAACGATACGTCACCTGCTCAGCCACACCGCCGGGCTGCCCACAGGACCCGACTCGGACACCGCCGCCGGGACGACCGCCCCGCGCTATCTGGCGGAGGTCTGCGCCGCCCGGGACGCGCTGTTCGCGCCCGGAGCCGGATTCTCGTACTCCAACGCCGGTTACATCGCCGCCGGACGGATCATCGAGTCGGTCACCGGCATGACCTGGAAGGAGGCCGTCCGCGCCCTGCTCCTGGAGCCCCTCGGCACCACGGCCGCCTACCTCGGCGAGCCCGCCCCCGCCCGCACGGCCGCCGTCGGCCACGCGCTGAACACCGCGACCGGACAACCGCGCCCGGCCCGGCAGAACCTCGCCGCCGTCGAGGCACCGGCGGGCGCCCTGCTGGCCAGCGCCCTCGACCTGGCGGCCCTCGGAAGATCCCTGACAGGCCGGTCCGCCGTGCTGCCGCCCGCCGTCGCGGCGCTCATGCGGACCCCCGTGCCCGGCGCCGACCCGGGGGTCCTCGCGGACGCCTGGGGCCTGGGCGTCGCGCTGTTCAAGGAGGACGGCCGCTGGTGGTGCGGCCACGACGGGAACGCCCAGGGCACCTCCTGCCACCTGCGGGCCGAGCCCGACAGCGGCGTGGTCGTCGCCTTCACCGGCAACGCCGGCGGCGCCACCGCCCTGTGGCAGGACCTCGCCGACGACCTCACCCGGCTCACCGGCGTACGCGTGCCGACCGCTCCGGCACCCGCACAGCGGGGCGAACCCATCGCCCTCCCCGAGTGCGCCGGCACCTACCGCAACGGCGCCCTCGAATACCGGATCACTCTCGACGTCGACGGCTCCCCAGCGCTGTCCGTGGACGGCGACCTCCCGCTGCCCCTGGTCTGCTACGCCGACCTGACGTGCGACCTGGTCGACCCGGCCACCGGTCGCCGCGAGCCCGGCGGACGCTTCCACCGCGACGCCGCCACCGGCACCGTCGACCGCGTGCAGATCTCGGGCCGCACCGCCCGCCGCACCCGCACCTCCTGAGCACACCCAGCTCCGGCGTGAGCACGTCCCGGCCCCGCCCTGCCGGGAGCAACCCGTGCCCGCGCGCACCCGCACCGTCCCCGCGCCGAAGGACATCCCCCCATGACGGACCTGCATGACAAGCCCACCCCGGCGACCAACCCGCCGTCGGCCGACCACGCCGCCACCGGCGGCGGAAGCGGGAGCTCCGGTGCGCACCCGCACCCGTCGCTCGGTGAGCTGTTCGCCGCATGGGTGGCCCGGACACCCGACGCGCCCGCGGTCACCGACGGCCGACGCACCTGGTCCTACCGGGAGTTGGCACAGCGGGCCGACCGCCTCGCCGCCGACCTCGTACGGCGCGGGGCCGGACCGGATCGCACGGTGGCGCTCGTCCTGCCGCGATCAATGGAACTGATCGCGGCAGAGATCGCCGTGACACGTGCTAGTGCCGCCTTCCTGCCCGTGGACCCGGGCTACCCCGCCGAGCGGCGCGCGCTGATGCTGGCCGACGCCGCACCGGTGGTGGTCCTCGACGACCCGGCCCGGGTCCGCGCCGTCCTCGACGACGCGGCCGGTCCCGTGCCCGACCGGTGGCCCGAGCCGGTGGGCGCCGACCACGCGGCGTACGTCATCTACACCTCCGGCTCCACCGGCACCCCCAAGGGCGTGACCGTCACCCACCGGGGCATCGCGGCCTTCAGCCGCGGCTGCGCCGAGCAGTACGCCGTGCGGCCCGGCGACCGGATCCTGCAGTTCTCCTCGCCCAGCTTCGACGCCGCCGTCCTCGAACTGTGCAGCTCCGTCCTGTCCGGAGCCACCCTCGTGGTGCCGCCGCACGGACCGTGGCTCGGCGACGAACTCGCCGCCGTCCTCGACGAGCACCGCATCACCCACGCGCTGATCCCGCCCGCCGCCCTCGCCACCCTGCCCGACCCGGCGCACGGCGCCGCGGGCAGCCACCTGAGCAACCTGATCGTAGGAGCGGAGGCCTGCCCGCCCACCCTCGTCGACCGCTGGGCCCCCGGCCGCCGGATGATCAACTCCTACGGCCCCACCGAAGCGACGGTCGTCGCCTCCTGGACCGGCCCCCTGACCGCGGGCAGCGGAACACCGAGCATCGGCACCCCCCTGTCCGGCACCCAGGTACACGTCCTCGACGCGGCGCTGCGCCCCGTCGCGCCCGGCGCCGACGGCGAGCTGTACGTGGGCGGGGACGGCGTGGCCCGCGGCTACCACGGCCGCCCCGGCCTGACCGCCACCCGCTTCGTCGCCAGCCCCTTCGGCCCGCCCGGCGCTCGGCTCTACCGCACCGGCGACCGCGCCCGCTGGAACGGCGAAGGAGAGCTGGAGTTCCTCGGCCGCGCCGACCGCCAGGTCAAGGTCCGCGGCTTCCGCATCGAACCCGGCGAGATCGAGGCCGTGCTCCTGCGCCACCCCGGCGTGCGCGAGGCCGTCGTCGTGGTGCGCGAGGACGACCCGGGACGGCGGCGGCTCGTCGGCTACGTCACGCCCACCGACGCCGACCGCGCCCCGGAGCCCGCCGCGCTGCGCGCGGCGACGGCCACCGCCCTGCCCGCGCACATGGTCCCGGCCGCCGTCGTCGTCCTGGACGAACTCCCGCTCACCAGTCACCACAAGGTGGACCACCGCGCCCTGCCCGCCCCCGTCCGCGAGACCGCCGACGGCTGGACCCGGCCGCGCACCCCGCAGGAGGAGGCACTGGCCGCCATCTGGGCCGAGGTCCTCGCCGTCGACGCCGTGGGCGCCGACGACGACTTCTTCGACCTGGGCGGCGACTCCGTCCTCGCCGCCCGGACGCTGTCACGGATCACCGAGGAACTGGGCGTGCGCCTCGCGGTGCGGGACGTGTTCACCGCCCGGACCGTCGCCGCTCTCGCCCCGCTCCTCGGCGACCCGTCCGCCACCGCACCGCCCGAGCCGATACCGCCCGCCCCGCGCGACGGCCCGCTGCCCCTGTCCAGCGCGCAGCAGCGGCTGTGGTTCCTGGACGACCTCACCCAAGGCGGCACGGAGTACAACACCGGCGTGGCGCTGCGGCTGCGCGGCGACCTCGACGGCGCGGCCCTGCGCCGCGCCCTGGACCGGCTCGCCGCCCGCCACGACGCGCTGCGCACCACGTTCGCCACGGTCGCCGGACAGGGCGTGCAGCGCGTCAGCGCGACGGCCGAACTGCCCCTGCGCACGGCCGACGTGGCGCACGTGCCCGCCGCCCGGCGCGCCGAGGTCGCCGAACGGCTCCTCACCGTGGAGCTCGGCCGCGCCTTCGACCTGGCCACGGGCCCCCTCACCCGGGCGCTCCTCATCCGCCTCACCGACGGGGAACACCTGCTGCTCCTGGCCCAGCACCACATCGTCACCGACGGCTGGTCGGTGGGCCTGCTCACCCGCGAACTGGCCGCGCTCTACCACGCGGAGGCCACCGGAGCGCCCGACGGCCTGCCCGCGCCGACGGTGCAGTACCCGGACTTCGCGGTGTGGGAGCGGCGGCAGCGCTCCTCCGGCACCGACAGCGACGACCTCGCGTACTGGAAGCGGCACCTGACGGGCATGCAGCAGCTCGACCTGCCCACCGACCGGCCCCGGCCGCCGGTGCGCACGACCGTCGGCGACGCCCACCGCCACCCGATCCCGGCGGACCTCGTCGAGCGGCTGCGGCAGCTGGCCGCGGGCCGCGGCACGACGTTGTTCACCCTGTTCGCCGCGGCGGCGGCCGTGCTGTTCTCCCGGTACTCCGGCCAGCGGGACGTGGCCTTCGGCACCGTCACCAACGGGCGCGGGCGCCGCGACCTGGAGGACGTGACAGGCTTCTTCGCCAACACCGTGGTGCTGCGCGAGGAAGTCGACGACACCACCACCGTCGGCGCGTTCGTGGAGCGCATGCGCGCGACCGTCCTGGACGCCTTCGCCCACGACGGGGTGCCCTTCGACCGCGTCGTCGAGGAACTGGCACCGCCCCGCGACCCCAGCCGTACGCCGCTGGTGCAGGCGCTCGTGGTCCAGCAGACGGCCCCCGCCCATCCGCCGCGGGCCGGCGCGCTGCGCGTCGAGGAGCACCCGCTGCCGCGCCCGGCCTCCCGCTTCGACCTGGTCCTTGAGTTCGCGCCGCGCCCGGACGGCGGCCGTGAGCTGACCGTCGAGTTCAACACCGATCTGTTCGACGTGGACACGGTCGCCCGGATGAGCCGCCATCTGCACCGCCTCCTGGAGGACATGGCGGACGGCCCGCACCGGACGCTGGCCGAGCTGCCCCTGCTCCTGGAGGGCGAGCGGCGCACCCTCCTGGAGACCTGGAACCCGCCCGCGCGCACCGGGGACGACGACACCGCGCGCACCCTGCCGGCGCTCTTCGAGGCCCAGGTGGCCCGCACCCCCGAGCACACCGCCGTGGACTGCGGCACCACACGCCTCGACTACACCGAGGTGAACCGGCGAGCCAACCGCATCGCCCGGCAGCTCGTGGCCCGCGGCGCCGGGCCCGAGACGCTCGTGGCCCTGTGCCTGCCCCGCACCGCCGACCTGGTCCCGGCCCTGTGGGGCGTCCTGAAGTCCGGCGCGGGCTATCTGCCCGTCGACCCCGGCTACCCCGCCGAGCGCATCCGCTTCATGCTCGCCGACGCCCAACCGGGCCTCGTCGTCGCGGGCCGCGAGACCGCGGGCGCGCTGCCCGCGGACTGCGAGCCGCTGATCCTGGAGGACTGCCTGACCGACGGCGCGGACCTGCCGGGGGACACGGACCTGACGGCGGCGGACCTGGCACGCCCCCTGGTCCCCGACCATCCCGCGTACGTCATCTACACCTCGGGGTCGACCGGCCGCCCCAAGGGCGTCGTGGTCGCCCACCGCAGCGTGGCGGCGCTCGCCGAGTGGGTGGCGGAGCGGTTCGGGCCCGAGCGCCTCGCCCATGTGATCGCCTCGACGTCGCTCAACTTCGACGTGTCCGTGTTCGAGTTGATCTGCCCCCTGCTCGCGGGCGGCAGCATCGAGGTGGTCGCGGACCTCGCCGCCCTCGCCGAGGCCCCCGACCTGCGCAGCGCCGGGCTCGTCAGCGGTGTGCCGTCCGTGATCGCGCGGCTGCTCACCGAGGGCCACACGGCGATCGCCTCGGACACGTTCGTCCTGGCCGGGGAGGCGCTGCCCGCGCAGACCGTGCGCGACCTTCGGCGGGCCATGCCGTTCTGCGAAGTGGCCAACATATACGGCCCGACCGAGGCCACGGTCTACGCCACCGCCTGGTTCGCCGACGACACCGAACCCGACCAGGCCCCGCCGATCGGCAGGCCCGTGGCGCGCACCCGCGCCTACGTCCTGGACCACCTGCTGCGCCCGCAGCCCCCGGGCGTGACGGGCGAGCTCTACCTCGGCGGCGGCGGCCTCGCCCGCGGCTATCTGCGCCGCCCCGGGCTGACCGCGACCCGCTTCCTCGCCGACCCCTTCGGCGCCCCCGGGGACCGCATGTACCGCACCGGTGACCTGGTGCGGTGGACCCAGGCGGGCGAACTGGAGTACCTGGGCCGCACCGACCAGCAGGTCAAGGTGCGCGGCTTCCGCATCGAACTGGGCGAGGTGGAGGAGGCCCTGCTGCGCTGCGAGGGCGTGGCGCAGGCGGCCGCCGCCGCCCGCGAGAGCGAAGGACACCGGCGCCTGGTCGGCTACGTCGTGCCCGCCCCGGGCAAGCGGGTGGACCCGGACGCGGTGCGCCGCGAACTCGGCCGCGCCCTGCCCGACTACCTGGTCCCCGCCGTCGTCGTCGGGCTGAGCGCGCTGCCCCTGAACCCCAACGGCAAGCTGGACCGCGACCGGCTGCCCGACCCCGGGCCGCTCGCGCGCACCGCCCGCCACGTGCCGCCGCGCACGCCCACCGAACGGCTCCTCGCCGGGATCTGGGCGGACGTCCTGCACGTGGAGCGGGTCGGGGCGGACGACAACTTCTTCGCGCTCGGCGGCGACTCCATCCTCAGCATCCAAGTCGTCGCCCGGGCCCGGCAGGCGGGCCTGACGGTCACCTCCCGCGATGTGTACCGGCACCAGACGGTGGCCGACCTCGCCCGCTGCGCGGACGCCGCGGAAGGCCGCAAGGCCACCGCCCCCGTCCAGGTGGCGGCCACCGGACCGGCGCCGCTGACGCCCATCCAGCACTGGCTGTTCGACAGCGCCGGAGACCGCTCCGGCCACTTCTCCCAGACCCTGTCGGCCCAGCTGCGCGGGGCGGTCGACGCGGCAGCTCTTGAGGACGCGCTCAACGACCTGGTCGCCCACCACGACGCGCTGCGCTCCCACTTCGTGACCGAGGGCGCCGCAGGTCCCGGCGGTACCGGCCCCGCCACCGCCCGGTGGCGCATCGGCGAACGGACGCCGCGCCTGCGCCTGGCACGCCACACGGGCCCCGACGCCGACGCGCCGCACCTGGGCCCCTTCGACCTGAGCGAGGGCCCGCTGCTGCGCGCCGTCCTGCACGAGCGGGGCGCGGGGCTGCGGCCCGTCCTGCACCTGGCCGTCCACCACCTCGTGGTCGACGGCGTCTCCTGGCGCGTCCTGCTCGAAGACCTCGACCTGGCCTACCGCGCCCGCCGCGAGGGCCGCGACGCGACGGCGGCCCTGCCCGCCAAGTCCTCGCCGCTGCGCCACTGGGCACAGCGCCTGGCCACGCACGCGGCCGACGGAGGCTTCGCCGACGAGACGGCGTACTGGACCCGAGCCCTCGCGGGCGCCGAGGCGGCCCTGCCCACGGACGGGGCGGGCCCCAACACCTACGCCTCGGCCCGCTCGGTGACCGTACGCCTCACCCCCGAGCACACCACCGCGCTGCTGCGCACGCTGCCCGACACCTACCGCACCCGGGTCAACGACGTGCTCCTGAGCGCGCTCGGACGCGTGCTGTGCGCCTGGACCGGCCACGAGCGGGTCCTGGTGGACGTCGAGGGGCACGGGCGCGAGGAGCTGTTCGCCGACGTCGACACCAGCCGGACCGTCGGCTGGTTCACCACCCGCCACCCCGTCGCGCTCGCCGTCCCGCCCGACGCCGACTGGGACGCCGTACTCAAGCAGGTCAAGGAGCAGCTGCGCGCGGTACCCCGGCACGGCCTGGGCCACGACGCGCTGCGCCACCTGACCGGGCCCGGCACGGCGCCCCCGGCGCCCGCCGCGCAGGTCAGCTTCAACTACCTGGGCCGTTTCGGGCTCCCGGACGCGCCGGACGGCCTGTACGGCGAACCGTTCCGCCCCCTCGAACTGGACGCCGACCCGCTGTCCGCGCGCCCGCACCCGCTGGAGGTCGTGGGGCAGCTGGACGGCGACGCACTGGAGTTCACCTGGTTCTACTCCGACGCGCTGCACCACGAGGCGACCGTCGCGGATCTCGCCGCGGGGTTCGCGGACGCGCTCGCCGGGATCGCCCGGCACGCGGCCCGGCCCGGCACCGGCGGCCGCACCCCGTCGGACTTCCCGCTGGCGCGGCTCGACCAGACGGCCGTGGACCGCCTCGTGGGCGACGACCCCGGCGCGGTCGAGGACGTCCACGCGCTCACGCCCACCCAGGCGGGGATGCTCTTCCACGGCCTGTCGCAGGACGACCAGAGCGTGTACTTCCAGCAGGTGTCGTTCGTCCTGGACGGCGTGCCCGATCCCGCCGCCCTCGCGGCGGCCTGGCAGCACGTGACGGACCGCACCCCGGTGCTCCGCTCCCGCGCGGTGTGGCAGGACGTGCCCGAACCGCTCCTCGTGGTGCGGCGCCACGCGACCGTGCCGGTCACGCACCTGGACTGGCGCCGGCTGACCGACGACGAGCGGGGCGGCGCGCCGCGGGACCTGCTCGACCGGGACCGCGAGCGCGGCGTCGACCTGGCGTGCGCCCCGCTCCAGCGCCTGGCCCTGGTCCGGCTCTCCGACACCTCCGTACGCGTGGTGTGGTCCTTCCACCATCTGATCCTGGACGGCTGGAGCCTGTTCCAGGTCCTGTCCGACGTGTTCGCCCGCCACGCACGGCCGTCCGGCTCCGAGGACGGGGGCGACCCGCTGCCCGTGCGGCGCCCCTTCAGCGACTACGTGGCCTGGCTGCGCGACCGCGACGACGACCGGGCCGAGCGGCACTGGCGCGACCGCCTCGCCGGCCTGACCGAGGCCACCGCGCTGCCCTACGACCGCGAACCGCGCGAGACCCACCACGCGGAGTCCACCGAGGCGGTCCGCGTCACGGTGCCGCAGGCCACGACGCGCGCCCTGGAGGACCTGGCCAAGGCGGCGGGCCTGACCCTGAACACCCTGGTCCAGGGCGCCTGGGCGCTCCTCCTGAGCCGCCTTGCGGGCAGGGACGAGGTCGTCTTCGGCACCACCGTCTCCGGCCGCCCGCCCGAGCTGCCGGGCGCCGACTCCATCACCGGCCTGTTCATCACGACCCTGCCCACCCGCGTCCGGGTGGCGCGCGACGGCACCCTCGCCGACTGGCTGGGCGCCCTCCAGTACGACCAGAGCGAGGACCGCCGCTTCGACCACGTGCCGCTCACACGGATGAAGGCCCTCACCGAACTCCCCGAGCGGGCCGCCCTGTTCGACAGCATCGTCGTCTTCGAGAACTACCCCGTCGACGACGACCTCGCCGCCGCCCACGGGCTGCGCCTGAGCGACCTCGACGGCATCGAGACCACCAACTACCCGCTGAGCCTGGTCGCCTATCCCGGTACGGAACTCGGCCTGCGCCTCGGCTACGACCCCGCGCTCCTCGACGCCGCCACGGTCGCCCGGATGGGCGAGTACCTCACCGTGCTCTTCGAGGGCATGGCCGCGGGACCCGAGCGCCCGCCCGCGCTGCTGCCGCTGCTCACGCCCGCCCGCCGCCGCCAGGTCGTCGACGAGTGGAACGACACCGCCACCGCCGTCCCCGAGGAGACGGTCGCGCGGCTGTGGACGGCACAGGCGCGCCGCACGCCCGACGCCGTCGCCCTGGAGGCCGGTGCCGACCGGCTCACCTACCGGGACCTGGACGTCCGGGCCACGGCACTCGCCGCCCGGCTCGCCGCCCGCGGCGTCACGGCCGAAGTGCCGGTCGGCGTCCTCATGGACCGCTCGGTCGGCCTGGTCGTCGTCCAGCTCGCGCTCGCCCTCGGCGGAGGCGTCTACGTCCCCCTCGACGGCCGGGCGCCGAGCGAGCGGCTGCGGCGCATGCTCGCCGAGGTCGGCGCGGACCTCGTCCTGACGGACGCCGAGTGGGAGCGCACGGCGCGGGACGTGCTGCCCGACGGAACCGTGCTGCGGCCCGACCGGGAACCCGAGGGCGAAGCGCCGGACGCTCCCGACGCCCCGGCCGTGCACCCCGACTCCGTCCAGTACGTCATGTTCACCTCCGGCTCCACCGGCACGCCCAAGGGCGTCGCCGTGCGCCACCGGGACGTCGCCGCCCTCGCGTCGGACCGCGCCTTCGCCGGGCACGACCGCGTCCTCGTGCACTCCCCGCACGCCTTCGACGCCTCCACGTACGAGCTGTGGGTGCCCCTGCTGCGGGGCGGAACGGCCGTCCTCGCCCCGCCCGGGGACGTCGAGGCCGCCGTCGTCCGGAACGCGATCACCGAGCGCGGCGTGCGGTTCCTGTGGCTCACCGCGGGCCTGTTCCGCCTCCTCGCGCAGGAGGACCCCACCTGCCTGCGCGGCGCGCGGGAGGTGTGGACCGGGGGCGAGGCCGTGCCGGGCGCCGTGGTGCGCCGCGTCCTCGACGCCTGCCCCGACCTCACCGTCGTCGACGGCTACGGCCCCACCGAGACCACCACCTTCGCGACCCGGCGCCCCTTCCGCGCCGGTGACCCGCTGCCCCCGGTGCTGCCCATCGGGCGCCCGCTCGACAACACCCGGGTGTACGTCCTCGACGCCGCGCTCCAGCCCCAACCACCCGGCGTGCCGGGGGAGTTGTACGTCGCGGGGGCCGGGCTCGCCCGGGGCTACACCGGGCGGTCGGGGGCGACCGCCGCCCGCTATGTGGCCGATCCGTTCGGTCCGCCCGGCTCCCGCATGTACCGCACCGGCGACGTCGTGCGCTTCGGCGGCGACGGCGAACTGCACTTCGTGGGGCGCGCGGACGACCAGATCAAGCTGCGCGGGTTCCGCGTCGAGCCCGCCGAGATCGAGGCCCGCCTCACCGCGCACGCGGGTGTCGCCGAGGTCGTCGTGTCCGTGTGCGAGCACGCCGGGCGCAAGCGCCTGGCCGCCCACGTCGTGCCCGCCCCCGCGGCGGCCGCGCCGACCGTGCGCGAACTGCGCGCCCACGTGGCCGCCGAACTGCCCGACTACATGGTCCCCGCCGCCTTCGTGACGGTGCCGGAGCTGCCGCTGACCGCCAACGGCAAGGTGGACCGGAGCAGACTGCCCGCACCGGACTGGTCGGCGGCGGGCGACACCGCCTACCGGCCGCCCCGCACCGAGGCCGAGCGCGTCCTCAGCGGCATCTGGGCGGACCTCCTGGGCGTGGACCGCGTCGGCGCCGACGACAACTTCTTCACCCTCGGCGGCGACTCGATCCTCAGCATCCAGGTCGTCTCACGGGCCCGCGCCGCCGGGCTCGGGCTCACCCCGCGCGACCTGTTCCGCCACCCCACCGTGGCCGCCCTCGCCGCGGCCAGCGGCTCGGCCGGGGCCGTCGCCGGAACCGGCCCCGTGGCCGGCGAGGTGCCGCTCACGCCCATCCAGCACTGGTTCCTCGACCCTGGGCCGCGCCGCCCCGAGGTCTTCGACCAGTGCCTGCTCGTCGAGACGGCCGGGGACGTCGACGCGGACGCCCTGCGCCGCGCCCTCGCGGCCCTGTGGTCCCACCACGACGCCCTGCGCGCCCGGTTCGTCCAGGGCGACGACGGGGCCTGGCGGCAGCACTGCCCCGGCCCGGACGAGGCGGCACCGGACCTTCTGGAGATCGTGGACCTGAGCGGCCCGGACGCCGAAGCGGCCGAAGCCGCCGAGGCCCGCGCCACCGCCGAGGCGCACGCCGCGTTCCGCCTCGCCACCGGCCCGCTGCTGAACGCCCTTCTGTTCACCGGCACGCGACCGCGCCTGCTCCTGACCGTCCACCACCTGGTCGTCGACGGGGTGTCCTGGCGCATCCTCCTGGAGGACCTGGACACCGCCTATCAGCAGGCGCGTACGGGCGAGCCCGTACGGCTTCCGGAGCGCACCACGTCGGTCCAGGAGTGGGCCCGCCGCCTGCGTGCCCGCACCGCGTCCGGCGGCTTCGCCGACCAGCGCGCCCACTGGGAGGACGTGGCACGGCACTGCGCCGCGCCCCTGCCCCTGGACACCGGCGCGGCACCGGACGGCACCACCATGGCCGACGTGCGCGCGGTCACCGTACGCCTGGACCGGGAGCGCACCGACGACCTGCTGCGCAAGGTGCCCGGCGCCTACCGCACCCGCATCGACGACGTGCTCCTGACCGCGCTCGGCCGTACCGTCGCCGACTGGATCGAACGTTCTACCGTCGCTGTCGCTCTGGAGGGCCACGGCCGCGAGGACCAGCTCTTCGACGACGTCGACCTGTCCCGCACGGTCGGCTGGTTCACCAGCCTGTACCCCGTCGCCCTGCACGTGCCGGACACGGACTGGGGGACCGCCCTGAAGTCCGTCAAGGAGCAGCTGCGCGCGGTGCCGGAGCGGGGCATCGGCCATGGCGCGCTCACGCACCTCGCCGGGGACGACCGGCTCACCGCCGCGCCGACGCCCGGCATCAGCTTCAACTACCTGGGCCGGTTCGACTGGTCGGCCGACGGCGGCGGCGCCCTGGTGCGCGGCGTGCCCGGCGGCCTCGGCGGCGCCGACGCGCCCGACGCGGCGCGCCCGCACCTCCTCGACGTGATCGCCCGCGTGGAGGGCGGGGAGCTGGAGATCACCTGGCACTACAGCCACACCCTGCACCACGAGGAGACCGTCGCGGGCCTCGCCGACGGCATGCTGCGGGCGCTCACCGAGCTCGTAGCCCACTGCTGCCGCGAGGACGCCGGGGGCCGCACGCCCTCGGACTTCCCGCTGGCCCGCGTGGACCAGGAGGCCCTGGACCGCGTCGTGGGCGACGGCCGCGCGGTCGAGGACCTGTACCCGCTGACGCCGATGCAGGCGGGCATGCTGTTCCACAGCCTCATGGATCCCGACGCGCGGACGTACGTCAACCAGGTCCAGCTGGTGCTGCGCGGCGTCACCGACCCGGGCGCCCTGGCCGAGGCGTGGCAGCGGACCGCCGACGCCAACGCCGTGCTGCGCACCGGCCTGGTGTGGCAGGAGACCTCCGAGCCGCTCCAGGCCGTGCGGCACCGGGCCACCGTGCCCGTCACCCACCACGACTGGACCGGATGGCCCGCCGACCGGTGCGCGCGGGAGATGGACCGGCTGCTCGACGCGGACCGGGACGCCGGGATCGACCTGGGCACCGCGCCCCTGATGCGCCTCACCCTGATCCGTCTGGCGCCGGACCGCGTACGGATGGTGTGGACGTTCCACCACGTCCTGCTCGACGGGTGGAGCGCGGCCCAGGTCTTCGACGAGGTGTGCGAGCGGTACGCGGCGCTGACCGCCGGACGCCGCCCGGAGATCGCCGACCGCGCGCCCTTCCGCGACTACCTGGAGTGGCTGTCGCGGCAGGACGCCGCCCGGTCGGAGCGGTACTGGCGCGAGACCCTCGCCGGGTTCTCCGCCCCGACCGAACTCCCCAGGGACCGGCGGCCCACCGAGGCCCACCGCGCGTCGTCCTCCGGAACCGTCGGCGTGGAGCTCGACGCCGGGACGTCGGCGCGGCTGCGGGAGACGGCACAGCGGGCCGGACTGACCGTCAACACCATGGTGCAGGGCGCCTGGGCGCTGCTCCTGTCGCGGTACGGCGGCGGGGACGACGTCGTGTTCGGCACCACCGTCTCCGGGCGCCCCGCCGAACTGCCCGGAGTGACCTCGATGGTCGGGGTGTTCATCAACACCCTGCCCACCCGCGTCCGGATCGACGGCGGTCGCGGCCTCCTGGAGTGGCTGCGCGAGCTCCAGGCCGCCCAGTCGGAGTCCCGCAGGCACGACTTCGTCTCCCTCGCCCAGCTCCAGACGTGGAGCGAGGTGCCCGGCGGCACGAACCTCTTCGACAGCATCGTGGTCTTCGAGAACTACCCGTTCGACGAGGGCGCCCTGGCCCGGCACGGCCTGGCCATCGAGCAGGAACGCGACGTGGAGCCGACCAACTACCCGCTCAACGTGGTGGTCGCCCCCGGGGACGTCCTGTCGGTCATCCTGGACTACGACCCCGGTCACTTCGAGGAGCCGACCGCGCGTTCCCTCGCGGCGCGGCTGCTGCACACGCTGCGCCTCCTGGCCGACGCCTCGGACGACATCCGCCTGGACGCGGTGGACATCCTGGCGCCGGAGGAGCGCGAACGGCTCCTGCGGGGGCCCGCGCGCCCCGCACTGGCCCCGGTCGCGCCGGAGGTGCTGCCCGTCCTGGTCGAGGCCGCCGTGGACCGTACGCCCGAGGCGACGGCCCTCGTCGGACCGGGCCTCACCCTGTCCTTCGCCGAGGCCGAGGTGCGCGCGAACCGGGTGGCGCACGGGTTGATCGCCCGCGGTGTGGGCCCGGGCGATCTGGTGGCCCTGGTGCTGCCCCGCTCCGTGGACATGGTCCTCGCGCAGCTCGGCGTGGCCAAGGCCGGTGCGGCCTTCGTGCCGGTGGATCCGGGGTATCCGGCGGAGCGGGTGGCGTTGATGCTGCGGGACGCGGCGCCCGCGGTGACACTCGACGCGGAGCAGGTCGCCGAACTGCTCGCGGCACAGGGCGTACCGGAGCACCGGCCGACGGAGGCGGACCGGGTCCGTCCGCTGCGTCTGGAGGATCCGGCGTATGTGATCTATACGTCGGGTTCCACGGGGACGCCCAAGGGTGTCGTGGTGACGCATCGCGGTCTTGCGGGTTTCTCGGCTGCTGAGGCGGCGCACTATGAAGTGGCGCCGGGGGACCGGGTGCTGGCGTTCGCCACGCCGAGCTTCGACGCTTCGGTGCTGGAGTTGTGCATGTCCCTGCCGCTCGGCGCGAGCCTGGTCGTGCCCGCACCCGGGCCACTGCTCGGCGCGGAACTCGCGGAGGTGCTCCGGACGGAGCGCATCACGCACACGCTGCTGCCTCCGCCCGCGCTGTCCACCCTGCCACCGGAGACCCCGGGCACCCTGCCGGACCTGAAGACCCTCACGGTCGGCGCCGACGCCTGTGGTCCGGAACTGGTGGCCGCCTGGGCGCCGCACCACCGTCTGGTCAACTCCTACGGGCCCACCGAGGCGACGGTGGTGGCCACTTGGTCGGCGCCGTTGACCGTGGAGGGGACCGCGCCGCCCATCGGGCGGCGGCTGCCGGAGACGGGTGTGTATGTTCTGGACTCCCGGCTGCGGCCGGTTCCGGACGGGGTGGCGGGGGAGTTGTGGCTGAGTGGTCCGGCTCTGGCTCGTGGTTATCTGAACCGTCCGGGTCTTACGGCGTCGCGGTTCACGGCCGATCCGTTCGGTCCGCCCGGCTCGCGGATGTACCGCACCGGTGACCTGGTGCGCCGCGACGCCCACGGCGAGCTGCACTACCTGGGCCGCACCGACCACCAGGTGAAGGTGCGCGGCTTCCGCGTCGAGCTGGGTGAGCTGGAGGCCGCCCTCGCCGGGCACCCGGACGTGGCCGCGGCCGCCGCCCGCGTGTCGGAGCGCGACGGCCACCGCCGCCTCGTGGCGTACGCCGTACCGAGGGGGAGCGAAGCCCCCGACCCCGCGGCCCTGCGCGACTTCCTCGCCCGCACCCTCCCCGACCACCTGGTCCCCGCGGCCGTCGTACCGCTGGAGCGACTGCCGCTCGGCGCCAGCGGCAAGCTCGACCGGAACGCACTGCCCGAACCCGTCTGGTCGGCTCCGGCCGACGGCGGCGGCGTCCCGCCCCGCACCGACACGGAGAAGGCGCTCGCCGCGATCTGGTCCGAGGTCCTCGGCGTGCCCGACGTGGGCGCGCAGGACAACTACTTCACGCTCGGCGGGGACTCCATCCTCGGCATCCAGATCGTCGCCGCGGCCCGCCGCGCCGGATTCGCGCTGACGCCCAGGCACCTGTTCCGCCACCAGACGATCGCCGAGCTGGCCGCCGCCGCTGAGGACCTGCCCGCCGCGGGAACGACGGCCGAACAGGGCGCCGTCGTCGGCGAGGCACCGCTCACGCCCGTCCAGCACCTGCTGTTCGACACCCTCACCGGCGACCCGGCACGCCTCACCCAGGCCGTCGCCCACCACCTCGCCAGCGACACCGACGAGGCCGCGCTGCGCGCCGCCCTCGCCGCCGTCCACGACCACCACGACGCGCTGCGCCTGCGCTACCCGGCACACGCCGACGGGGCCCGCCGCCAGTACGGCACCGCGCCGGGCGCACCGGTCCACCTGGAGGTGCACGACCTGCCGGGGGAGGTGCCCGCCGCCCTCGTCGACGAGCTGTGCGCGGGCTTCGACCTGGACACCGGGCCGCTCCTGAAGGCCGCGCTGTGCCGCTCCGGCGACGAGCGGCGGCCCGTCCTGGTGCTCGCCGCGCACCACCTGGTCGTGGACGCGGTGTCCTGGCACTTGATCCTGGAGGACCTCGACACCGCCTACCGGGCCCTGCGCGCGGGGAACCCGCCGGACCTCGGCCCGAAGACGACCTCCTTCCAGGCGTGGGCCCGCCGCCTCGCCGCGCACACCGAGGCCGGAGCCTTCGACGGCGAGCTCGACCACTGGCGGAACGTGCCCGACGGCCACGCCCTGCCGACCGATCTCGCCGGGGCCAACACCGCCGCGAGCGAGGAGTCGGTGACGGTGGGCCTCGACGCCGAGGAGACCCGCCGCCTCCTCCAGGACGTACCGGGCGTCTACCGCACCCGCGTCAACGACGTGCTGCTGTACGCCCTCGGCCGGGTCCTGGCGCGCTGGACGGGCCGGGACCGGGTGGCCGTGACCCTGGAGGGCCACGGCCGCGAGGAGCTCTTCGACGACGTCGACCTCTCCCGCACCGTCGGCTGGTTCACCAGCGTGTTCCCCGTCGCGCTCGACGTACCGCGCGACGCGGACACCGCCACCGCGCTGAAGTCCGTCAAGGAGGGCCTGCGCGCGGTGCCCCACGGCGGCATCGGCTACGGCGCCCTGCGCCATCTGCACCCGACCGCGGGCGCGGGACTGCCCGCGCTGCCGCAGATCTCCTTCAACTACCTGGGCCAGCAGGACCGGAACACCACCGGAGACCTGCTGCACGCGCCCCACGGCGACCTGACGGGCGGCATGGACACGGCCGCGGACCGCCCGCACCTGCTCGACGTCATCGGGCGCGTGACGGACAAGCGCCTGGAGTTCACCTGGTCGTACTCGCGCGACGTGCACCGCGGTGACACCGTCGCCCGGCTCGCGGCCGAGCTCACCGACGAACTGCGGGCCCTCGTGCGGCACTGCGCCGAACCCGGCGCCGGGGGCCGCACCCCGTCGGACTTCCCGCTGGCCCCGCTGGACCAGGCCGCCGTCGACCGCCTGGTCGGCACCGGACGCGACGTCGTGGACCTCTACCCGCTCACCCCCACCCAGGCGGGCATGCTCGTCCACGGCATGGACGAGCCCGCCGAGGGGCTGTACGTCGAGCAGATCACGTTCGTCATGGACGGCGTGCCCGACGCCCGCGTGCTCGCCGCCGCGTGGCAGCACGTCGTGGACCGCACCCCCGTGCTGCGCACCGCCGTCGTCCTCGGCGGGGCGCCCGTCCCGCTCCAGGCGGTGCGGCGCGCCGTCACCGTGCCCGTCACCGAGCACGACTGGAGCTCTCTCGCGCCCGAGGCGCGCGCGGCGGAGCTGGAACGGCTGCTCGCCGAGGACAAGGCCCGCGGCATCGACCTGGACCGCGTGCCGCTGCTGCGCGTCGCCCTGATCCGCCTCACCCCGGACGAGGTGCGCGTGGTGTGGACCTTCCACCACGCCCTGCTCGACGGGTGGAGCGTCTTCCACGTCCTCGGGGACGTCGTGGCCGCTCACGCCGCCCTCTCCCGGGGCGAGGAGCCGCGGCTGCCCGAGCGCAGGCCGTTCGCGGACTACGCCGCCTGGCTCGCGGCCCGCGACACCACACGGGCCGCGGAGCACTGGACGGGCGCGCTCGCCGACCTGACCGCACCGACCCCGCTGCCCTACGACCGCAGGCCCGCCCCGGGCGCCCCGTCCCGCTCCGGCAGCTGGCTCGCGGAGTACCTGGAGGAGGCCGAGACGGACGGCCTCGCGGACTACGCCCGGCGCCACCGGCTGACCCTCAACACCGTGGTGCAGGGCGCCTGGGCGCTGCTGCTGTCCCGCTGGAGCGGCGAGCGGGACGTGTGCTTCGGCACGACCGTCTCCGGGCGGCCCGCGGACATGCCGGGCGCCGACACCATCGCCGGCCTGTTCATCACCACCCTGCCCGCCCGGGTCACCGTGGACGGCGCCGCCCCGTGCGCCGCGTGGCTGCGCGAGACGCAGGCCGCGCGGGCCGAGGACCGCCGCTTCGACCACGTACCGCTCACCGACCTCCAGGCCGCCAGCGGACTGCCCGCGGGAACCCCGCTGTTCGACAGCCTGCTGGTGTTCGAGAACTATCCGGTCGGCGACGACACCGCGGGCGCGCACGGCGTCCAGGTCCGCGACCTCGACGCCCACGAGTCCACCAACTACCCGCTGACCGTGGTGATCCTGCCGGGCAGCCGGATGGGTGTCGTCGTCGGCTACGACCCCCGCTACTTCGAGGAGGCCACGGCACGCTCCCTCGCGGACCAGCTTGTCCACACCCTGCGTGCCCTGGTCGCCGCGCCGGACGGGACGTCCCTGGACGCGGTGGACGCCCTGGCGCCGGAGGAGCGCGAACGGCTGCTGCGGGGGCCCGCGCGCCCCGCACTGGCCCCGGTCGTACCGGAGGTGCTGCCCGTCCTGGTCGAGGCCGCCGTGGACCGTACGCCCGAGGCGACGGCCCTCGTCGGACCGGGCCTCACCCTGTCCTTCGCCGAGGCCGAGGTGCGCGCGAACCGGGTGGCGCACCAGCTGATCGCCCGCGGTGTGGGCCCGGGCGATCTGGTGGCCCTGGTGCTGCCCCGCTCCGTGGACATGGTCCTCGCGCAGCTCGGCGTGGCCAAGGCCGGTGCGGCCTTCGTGCCGGTGGATCCGGGGTATCCGGCGGAGCGGGTGGCGTTGATGCTGCGGGACGCGGCGCCCGCGGTGACACTCGACGCGGAGCAGGTCGCCGAACTGCTCGCGGCACAGGGCGTACCGGAGCACCGGCCGACGGAGGCGGACCGGGTCCGTCCGCTGCGTCTGGATGACCCGGCGTATGTGATCTATACGTCGGGTTCCACGGGGACGCCCAAGGGTGTCGTGGTGACGCATCGCGGTCTTGCGGGTTTCTCGGCTGCTGAGGCGGCGCACTATGAAGTGGCGCCGGGGGACCGGGTGCTGGCGTTCGCCACGCCGAGCTTCGACGCTTCGGTGCTGGAGTTGTGCATGTCCCTGCCGCTCGGCGCGAGCCTGGTCGTGCCCGCACCCGGGCCACTGCTCGGCGCCGAACTGGCCGAGGTCCTGCGCGCCGAACGCATCACGCACACCCTGCTGCCCCCGGCCGCGCTCGCCACCTTGCCGCCGGACACACCCGGCACCCTGCCCGACCTGAAGACCCTCACGGTCGGCGCCGACGCGTGCGGCGCTGACCTGGTGGCCCGCTGGGCGCCGCACCACCGCCTGGTCAACTCCTACGGGCCCACCGAAGCGACCGTGGTGGCCACTTGGTCGGCGCCCCTGACAGCGGACGGCGTCGCGCCGCCCATCGGGCGGCGGCTGCCGGACACCGGGGTGTACGTCCTGGATTCCCGGCTGCGGCCGGTCCCGGACGGGGTGGCGGGGGAGTTGTGGCTGAGTGGTCTGGCCCTGGCCCGTGGCTATCTGAACCGTCCCGGGCTCACCGCGTCGCGGTTCACGGCCGATCCGTTCGGTCCGCCCGGCTCGCGGATGTACCGCACCGGCGACCTGGTGCGCCGCGACGCCCACGGCGAGCTGCACTACCTGGGCCGCACCGACCACCAGCTCAAGCTGCGCGGCCACCGCATCGAGGCGGGCGAGGTCGAGGCGGTGCTCGTCCGTCACCCGGCGGTGCTCGACGCCGTGGTCACGGTGCGCGAGGACGAGCCGGGGCTGCCGCGCCTGGTCGCCCACCTGCTCGCCGCGCCCGACGCCGAGCCGCCCGCCACCGCGGAGCTGCGGACCCTCGCCGCCCGCACCCTGCCCGGCCCCCTGGTCCCCTCGGCATACGTCGTCCTCGACCGCTTCCCGCTCACCGAGAACGGCAAGACGGACCGGGCCGCGCTGCCCGCGCCGCCACCGGACCAGGAGGAGACGTCCGGGCACGTCGCCCCGCGCACCCCCACCGAGGAGGCCGTCGCCTTCCTGTGGGAGGAGGTCCTGCAGACGGTGGTGGGCGTGGAGGACGACTACTTCTCCCTGGGCGGCGACTCCCTGCGCGCCCTGCTCATCGCCTCCCGGGTGGGCGAAGCGTTCGGCGTGACCCTCACGCCCCGCGACGTCCTGGTCCACCGCACGGTCGCCGCCCTGGCGGACCTGGTGGAGGAACAGGTGCTGAGCGAACTCGAAGACGCCGCACGCGGCGACAGCGACCACGACGAACGGTGAGGACTGCCAGACCATGACGTCTTCGAAGCGAGACCGCGCCGCGGCCCTGCCCAAGGACCTCCAGGAGGCGCTGCGCCGTCGCCTCGCCGGGCGCGCCGGCGGCGCGCCGGGAACGACCGCGGCCGGGAAGGACGGAGCGCCGGGCCCGGCCGCACGGCCGGGCATCCCGCCCGCGGACCGCTCCGCTCCGCTCCCGCTGTCCTTCGCCCAGCAGCGGCTGTGGTTCCTGGACCGGCTGCGGCCCGGCGACTCCCGCTACAACAGCGCCGTCGCGCTGCGGCTCACCGGCGCCCTCGACCGCGCGGCGCTCTCCCGCGCCCTTGACACCGTCGTGGCGCGCCACGAGGCGCTGCGCACCACGTTCCAGGAGACCGACGGGCGACCGGCCCAGACCGTGAGCCCGGCCGGTCCGGTGCCGCTGCCCGTACGGGACCTGCCCGCCGCGGGCACGGCGGCCCTGGAGGAAGCCCTCCTCGCGGAGTACGAGCGGTCCTTCGACCTGAGCGGCGGCCCGCTGCTGCGCGCCCTGCTGCTGCGGGAGCCCGAGGGCGCCGAGGCGTCCCACGTCCTGCTCCTGACCGCCCACCACATCGTCACCGACGGCTGGTCGATGGGCGTGGTCCTGGAGGAGCTGTGCGCCGCGTACGACGCGCTGGCCCGGGGCGCGGCACCGGAGCTGCCGCCGGTGGCGGCGCAGTACCCGGACTTCGCGGTGTGGCAGCGCGAGCGGCTCTCCGGAGCGCGCCTGGAGCGGCACCTCGCCCACTGGGCCGAGCAGCTGACCGGCGCCGTGCCGCCGGGCCTGCCGCTGGACCGGCCCCGCCGCGGCGAGGAGGCGGGGGCGGGCGCCGTGCACACCTTCGCCGTGTCCGCGGACACCACGGCCCGGCTGCGCGCGCTCGCCACGGAACGGCACACCACTCTCTTCACGGCCCTGGTCGCCGGGTGCCAGGCGCTCCTGGCCCGCTGGTCGGGGCAGGACGACATCACCATCGGCTCGCTGACCCCCGGCCGCTCCCACACCGACCTGGAACGGTCCGTCGGCTTCTACGTCAACACCGTCGTGCTGCGCACCCCCGTGGCGGAGGCCGGGTCCTTCCGCGACCTCCTGGGCGCCACGGCCGACACCGTCAACGACGCCTTCGCGCACGGCGACACGCCCTTCGAGCGCCTGGTGGAGACCGTGGGCGCGACCCGCGAGGCAGGCCGCAACCCCCTGTTCGACGTGATGGTCCTGCTGCACCCCGCCCCGCCCGGGGCGCCCGGCATGAACGGGGTGAGCGCCTCCCCGGTGACCGTGCCCCGGCGCGCCTCCACCTTCGACCTGAGCGTGGAGTTCGTGCCCGACGGGGACAAGCTCGTCGGCCTCCTGGAGTACCGCACCGACCTGTTCGACACCGCCACGGCCGAGCGGATGGCCGACCAGCTCGTGCGGCTCCTCGACACCGCCGCCTCGGAGCCGGACCGCTCCCTGGGCACGGTCCCGCTGCTCTCCCCGGAAGAGACCCGCCGGATCACCCAGGAGTGGAACGCCACGGCGGCACCGGAGCCCGCCGGAACCTACCCCGAGCTCTTCGCCCGGCAGGTCGCCCGGGCCCCGCACGCCACCGCCCTGGTCGCCGGGGACGACCGCCTCGACTACGCGACGCTCGACGCCCGCGCCGACCTCCTCGCCCACCACCTCCTCGCCCACGGCGCCGGGCCCGAACGACTGGTCGCGCTGCGGCTGCCCCGCACCGCCGACATGATCGTGGCGATGCTCGCCGTGTGGAAGTCCGGCGCGGGCTATCTGCCGCTGGACCCCTCGCTGCCCGACGAGCGCGTGCGGTTCCTCCTCGACGACGCCCGCCCGGCCCTGGTCCTGGACGAGGCCGCGCTCGCGGCCGTGCCGGACACCGGGCCCGCCGCCGCCCTCCCGGCCGCGCCGCTCGACCCGGACACCACCGCGTACGTCATCTACACCTCCGGCTCCACCGGCCGCCCCAAGGGCGTCGCCGTCTCGCACCGCTCGCTCACGAACCTCCTGGCGGGCCACCGCGAGGGCTTCGTCGCCGCGGCGGGCGGCGGCCCGCTGCACGTCGCCCTGACCGCGTCGTTCTCCTTCGACACCTCGCTGGAGGGCGTGCTGCTGATGGCCGACGGCCACCCGCTGCACCTCGTCGACGAGACGACCCGTCTGGACGCCGCCGCCCTGGTCGAGTACGTCGTCGCGCACCGCGTCGACTTCCTCGACCTGACACCCTCGTACCTGCGCCAGCTGCTGCCCGCCGGACTGCTGAGCGACCCCCGCCACCACCCCCGGATCCTGATGCTCGGCGGCGAGGCCATCGGCCCCGCCCTGTGGCGCGAGCTCGCCGGACACCAGGACGTGGCCGCGTACAACTTCTACGGCCCCACCGAGTGCACCGTCGACGCGCTCGCCTGCCGCATCGGGGGCGACGGGCGGCCGCTGGTGGGCCGTCCGCTGCCCGGCGTGCGGGCCTACGTCCTCGACCGGCGGCTCCAGGCCGTGCCGCCCGGCGTCGGCGGCGAGCTGTACCTGGCGGGCGAGCAGGTCGCCCGCGGCTACGCGGGCCGCCCGGGCCTCACCGCCGCCCGCTTCCTGCCGGACCCGTTCGGGCCGCCCGGCAGCCGCATGTACCGCACCGGGGACCTGGCCCGCTGGACCGGCGACGGGCAACTCGACTACCTGGGCCGCGCCGACGACCAGGTGAAGGTGCGCGGCCACCGCATCGAGCCGGGCGAGATCGAGGCCGTGCTCCTCGACCTGCCGGACGTCTCCGGGGCCGCGGTCGTCGCGGTGCCCGACGCGCACGGCCATCTGCGCCTCGCCGCCTACGTCACGCCCGCCGCGGACGCGGCCACGCCCGCCGCCGCGGAGCTGCGGGGCGCGTGCCGCCGCGTCCTGCCCGACCACATGGTGCCGTCCTCGTTCACCGTGCTCGACACGCTGCCGCTGACCGCCCACGGCAAGCTGGACCGCAGGGCCCTGCCCGCCCCCGACCTCGCATCCGGGCCCCGCGAACGGGAGTTCGTCGCCCCGCGCACCCCCGACGAGGAGACCCTCGCGGCCATCTGGGCGGAGGTCCTCGGCACGAGCAGGGTCGGGGTCACCGACAACTTCTTCGAGCTCGGCGGCGACTCCATCCTCAGCATCCAGGCCGTCTCCCGCGCCCGCGCCGCCGGTCTGCGCCTCAGCTCGCAGGACGTGTTCCGGCACCAGACGGTCGCTGACCTGGCCGCCGCCGCGTCCCGGCGGAACGCCGACGTGCCCGCGCCCCGACGGCCGCGCACCGAGGGGCCCGCCCCCCTGACCCCCGTCCAGGAGTGGTTCTTCGCCACCCACGGACCCCGGCGGCACTTCAGCATGTCGCTCCTGCTCGACCTGCCGTACGACCTCGACGAACAGGCCCTGGAACGGGCCGTGGAAGCCCTCGCCGCCCACCACCCGGCGCTGCGCACACGCTTCGCGAACACCGACGGCAGCTGGCGGCAGCACCCCGGAGAGGGCCCGGCCACCGGCCTGCTGACCCGCCACGACCTGCCCGCCGACGCCGCCGCGACCGCCCGGGAAGCGGCCGCCGACGCCGCCCGCGCCGCCCTCGACCCGGCCACCGGCGCCCTCCTGCGCGCGGCCCTGCTGCGCCCGGCGGCGGGGGAGCGGCCGCAGCTGTTCCTGACCGCCCACCACTTGGCCGTGGACAGCGTCTCCTGGCGGATCCTCCTCGCCGACCTGGAGCAGGCCTACCGCCAGGCCGCCGCGGGCGAGCCGGTCCGCCTGGAACCCGCCGCCACGCCGTTCGCCGACTGGGCCGGACACCTGTCCGAGCGCGTGCGCTCCGGCGGCCTCGACGGCGACCTGCCCGCCTGGGCGGCGGAGGCCGCCGAGCCCCGCACCGCGCTGCCCGTCGACCGGACGGCCGCCCCGCTCGCCGGATCGGTGCGCACCGTGCGCACCCGCGTGGACCGCACCACCACGGAGGCACTGCTGCGCCGGGTGCCCGGCGTCTACCGCACCCAGGTCAACGACGTGCTGCTCAGCGCCCTCGGCCGGGTGCTCGCCGACTGGGCGGGCACCGAACGGGTCACCGTCGCCCTGGAGGGCCACGGCCGCGAGGACGACATCCTCGACCTGTCCGGCACGGTGGGCTGGTTCACCACCCAGTACCCCGTCACCCTCGCCCCCGCCGGGCCGCCCGGCGCGCCCGACTGGGGCGCCACGCTCAAGGCCGTCAAGGAGCGGCTGCGGGCCGTGCCCCGGCGCGGCCTGAGCTACGAGGCGCTGGCCCGCCTCGGCTCGCCCGACCCGGCGGCCCGCGCCCTGCGGGACCTGCCGCTGCCCCAGGTGTCGTTCAACTACCACGGCCAGTGGGACACCTCCGGCACCGGGGACTTCGCCCCCGCCGCCGACGTGCCCGGCCGGGACCTCGCCCCCGACGTGCCCGTCGACCACCTGCTCGACGTCACGGCCGTGGTGGCGGACGGCGAACTGGAGATCACCTGGCACTACAGCCGGGACACCCACGACACGGCCACCGTCGAGGACCTGGCCGCGGGCCTGGTCACCGCCCTCACCGCGATCACCGAGCACTGCGCGCGCCCCGACGCGGGCGGCCGCACCCCCTCCGACTTCCCGCTGGCCCGCCTCGACCAGGCCGGCGTGGACCGCCTCGCCGGCGACGGCAGGAGCGTGGAGGACCTGCTGCCGCTGACCCCCCTCCAGGAAGGCATGCTCTTCCACCGCCTCGTCGGCGGCCCCGACGACGTGTACGTGGACCAGGCGGCGCTGCTCCTCGACGGCGTGGCAGACCCGCACGCCTTCGCCCTGGCCTGGCAGCAGGTGGCCGACGAGACGCCCACCCTGCGCACGTCCGTGGTCTGGGAGGACGTCCCCGCCCCGCTCCAGGTGGTGCACCGCGAGGTCTGCGTACCGGTCACCCACGTGGACCTGCGGGACCTGGCCGAGGACGAGCGCGCCGCCCGGTTCGAGCGGCTGCGCGCCGACGACCTCGCGCGCGGCATCGACCTCACCACGGCTCCCCTCATGCGGCTCACCCTGGTCCGGCTGCCCGACGCGCGCCTGCACCTGCTGTGGACCTCCCACCATCTGATCCTGGACGGCTGGAGCCTCGCCCAGGTGCTCACCGAGGTAGGCGAGCGCTACGCCGCGCTCACCAGCGGCAGCCCCGCCCGGCCGCTGGTGCGCCGCCCCTTCGGCGACTACGTACGGTGGCTGGCCGAACAGGACGGCACGGCCGCACGCGCGCACTGGCAGCAGGTCCTCGCGGGCTTCGCCACGCCGACCCCGCTGCCCGTCGACCGCCCCCTCGGCGACGCGCACCGGGCCCGCTCCGCCGGGGTCCACACCACCGGCCTGTCCGACGAGGTGTCCGCGCGCCTCGCGCGCACCGCACGGGCCGCCGGACTCACCGCCAACACCCTGGTCCAGGGCTCCTGGGCGCTGCTGCTCGCCCGCCACAGCGGGGAGCGCGACGTGGTGTTCGGCACCACCGTGTCCGGGCGCCCCGACGACCTGCCCGGCGTGGAGTCGATGGTCGGCATGTTCATCAACACCCTGCCCACCCGCGTCCCCGTCGACAGCGCCCGCACGGCCGACGCGTGGCTGCGCGCACTCCAGGAGGCGCAGGCCGAGTCGCGGCGCTACTCCGCGGTCTCCCTGGCCGAGCTGACCGCGCTCAGCGACGTGCCCTCCGGCACCCCGCTGTTCCACAGCATGGTGGCCTTCGAGAACTACCCCTTCGACGAGGCCCGCGCGGCCACCACCGGCGTCCGTCTCCTGGACGTCACCTCCCGCGACGCCACCAACTACCCGCTGGTGCTCCGCGCCTACCAGGGCGAACGGCTCGGCTTCGACCTGGCCTACGATCCGGACCTGTTCGACGCCGCGACGGCACGGTCCCTCGCCGACCGGCTGTGCCTGCTCCTCGCGCAGTTCGCCGACGACCTCGACCGGCCGCTGCGCGACCTCGCCGTCACGACCGCCGAGGAGCGCCGCCGGATCCTGGCCGAGGGGACCGGCACCGCGCACGGACGCCCCGCGTACACCCTGGTGGACCTCTTCGAGGCCCAGGCCGCGCGGACGCCCCGTGCCACCGCGGTCACCTGCGGGGACGACCGCCTCGACTACGCCGCGCTCGACGCGGCGGCCGGGCGCCTCGCCCACCGCCTCGCCGAGGCCGGAGCCGGTCCCGAGCGCTTCGTGGCCCTCGCCCTGCCCCGCTCCACCGACCTGGTCGTCGCGGTCGTCGCCGCCCTGAAGTCCGGCGCCGCCTATCTGCCGATCGACCCCGAGCTGCCCGCCGAGCGCGTCGCCCAGCTGCTGCGCGACACCGCCCCGGTGGCCCTGGTGACCACCACGGACACGGGCGTGCGCGCCGACGGCACCGCCCTGCCCGTCCTGCTCCTGGACGACGCGCGGGTACGGGCCGACCTCGACCGGCGCCCGGCCACCGGCCCGGACCCGGCCCGGCGCCCGCTGCCGGACAGCCCCGCCTACGCCATCTACACCTCCGGCTCCACCGGCAGGCCCAAGGGCGTCGTCGTACCGCACGCCAACGTCGTCCGGCTGTTCACCCGCACCCGCGACTGGTTCGGCTTCGACGAGCACGACGTGTGGACGCTGTTCCACTCCTACGCCTTCGACTTCTCCGTGTGGGAGCTGTGGGGCCCGCTGCTGCACGGCGGCCGGCTCGTCGTCGTCCCCGACGACACCGCCCGCTCCCCGGAGGACTTCCTGCGCCTCCTCGCGGACGAAGGCGTCACGGTCCTCAACCAGACCCCGTCCGCCTTCTACCCGCTCGCCCGCGCGGACGCCGAACACCCCGAACTGAGCAAGCGCCTGACGTTGCGTCAGGTCATTTTCGGCGGTGAGGCCCTCGACGTCGGCCGGCTCGCCGACTGGTACGCCCGCCACCCGGACGAGTCACCGCGCCTGGTCAACATGTACGGCATCACCGAGACCACCGTGCACGTCACCTACGCCCCCCTCGACCGGACGACGGCCCGCACCGGCACCGCGAGCCCCATCGGCACCGGCATCCCCGACCTGCGCGTCCACGTGCTCGACGACGACCTCGCCCTGGCACCCCCCGGCGCCATCGGCGAGATGTACGTGGCGGGCGAGGGCCTGGCCCGCGGCTACCTCGGCCTGCCCGCCCTCACCGCCACCCGCTTCCTGCCCGACCCCTTCGGGCCGCCCGGCAGCCGCATGTACCGCACCGGCGACCGGGCGCGGCGGCGGCCCGACGGCACCCTGGAGTACCTCGGCCGCGCCGACGCCCAGGTCAAGATCCGCGGCTACCGCATCGAACCCGGCGAGATCGAGGCCGCGCTCCACACCCACCCCGGCGTCGGCGCCGCCACCGTCGGTGTGTACGAGGACTCCTCCGGGACCCGCCGCCTGGTCGCCCACGTCGTCGGCTCGGGTGCGCACGGCGCTCCGGCGGCCGCCGTGCTCCGCGCGCACCTCGAAGGCCTGCTGCCCGCCCACATGGTGCCCGCCGCCTACGTCCCCCTGGCCGCGCTGCCCCTGACCGTCAACGGCAAGCTCGACCGGCGTGCCCTGCCCGCGCCCGGCGCCGACGGCTTCGCCACGGGGGGCGACCGCACTCCGCCGCGCACCGAGGCCGAACGCCTGGTCGCCGCGGTCTGGGCGGCCGTCCTGGACACCGACGAGGTGGGCGCCGACGACGACTTCTTCGCCCTCGGCGGCGACTCCATCCTCGCCGTCCGCGTCACCTCGCGGCTGCGCGCCGCCTTCGGCGCGGACGTCTCACCCCGGCTCCTCTTCACCCACCCCACCGTGTGCGCCCTCGCCGCCGCCCTCGGCGAGCCGTCGGGCGCCGCGGCCCCCGACGTGATCCCGGCCACCGACCCGGACACCGCGGCGCCGCTGTCGTACGCCCAGCAGCGCCTGTGGTTCCTCGACCGCTTCGAGCCCGGCAGCACCGAGTACACGACGGTGTCCGCCCTGCGCCTGCGCGGCACGCTCGACGAGGCCGCCCTGCGCACCGCCCTCGACGGCCTGGTCGCCCGGCACGAGGCCCTGCGCACCACGTTCGCCGAACAGGACGGCACGGCCCGGCAGCTCGTGGCCCCGCCGCACGGCGCCGACCTGCGCGTGGACGACCTCACGTCCGCCGCGGCCGACGCGGTGGACACCCTCCTGGAACGCGAGGCCACCACCCCCTTCGACCTGAGCACCGGGCCCCTGCTGCGGGCCCGCCTCGCCCGCCTTGCCGCCGACGAGCACGTGCTCGTCCTGGCCCTCCACCACATCGTCACCGACGGCTGGTCCCTCGGCGTCCTCGGCCGAGACCTCGGCGAGCTGTACACGGCGGCGCTGGAGGGCCGCGGCCCGCGGCTGCCCGAACTGCCCGTGCGCTACGCCGACTACGCCGCCTGGCAGCGCGGCCGCACCGAGGAGGCCGAGCGGCAGCTCGCCCACTGGAAGCGCGCACTGGACGGCCTGGCCCCGCTGGAGCCGCCCACGGACCGGCCCCGCCCCGCCGTACGCACCCGCGACGGCGCCCTGGTGACCTTCCCGCTGCCCGCCGCGCTCGTGGAGCGGCTGCGGGAACGGGGCCGCGAGGCCGACGCCACCCTGTACATGACGCTCCTGACGGCCTGCCAGGTCCTGCTCGCCCGGTGGACGGGCCAGCAGGACGTCGCCGTCGGCACCGTGACCGCGGGGCGCGAGCGCCCCGAACTCCACGACGTGGTCGGCATGTTCGTCAACACCCTCGTGCTGCGCGGCGAGGTCACCCCCGGCGCGTCGTTCCGCCGCCTGCTGGACCGGGCGCGCACCACCACCCTCGACGCCTTCGCCCACCAGGACGTGCCCTTCGAGCGGGTCGTGGACGCGGTGCGGCCCGAGCGCGACACCAGCCGCACCCCCCTGTTCCAGGTCATGGTGGCCCTGCACAACCTGGGCACCGAGGCACCCGGCCTGCCCGGCCTCGACGTCGAGGCCGTGACCCCGCCGGTGCGGGGCGCCACCTTCGACCTCGCCTTCGACTTCGTCGAGCACGACGACGGCGTCACCGGCCACCTGGAGTACAGCACCGGCCTGTTCGACCCCGGCACCGCCGAGCGCCTCGCCGCCCAGCTGCGGCTGCTCCTGGAAGCGGTCGCCGACGACCCGGACCAGGAGGTCGGCGCCCTGCCGCTGCTGAGCCCCGCCGAACAGCGGCAGGTCCTTCAGGAGTGGCAGGGCGGCCCGGCACCCGCGCCGGAGACCACCTTCCCGGCCCTGTTCGAGGCGCGGGCCGTGCGCACGCCGGACGCCACCGCCCTGGTCGCCCGCGACGCCACGCTCGACTTCGCCGCCCTCAACGACCGCGCCAACCGCCTCGCCCACCACCTCATCGCCCAGGGCGTCGGCCCCGAGCGCACCGTCGCCACGCGGCTGCCGCGCACCTCGGACCAGGTGGTCGCCCTGTTCGCCGTCCTCAAGGCGGGCGGCACCCTGCTGTGCCTCGACCCCGATCTGCCCGAGGAGCGCGTAGCCCACCTCACCGCCGACGCCGCGCCCCGCACGGTCCTGACGGCCGAGGCGCTGCGCGCGGTGCCCTGGGACCGACTGCCCGCCCACGACCCCACCGACGCCGACCGCCTCGCGCCGCTGCGCCCGGCCACCACCGCGTACGTCATCTACACCTCCGGCTCCACCGGGCGGCCCAAGGGCGTCGCCGTGGAACACCGCCAGCTGGTCAACCTCTGCCACGACCACCAGGAAGGGCTCGTCGCCCCGCACACCACCGACGGCCGTCGGCTGCGGGCCGCGCTCAGCGCGTCGTTCTCCTTCGACACCTCCTGGGAGGGGCCGCTGCTCCTCGCGCTCGGCCAGGAAGTCCACCTCGTCGACGAGGACGTGCGCCTGGACCCCGACGCGTTCTGCGCCCAGGTCGCCGAGCGCCGCCTGGACCTGGTGAACGTCACCCCGTCCTTCCTGCGCGAACTCACCGCGGCGGGCCTCCTCGCGCCCGGCCGCCACCACCCGCGCGTGCTCCTGGTGGGAGGCGAGGCAATCGGCACCGACACCTGGCGCGAGCTGTGCGCGGCACAGGACGCCGGCGTCACCGCGTACAACGTGTACGGGCCCACCGAGTGCACCGTCGACGCCGTCTACGGCCCGTGCGCCCAACGGCCCGAGCGCCCGGTCATCGGCCGCCCCGGCCGGGGCGTCTTCGCCTACGTCCTCGACGGCGCGCTGCGGCCGGTGCCGCCCGGCACCCCGGGCGAGCTGTACCTCGCGGGCGCGCAGGTGGCCCGCGGCTATCTGAACCGGCCGGGCCTGACCGCGACCCGCTTCCTCGCCGACCCCTACGGGGCGCCGGGCACGCGCATGTACCGCACCGGCGACCGCGCCCGCTGGGACGACCGCGGCCTCCTGGAGTTCCTCGGCCGCGTCGACGAGCAGGTCAAGATCCGCGGCTTCCGCATCGAACCCGGTGAGATCGAGGCCGCCCTGACGGCCCATCCGGACGTCGCCGAGGCCGTGGTGACGCCCCACGAGCACGCGGGCCGCACCCTGCTCGTGGCGTACGTGGTGCCCGCGGGGGAGCACACCCCGACGGGCGACGACCTGCGGGCCCGGCTGCGCAGGACGCTGCCGGACCACATGGTGCCGCAGGCGTTCGTGCCGCTGACGCGCATCCCGCGCACCAGCGGCGGCAAGACCGACCGCCGCGCCCTGCCCGCCCCGCCCGCGCAGCCCGACACCCAGGTGCCCTACGTCGCGCCCCGGCCCGGCACCGAGGAGCGCCTGGCCACGATCTGGGCGGACGTCCTGGGGGTGGCCCGGGTGGGCGCGCGCGACAACTTCTTCGCGCTCGGCGGCGACTCCATCCTCAGCATCCAGATCGTCTCCCGGGCCCGCCGCGCGGGCCTCGCCGTGACCACCAAGGACGTGTTCCGCGCGCCGACCGTCGCCGAACTCGCCCTGTGCGCCACCACCGCGGACCCGGCCGGGGCCGCCGCGGGCGCCGCCCCACCCGCCGAGGCGCCGCTCACCCCGATCCAGCGCTGGTACCTCGACGCCCGCCGCCCCGGCGACGCGCTGCGCTTCACCATGACCCAGCGCCTCGAACTGGCCCCGGGCACCGACCTGTCCGCCCTGGAGCAGGCCGTGGACGCCGTCGTGCGCCACCACGCCGCGCTGCGCACCCGCTTCCGCCACACCGGCGACGGCTGGCGCCAGGAACTCCTCGCCGAGGCCCCCGGGCCCGTGTTCACCGCCCACGACGCGACGGGCCTCGACGAGGCCGCGCTCGAGGCGCGGGTGCAGCGCGCGGCGGACGCGGCCCAGGCCTCGCTCGACCCCACCGAGGGCCGGACGGTCCGGGTCCTGGTCTTCGACCGCGGCCCCGACCGGCCCGCGCAACTCGTCTTCACCGTGCACCACTTGGCGGTGGACGGCGTCTCCTGGCGCATCCTGCTCGGCGACCTGGAGAGCGCCCACCGCGCAGCAGCCGCCGGCCGGCCCGTCGACCTCGCCCCGGTCGGCACCGCGTACGGACACTGGGCCGCCCGGCTCGACGAGCACACCCGCTCCGGCGCCCTGGAAGCCGACCTCGCCCACTGGCGGCGGACCGCCGCCGCACCGGCGGACCTGCCCGCGGGGCGCCCCGGCCCCAACACCCACGGCGGCGCCGCCACCCTCACGGTCACGCTGACGCCCGAGGAGACCGACGCCCTGCTGCGCCAGGTCCCCGACGTCTACCGCACCCAGGTCAACGACGTGCTCCTCAGCGCCCTGGGCCGCACCCTGGCCCGCTGGTGCGGGCGCGACACCGTCCTGATCGGCGTGGAGGGCCACGGCCGCGAGGACCTGTTCGAGCACGTGGACCTGTCGCGGACCGTCGGCTGGTTCACCGCCGAGTTCCCCCTCGCCCTGACCGTCGACCCCGACGCCGACTGGCGCGACACCCTGCGCTCGGTCAAGGAACAGCTGCGCGCGGTCCCGCTGCACGGCCTGAGCCACGGCGCCCTGCGGCACCTGCTGCCCGAAAGCCCGCTGGCCGAAGGGCCCGCACCGCAGGTCGGGTTCAACTACCACGGGCAGTGGGACACCGCGGGCCCCCGGGACGGCGCGCTGTACGGCGCCGCCCTGCCGTCCGCGGGCCGCGACACCGACCCCGACGAGAACCGGCCCTACCTCCTCGACATCACCGGCGTGGTCCACGACGGGCGCCTCGAACTCGGCTGGACCTACCCGAGCGCCGTCTACGACGAGGCCACCGTGCGCCGACTGGCCGAGGAGACGCACGCGGCGCTGCGCGACATCGCCCGGCACTGCGCCCGCCCCGACGCGGGCGGCCGCACGCCCTCCGACTTCCCGCTCGCCGGGCTCACCCAGGACCACCTGGACCGGCTCCTCGGCGACGGACGGCACGTCGCGGACGTCCTGCCGCTGACCCCGCTGCAGGCCGGGATGCTCTTCCACGGCCTCGTCGACACCGCGGGCGCCTACTTCGACCGCACCGCGGTGCGCCTCTCCGGAGTCACGGACCCGCGGGCGCTCGCCGCCGCCTGGCAGCAGGTCGCCGACCGCACCCCGGCGCTGCGCACCAGCGTCCACTGGCAGGGCCTGCCGCAGCCGGTGCAAGTGGTCCGCCACCGCGCCCAACTGCCCGTCACCCACCTCGACTGGCGCGCGCTGACGCCCGACGGACGCGCGGAGGCCGTCGAGCGGCTGCTCGCCGAGGACCGCGCCGCGGGCATGGAGCTGACCACCGCGCCGCTCACCCGGATCACCCTGGCCGCCCTGCCCGATGACGAGGTCCTGCTGCTGTGGTCCTCGCACCACCTCATCCTCGACGGCTGGAGCAGCGGCCAGCTCCTCATCGAGGTGTGCGAGCGCTACGCCGCGCTCACCGGCGGCCCGGAAGCCGCCGCACCGATCCGGCGCCCCTTCGCGGACTTCCTCCAGTGGCTCGCGGAGCAGGACGAGTCCGTCGCCGAGGCGCACTGGGCCGAAGAGCTCGCCGGATGCGCCGCCCGCACCCCGCTGCCGTACGACCGCGTACCCGCCGAGGCGCACCGCGCCCGCTCCGGGGAGGCCGTCGCACGCGAACTCGACGCCGACGTCTCCCGTACGCTGCGGGAGACGGCGGCCCGCGCCGGACTGACCGTCAACACCGTGGTGCAGGCCGCCTGGGGGCTGCTCCTGGCCCGCTACAGCGGCCGCGACGACGTCGTGTTCGGCACGACGGTCTCCGGCCGCCCCGCCGAGCTGCCCGGCGTGGACTCCATGGTCGGCATGTTCATCAACACCGTGCCGACACGGGTGCGCGTCCCCGGCGGCGGCGTGCTGCCCTGGCTGCGCGACCTCCAGGAGCGGCAGAGCGACGCCCGCCGCTTCGACTTCCTCGCGCTGCCCCGCATCCAGGCCCTCAGCGAGCTCCCGTCGGGCGAGGCCCTGTTCGACAGTATGGTGGTGTTCGAGAACTACCCCGTCGACGAGCAGGCCGCGGCCAGGACCGGCGTGCGCGTCGAGGAGGTGCGCGCCGACGACGCCACCACCTTCCCGCTGTGCCTGCGCGCCCACCTCGCCGAGGGGCTCGGCTTCGACCTGGCCTACGACACCGCCCTCTTCGACCGGGCCACCGTGGAACGCGCCGCGGACCGCCTGGTCACCCTGCTCACCCGCCTCGCCGAGGGCCTCGGCGGAGACGTCGACGACCTGGACCTGCTCACCGCCGAGGACAAGGACCTCCTGCGGCGGTGGAACACCACCGCCTCCGACGGCGCGCCCCCGCGCACCCCGGTGGCCCTCTTCGCCGAGCAGGCCCGCCGCACCCCCGCCGCGGTCGCCCTCCAGGACGGCGACCAGACACTGACGTACCGTCAACTCGACGCCTGGTCCGACCGCGTGGCCGCCCGCCTCCGCGCGCAGGGCCTGCGGCCCGAGGACCGCGTGGCCCTGCTCATGGACCGCTCCGCCGCCCTCGTGGTCGCGCAGCTCGCGGCCCTCAAGGCGGGCGGCGCCTATGTGCCCGTCGACACCCGTGCGCCCGAGGAGCGCCGCCGCGCCCTGCTCGACCAGGTCGGCGCCACCGTCCGGCTCACCGCCGACGACGTCGAGGCCGCGCGCACCGACCCGGCCGGGGCACCGGCCGCCGGGCAGGCCGACCCCGACCAGCTGGCCTACGTGATGTTCACCTCCGGCTCCACCGGCCTGCCCAAGGCCGTGGCCGTGCGCCACCGCGACGTGGCCGCGCTGGCCACCGACAGCCGCTTCGCGGACGGCGTGTGCGCCCGCGTCCTGCTGCACTCCCCGGTCGCCTTCGACGCCGTCACCTTCGAGGTGTGGGCGCCCCTGCTGACCGGCGGCCGCGTGGTCGTCGCCCCCGACGGGGCGGTGGACGCGGCCCTGCTGCGGCGGCTCGCCGGTGACGGCGGCCTGAGCGCGCTGTGGCTCACCGCCGGACTGTTCCGGCTCCTCGCCCAGGACGCCCCGGACTGCTTCACCGGACTGCGCCAGGTGTGGACGGGCGGTGACGTGGTCCCGGCGGCGGCCGTGCGCCGGGTCCTCGCCGCCTGCCCCGGCCTGACCGTCGTGGACGGCTACGGCCCCACCGAGACCACCACCTTCGCGACCTCCTTCGCCCTCGCCGACGCCGCCGCCGTGCCCGACACCGTGCCGATCGGCCACCCGCTGGACGCCATGCGCGCGCACGTCCTCGACGCCCGCCTCAGGCCCGTGCCACCGGGCTGCGCGGGCGAGCTGTTCCTCGCGGGTGAGGGCGTGGCGCGCGGCTACCTGGGCCGCGGCGCGGACACCGCGGGCCGGTTCCTCGCCGACCCCTACGGGCCGCCCGGCGCCCGCATGTACCGCACCGGTGACCTGGCCCGGCGCCACCCGGACGGCACCGTCGCGTTCCTCGGCCGCGCCGACGACCAGGTGAAGATCCGCGGCTTCCGCGTCGAGCCCGGCGAGGCCGAGGCCGCCCTCGCGGCGCACCCCGGCGTCGCGGACGTCGCCGTGGTGGCCCGCGAGGACCGGCCGGGCGCCCGCCGCCTGGTGGCCTACCTCGTCGGCCCGGCGGGCGAGGACCTGGCGGAGCTGCGGTCCTTCGCCGCCCGCACGCTGCCCGACTACCTCGTGCCCTCCGCGTACGTCCCGCTGGCGGCCCTGCCGCTCAGCGCCAACGGCAAGGTCGACCGGGCGGCGCTCCCGGCGCCGGAACCGGACGCGGGGACGGGCCGCGCCGCACGCGTCGAGCCCCGCACCGACGCCGAACGCCGCGTCGCCGACGTCTTCGCCGACGTCCTCGGCGCGGCCCTGCCCGGCGCGGAGGACGACTTCTTCACCCTGGGCGGCGACTCGATCCTCAGCATCCGCCTCGCGTCCCGCCTGGCCGAGGAGTTCGGCACGGACGTCTCGCCGCGCGCGGTGTTCACCCACCCCACTCCGGCCGCGCTCGCCACCCTGGTCACCGCCGACCCGGCCCCCGGCACGGCACGCCCCGCGATCGTGCCCGTCGCGCGCGCCACGGCCCCCATGTCGTACGCGCAGCAACGCCTGTGGTTCCTAGCTGAGTTCGCGCCCGGCGGGACCGCCGAGTACGTCACGGGCCTCGCGCTGCGGCTGCGCGGACGGCTCGACACCGGTGCCCTCACCGAGGCCCTGAACGGCCTGGTGGCCCGGCACGCTTCGCTGCGCACCACCTTCGACACCGTCGACGGCCACGGCGTACAGCTCGTGCACCCGCCCCGCGAGGTACCGCTGCCGGTGCACGACCTGTCGGGAACGTCCGAGAAGCACCGCGAGGCCCAGCTGCACCGCCTCCTGACGGACGAACGCACCCGCCCCTTCGACCTGCGCCACGGCCCGCTGCTGCGCACCACCCTGGTGCGCCTCGGCGACGACGACCACGTGCTCGCGCTCACCCTGCACCACATCGTCACCGACGGCTGGTCCACCGCCGTGCTCACCGGCGACCTGGCCCACCTCTACCGGCAGGCCCTCGGTACCGGCACCGGAGAGCTGCCGCCGCTGCCGGTGCAGTACGCCGACTACGCGCACTGGCAGCGCACCGCCGAAGGCGCGGACGCCGACGCCCAACTCGCCTACTGGAAGCAGCACCTGGCCGACACCGAACCCGTCGACCTGCCCACCGACCGGCCGCGCCCCGCCGTGCGCACCCACCACGGAGGCACCGCCCGGCTGACCCTGGCACCCCGGACCGCCCGGCGCCTCGCACGAGTCGGCAGGGAGCGCGGGGCCACTCTGTTCACCACGCTCGTCGCGGCCGCGCAGACCTACCTCGCGCGCCTGTCGGGCGGGCGGGACATCGCCGTCGGCACCGTCACCTCCGGCCGCGACCGGCCCGAGGTGCAGAACCTGGTCGGCTTCTTCGTCAACACCCTCGTCCTGCGCTCACGCGTCGAGCCCGAGCGCGGCTTCCCCGAGTTCCTCGACGACGTCCGGCAGACCGTGCTCGACGCCTTCGCCCACCAGGACGTGCCGTTCGAGCGGGTCGTGGACGAGGTGCAGCCGGTGCGCGACACCAGCCGTACCCCGCTCTTCCAGGTCATGGTCGTCCTCCAGAACACCCCGACCGGCGACCTCGACCTGCCGGGGCTCGACGTCTCCGACATCGAGTCGGAGCTCCAGCACGCGGCCTTCGACCTCACCCTGGAGTTCGCCGAGACGGACTCCGGAGCGCTGCACGGACTGCTCACCTACAACACCGACCTGTTCGACGCGGCGACGGCCGAGCGCATGGCCGACCAGCTCGGCACGCTCCTGACGGCCGTCGCCGACGACCCGCACCGGCCCCTGGGCGCCCTGCCCCTGTCGTCCGACGCCGAGCTGAAGACCCTCCTGGAGCAGGGCCACGGCACGGCCCGGCCGGTCACCGCGGTCACCCTGCCGCGGCTCTTCGAACGGCAGGCCGCGCGCACGCCCGACGCGGTGGCGCTCGACGACGGCTCCCGGCAGCTGACGTACGCCGAGGTCGACCGCGCCGCCAACCGCCTCGCCCACCAGCTGATCGGCCGCGGGGTCGGCCCCGAGCACGTGGTGGCCCTGGCCCTGTCCCGGACCGCCGAAGCGGTGGTGGCACAGCTCGCGGTCGCCAAGGCGGGCGGCGCCTTCCTGTCCGTGGACCCCGCCTACCCCGAGCAGCGCCGGGAGTTCATGGTGCGCGACGCGGGCGCCCGGCTCACCCTGGACGACCCGGCGGAGGTCTGGGCCGCCGACGGGCCCGAGACCGCGCCCACCGACGCCGACCGCACCGCACCGCTCACCTGCGACCACCCCGCGTACGTCATCTACACCTCCGGGTCCACCGGCACGCCCAAGGGCGTCGTGGTGCCGCACCGGGGCCTGGCGGGCTTCGCCGCGGCCGCCGCCGAACAGTACGCGGCGGGCCCCGGCGACAAGGTCCTGCAGTTCGCCTCGCCCAGCTTCGACGCCTCAGTCCTGGAGCTGTGCGTCTCCCTGCTCAGCGGCGCCGCCCTGGTGACCGGCGAGGAGGGCCCGCTGGTCGGCGAACGCCTCGCGGAGGTCCTCACCGAGCGGCACGTCAGCCACACCCTCATCCCGCCCGCCGCCCTGGCCACGGTGGCGCCCGAGACCGCGGGCAGCCTGCCGCACCTGCGCACCCTGATCGTCGGCGCGGAGGCCTGCCCGCCCGACCTCGTCGAGCAGTGGGCCCCCGGCCGCCGGATGATCAACTCCTACGGGCCCACCGAGGCGACCGTGGTCGCCTCCTGGACCGGACCCCTCACCCCGGGAGCGGGCGCCCCGCCCATCGGCCGCCCGGCGGGCGCCACCCGCCTGTACGTCCTCGACGCCGCCCTGCGGCCCGTCCCGCCCGGCGTGACCGGCGAGCTGTACGTCGCGGGACCCGGCCTCGCCCGCGGCTATGTGAACCAGCCGGGCCTGACCGCCCGGCGCTTCACCGCCGACCCGTTCGGCCCGCCGGGGGAGCGCATGTACCGCACCGGCGACCTGGTGCGCTGGGACGCCGACGGCGCCCTGCGCTTCGCGGGGCGCGCCGACGACCAGATCAAGCTGCGCGGCTACCGCATCGAGCCGGGCGAGATCGAGAGCGCCCTGCGCCGCAGCGACCGGGTGCGCGACGCGGTCGTCGTCGTCCGCGCCGACGGCGGCTCCGACCGGCTCGTGGCGTACGTGGTGCCCGCCGACGGCGACACCGGACAGCTCCCCGCGGCGGAGTTGCGCGAGCACCTCGCCGGGCTGCTCCCGCTGCACATGGTGCCGTCGGTGTTCGTCCCCCTGGAGCGGCTGCCGCTCACCCCGAACGGCAAGGCCGACCGGCGTGCCCTGCCCGCGCCCGGGCCCGCGCACACCGCCACCGGGCCGCACGTCGCACCGCGCACCGACACCGAACGCCGCGTCGCCCGCATCTGGGGCGACGTCCTCGGTGTCGACGACGTGGGCGCCCACGACAACTTCTTCCTGCTCGGCGGCGACTCGATCCTGAGCATGCAGGTCGTGTCCCGGCTGCGGCGCGACGGGCTGCACCTGGCCACGCGCGACCTGTTCACCCACCAGACGGTGGCCGAACTCGCAGCCGTCGTCAGGACCGCGCCGCAGCGCTCCGGCGAGGGCCCCGTGAGCGGAGACGTACCGCTCACGCCCATCCAGGAGTGGTTCCTGACCACCCCGCGCGCCGCGCACCACCACTTCAACCAGTCGGCGCTCCTGGAACTCGACGGCGCCCCCGACCCGCAGGCCCTGCACGCCGCCCTGGACGCGCTGCTCGACCACCACGACGCGCTGCGCATGCGCTTCACCCTCGGCGCCGACGGCTGGCGGCAGTTCAACCCGCCGCCCGCCGACACCCCCACCGACGGCCTGCTCGTCCAGCACGACCTGAGCGGCCTGGCCGAGGCGGAGGCCGACGAGGCCCTGCGCAAGGCCGCCGACGACCTGCACACCGGCTTCGACCTGGGCCACGGCCCGCTGCTGCGGGCGGCCCTGTTCACCGGGGACGCGGACCGCCCCGTCTTCCTCCTCCTGGTCGGCCACCACCTGGTCGTGGACGCGGTGTCCTGGCGGATCCTCGCCGACGACCTGGAAGCCGCCTACCGGCAGGCGGCCGCGGGCGAACCCATCACCCTGGGGGAGCGCACCACCTCCTTCCGGGACTGGTCCCGACGGCTCGCCGCGCACGTCGCCGAGGGCGGCCTCGACCACGAACTGCCGTACTGGGAGGAGACGGTGACCGCCGAGCCGCCGCCCGCCGCCGAGGCGGCGGGAGCCGACGAGGGCGAGGCCCGGCAGGTCACCGTGGAGCTGACCGAGGAGGACACGACGGCGCTGCTGCGGGCCGCGCCGACCGCCTACCGCACCCGCGTCAACGACGTCCTGCTGGCCGCCCTCGCCCTCGCCCTCGCCCGCTGGACCGGCGGCGACCGGGTCCGCCTCGACCTGGAGGGGCACGGCCGCGAGGACCTGCTCGACGGCGTGGACCTGTCCCGCACGGTCGGCTGGTTCACCACCGTCCACCCCGTCGCCCTCCAGGTGACTCGGCCGGACGACCTCGGCGCCTCCCGCGACTGGCGGGCCCTGGTGAAGTCCGTGCGCCGCCAGCTGCGCGTGGTGCCCGGCAACGGCCTCGGCTACGGCGCCCTGCGCACCTTCGGCCCGCCCGAGGTCCGCGAACGGCTCGGCGCCGCGGCCCACGGCCAGGTGGTGTTCAACTACCTCGGCCAGTGGGACGCCCGGCCCGCGGAGCCCGGCAGCGGCCTCGTGCGCGCCGAGCACGGCTCCCTCGGCCAGGACCACGACCCCCGGGACAGCGGCTCCCACCCCCTGGAGGTGGTCGGCGCCGTCCAGGACGGCCGCCTGGCCTTCACCTGGCACCACCGCACAGGACTGCACGACACGGAGACCGTACGCCGCGTCGCCGAGGAGTTCGCCACGGCTCTGCACCACATAGCCCGGCACGCCCGCGACAGTCTGTGACCCCACGCTCCGCCCCGGGGCACCCGCACCGCCGGTGCCCCGGGGCGGCGACACCGCACCCACGAGAGGAGACCACACCATGGACGAGAACACCCGCTACCAGGTGCTGCGCAACGACGAGGACCAGTACTCGCTGTGGCCCATAGACGTCGACGTCCCGGCGGGCTGGCACCGCACGGACAAGGAGGGCACCGAAGCCGAGTGCTCCGCCTACGTCGACCAGATCTGGACCGACATGCGTCCCCGCAGCCTGCGCGAGCGAATGGAACGAGAGGCATCCCGATGACGCTGCCGACGCCCACCACGCCACCCCTGTGCACCGAGCGCTTGGACTTCACGCCCTACCGCCCCGAGGACGAGGACCACTTCGTCGCCCTCCTGCGCAACGAGGTGGTCTGCCGCTGGATGGGCCAGGACCAGGTTCCCGAGCCCGACCTGCGCAACCTGTTCAAGGCGATCTTCACCGATGTGTATCCCCAACGCCTCTTCGACGTATGGGGCGTCTGGCACGACGGCACGTACATCGGCCATGCGGAGTGCAAGAAGACCGGCAATGTCGACGGCCACGAACTGATCACCGCGCTGCTTCCGGAGTACTGGGGGAAGGGATTCGGCACCGAGGCCGTGTACGGCCTGATGCGGCACGCCGCCGAGAACCTCGGCCTCAAGGAGGTGTACGGCATGGTCGGCGCGGAGAACGCCGCGAGCCTCGCGCTGTGCCGGCGCCTGAACGCCCAGCACGTCCGTGACGTCGTGGGCGACGACGGCACCGTGACCAAGATGATCCTGATCCCGCTCACCGACCTGATCTGATCCGCCGCGTCCGTCCCGGCCGCCGGATCCGGGACGTACGTCGTGACGTTGCGCACCGCCCACGCCGACCGGGCGGTGACAGCGCGGCGGCACGGCCAGGACGGACGCCGGTTTCAGACCCCGGGCCCCTGGGGCGCGGATGCGGTCAGGTCGTGGCGTATCCGGTTAGCGGGCAGGCCAAGGGCGGACAGGCGCCGCACCGTGGTGGCCAGGGCGGGCGGGCCGCTCACGAAGACGGGCCCGCGTGAGAAGGCCGGACACCGGGCGATGGCGTCGGCCAGCGCGTCGCCCTCGGCGGCCGCACCGACGACGGTGACGGTGCTCAGCCACGGATGGCGGCTCTCCAGATCGGCCGCGGCGGCCGCGGCGTACAGCTCGTCCCGGGTGCGCGCGCCGAGGAACAGCCGGGCGGTCCGGCCCGGCAGGCGGCGCCGGGCCAGGTCCTGGAGGAGCGCCCTGGCACCGGCCCAGCCGGTGCCGCTCGCCGCGATCAGCACGTCGTGCCGGAGGTCGCCGTCCCTGAGCGTCATCGTCCCCTGCGCGGGGCCGACGAGAAGCGAGTCCCCGACGCGGGTGCGGTTCACCAGGGCGTCGCTCACCCCGCCCGGACCGGTGCGGCGGACGTGGAACTGCAGCTCGCCGTCCGGGCGCGGGGCGCACGCCACGCTGAACGGGCGCCAGGCCCGCGCCAGGAGCGGCGACTGGAGCAGGGCGTACTGACCCGCGCGGTACGGAAACGGCTCGGTGGGGGAGACCCGGAGCACGGCCAGGTCCGGCCGGCACTGCCGGTGGCCCGTCACCGTGGCGTGCCAGAAGGGCCGTTCCGCGAGAGCCGCCTCCGCGCCCCGCACCATGGCTGCCACCGCCCGCCGCAGCATGCGCTTCCACGCCTCTTCCGCGTCCTGGCGCCACCAGCTGCCGCCACGGCGGCGCAACGCCTCCACCAGGGCCGTCTCGAACACCTCGTAGTGCACGGGGCGCACGCCCAGCTTGCGGTGGTCGCGGCCCAGGCGGCGGCAGAAGGCGGTCACCTCGTCCGGGCGGTCCAGGTGGTCGATCAGATAGCGGAAGGCCTGTTCCAGATGGGCCCGCTGGAAGTCCAGCGACTCGGGGAAGAGGCGCCGCAGATACGGGTGCTGGTCGAACATCGCCGCGTACAGCTCCGAGATGAGCCGGTCGAAGGGGATGACGAGGGGCAGCGACTCGGTGATCAGCCGGTGGTCCTCGGCTCCGTCGTGACGGTCGCCGCCGGTCCCTGCACCGGGTGACCCCGCACCGGTGGGGGCGGGGTCCAGCAGGCTCTGCCGCAACCGCTTCGCCTCCTGTCGCGCGAGCAGTACGCGGTATTCCTCGAACTGGTCGGTGGGGTCGGTCTGCACAGCGGCTTCTCCTGCTCTGGCTCCGTGGAGTGCGCTCCCGCCCGTCCCCGGAGCGCCTCGCGAGTCTCGCACCGGGCCCCGCCGCCCGAACGGCCCTCCCCATGGGGTCCTTCGGCCCCATGCGGAACGCGGGAGCGGGCCTACCGCGGGGGCCGCGCGGGCCCGGCCCCGGCGCGGCGGTGGACCGCGCGGCCATGGGCGAACGCGATGGTGAGGAACAGCGCGAGGACCGCGGCGGGAGCGAGGGCCGCGGTCAGCCACGCCGAGGCGTCCCCGGGCCCGGCGGCCACCTTGACGACCGCGACGGCCACCGCGGTGACGAGGCCGCAGCCGACCAGGACCGCCACGACGTTCCGGGAGTCCCTCCGGCCGGCCGGGGGCGGGCCGACGCGCAACCGCGCCCAGTGGTACGCGGCCTCCCGCGACTCGCGGCGCCGCCACAGAGCGGCGCGGACCCGCAGGGCGGCCGTGACCACGGAGCCCGTGGCGGCCGCGGCGCCGGGCGCCCACCACGTCCGGTCCAGGAGCAGCAGCACGGCGGTCACGGCGGCCGCGGCCCAGCCGCTCACACAGGCGGCCGCGGCCGTGCGGCGGGAGACGGGGCGGTCGGCTCCCGCGCGCAGCTCGGCGAGCGCGGGAACGTACCAGACACAACCGGCGGCGGTGACCAGGGCGGTGCCGAGGGCGAGAGCGGCGTGGGGCACGGCCTACCTCGCCGCCCCTTCGAGCTCGGCGACCTCCGGGTGGTGCAGGTCGAAGGCCGGGGACTCGGAGCGGATGCGGGGGAGCCGGGCGAAGTTGTGCCGCGGGGGCGGGCAGGAGGTCGCCCACTCCAGGGACCGGCCGTAGCCCCAGGGGTCGTCGCCGCCGACGGGCTCGCCGTACTTGGCGGTCTTCCAGACGTTGTAGAAGAACGGCAGCAGGGACAGGCCGAGCAGGAACGAGCCGATCGTGGACAGGGTGTTGAGGGCCGTGAAGCCGTCGGCGGAGAGGTAGTCGGCGTACCGGCGGGGCATGCCCTCGGCCCCGAGCCAGTGCTGGACGAGGAAGGTGAGGTGGAAGCCCGCCGTGAGCGTCCAGAAGGTGAGCTTGCCGAGGCGCTCGTCGAGCATCTTGCCGGTGAACTTGGGCCACCAGAAGTGGAATCCGGCGAACATCGCGTACACGACCGTGCCGAAGACCGTGTAGTGGAAGTGGGCCACCACGAAGTAGGAGTCCGAGAGGTGGAAGTCCATCGGCGGCGAGGCGAGGATGACGCCGGTCAGGCCGCCGAAGACGAAGGTGATGAGGAAGCCGACGGTCCACAGCATCGGGGTCTCGAAGCTGAGTGAGCCCTTCCACATGGTGCCGATCCAGTTGAAGAACTTCACGCCGGTGGGCACGGCGATGAGGAAGGTCATGAAGGAGAAGAAGGGCAGCAGCACCCCGCCGGTGACGTACATGTGGTGCGCCCACACGGTCACGGACAGACCGGCGATCGCGATGGTCGCGCCGACCAGGCCCATGTAGCCGAACATCGGCTTGCGGGAGAAGACGGGGATGACCTCGCTGACGATCCCGAAGAACGGCAGCGCCAGGATGTACACCTCGGGGTGGCCGAAGAACCAGAAGAGGTGTTGCCACAACAGCGCCCCGCCGTTGGCCGGGTCGAAGACGTGGCTGCCGAACTTGCGGTCGCACTCCAGGGCGAACAGGGCCGCCGCGAGGACGGGGAAGACCATCAGGACCAGGAGCGCGGTGAGGAGGACGTTCCAGGTGAAGATCGGCATCCGGAACATCGTCATGCCCGGTGCGCGCATGCAGATGATGGTGGTGATGAAGTTGACCGCGCCCGCGATCGACCCGAACCCGGACAGGGCCACACCCATGATCCACAGGTCGGCTCCGACGCCCGGCGAGTGCACCGCGTCGGACAGCGGGGCGTAGAGGAACCAGCCGAAGTCGGCGGCTCCGCCCGGGGTGAGGAAACCGGCGGCCGCGATCGTGGAGCCGAACAGGAACAGCCAGAAGGACAGCATGTTCAGGCGCGGGAAGGCCACGTCCGGGGCGCCGATCTGCAACGGCATGATCCAGTTCGCGAAGCCGGTGAACAACGGCATGGCGAACATCAGGAGCATGATCGAACCGTGCATCGTGAAGGCCTGGTTGAACTGCTCGTTCGACATGATCTGCAGCCCGGGCCGGGCCAGCTCGGCCCGCATGAACAGGGCCATCACACCGCCGACGATGAAGAAGACGAACGCGGTGACCAGGTACAGCGTCCCGATCCTCTTGTGGTCGGTGGTGGTCAGCCACTCCGTCCACGACGGCCGGTCCGCCTCGGCGGCCACCGGCAGCCCGCCCCGGGGCCGTGCGGCCGTCACCTGCTGTATCTGCGCCTCGTCCACCGGACGGCGTCCTTCCCTTGGTGCTCATGTCGTCGGCGGCCGGGAAGCGCCGTGCACACGGGGGGACGGGGCGGCGCTTCCCGGCCGCAGCCACATGATCGCCGGTGGGGCACGGGGTCCTGCCAGGGCCGAACAGTCCCCGACCGGGTCCGCGGGTAGGGTCCAACGGCCCCTGTCCGCACGCCCTTGACCAGCGCGAACGCGGCGTCTGACGGCAGCGGGGGCCGTGCGTTCCGGCACGGGAGACGGCCGTACCCTACGGAACACCGACCGACTCAGGAGTTCCCCCATGTCCGCATCGCCACCCCCGGCGGCAGCGCCGGCACGTCTGCGCCTCGACGTGCCGGACCGCATCCACAACCTCCTCGACGCCGTCATGAACCTGGGACACGGCCTCGAACTCCCCCAGGTCCTGCGGGACATCGTGGAGGCGGCGGTCACGCTCACCGACGCCGAGTACGGGGCCCTCGGCGTGATCGGTGACGGCCGCCGCCTCTCGCAGTTCCTGCCGGTGGGCATGGCCGACGAGCTGGCCGCCCGGATCGGGCAGGCGCCCTGCGGACGCGGCATCCTGGGCGAACTGATCCGCAATCCTGCGCCGCTCCGCCTGACGGATCTCGGCCGCCACCCGGCCAGCTTCGGCTTTCCCGCGCACCATCCGCCGATGCGGACGTTCCTCGGGGTGCCCATCCGGGTGCGCGACGAGGTGTTCGGCAACCTCTACCTGACCGAGAAGCGCGGCGGCGCGGGATTCGACGCCGACGACGAGGCCGTCCTGACGACGCTGGCCAACGCCGCCGGAGTGGCGATCGACAACGCCCGCCTTTACCACGAGAGCCGTCGGCGCGAGCGCTGGCTGGAGGCGCTCAGCGAGATCACCCGCAGTCTCTTCGCGGGGACCGCGACCCGCGAGGTCCTGCGCCTGATCGCCCGCCGCGCGAGCGAGGTGGCCGACGCCGACCTCGCCGCCGTACTGCTCCCGGCCCCCGCGGGCGGCGACCTGCTCACCGTGGAGGTGGCGCACGGCCCCGGCGCCGCGCACATGGAGGGCGTGACCCTGCCCGCGCGGGGATCCCTCGCCGGGCTCGCCGCACGCAACGGCGAGGCCGTGGCCACCGCGGACGCCGACAGCGACCCGCGCGCCCATCCGCTCGGCGCGGCGGCGTACGGCCCGACCATCGTGGTCCCGCTGCCCCAGGGCACATCGGCCCCCGGCGCCCTGCGCCTGAGCAGGCGATCCGGCCGCCCGGCCTTCGACGACACCGAGGTGCCGCTGGTCTCGCGCTTCGCCGACCAGGCCGCGATCGCCCTCGAACTGGCCCGGCACCGCACCGAGTCGGAGGAGCTCGCCGTCCTCAAGGAGCGCGACCGCATCGCCCGTGACCTGCACGACCTGGCGATCCAGCGCATCTTCGCCACCGGCATGACGCTGCGGAGCGCGACCCGCATGGTCGAGCATCCGGACGCCGCCGAACGCGTGGCCCGGGCGGTGCGGGACCTGGACACCACCGTCGAGATCATCCGGTCGACCATCTTCGAGCTGCGGTCCGCGGGCGACGCCCGGGGCGGGCCCGGGCTGCGCCACCGACTGCCGGAGACCGCCCGCCTCGCCGCCCAGTCCCTGGGCTTCAGCCCGTCCCTGCGCATCGACGGACCCGTGGACTCCACCGTGCCGGCCGACGTGGCCGAGCACGTCCTCGCCGTGGCCGCCGAGGCCCTCAGTAACGTCGCCCGGCACGCCCGGGCCGCTCACGCGGACGTGGTGCTCGCCGTTCCGGGCACGGGGGACGAGCTCACGCTCACGGTGACGGACGACGGGGCGGGCATCTGTGGGCCGGGTAACTCCGCGGGGCGCAGCGGCGGTCTGGCCAATCTGCGCTCCCGGGCCGAGCAGTACGCCGGGACCCTGACCGTCGAGTCTCCGGAAGCGGGCGGCACCCGCGTGGTGTGGCGGGTGCCGCTGCCCGGCGACTGAACTCCCGTGCGCCCCTCGGCTAGCGCCGGGCGACCTGCTGCTCGCGCAGCCGCTCGGCGATCACCGCCGCCTGGACGCGGCGGCCGACGCCGAGCTTGGTCAGGATGGACGAGACCCGGTTCTTGATGGTCTTCTCGGCGAGGAACAGCCGGTCGGCGATCTGCCGGTTCGTCAGGCCCTCGCCGATCAGCGCCAGGATCTCCGCCTCGCGCGGTGAAAGGCGCTCCAGCTCCGGCGCGCGGGCGGGCTCGGGCTCCGGATCGCGCAGCCGCGCCATCACCCGGGCGGTCGCGCGCGGGTCGAGCATCGACGCCCCGCCCGCCACCGTCCGCACGGCGTGCACCAGGTCCGAGCCGTCGATCCGCTTGAGCACGTACCCGGCCGCGCCCGCCATGATCGCGTCGAACAGCGCCTCGTCGTCGTCGAACGACGTGAGCATCAGACAGGCGAGGTCCGGCATCCGGGCCCGCAGCTCCCGGCACACCTCCACGCCCGCGTGGTCGCCGCTGCCGCCCTCGCCGAGGCGTACGTCGAGGACCGCGACGTCCGGCCGGACGGCGGGGACGCGGGCGAGCGCCTCGGCGGCGTCCGAGGCCTCCCCGGCCACCACGATGTCGGGCTCGGCGTCCAGCAGGTCCCGTATGCCTCGCCGCACCACCTCGTGGTCGTCGAGGACGAAGACCCGCAGCGGCGAAACGGGCGCGGGAACGGTGTCGTTGTGTGTACGTGCTTCCACGGAAGACCAGCGTACGGGCCGTGCGCCCGGTCCCCGGCACGAGGTGCGGGCACCCGGCGGCGGTCACCGGGAGGCCGATGCGGTGAGGCGCCTTCGCTGCGGGTGAACCCAGCGGTACACCCCCGCCGCAGTGGGTACGAGCCGTCCCGTACGGAACATCACCGAAGTGCCCTCGGAGCGAAAGGCGCTGGACATGATTCGGAAGCTGCAAGCGGTCGCGCTGGACTGTGCGGATCCGGTACGGCTCGCGACGTTCTACGCGGAGCTGCTCGGCGGCAGAGTGGTCGCGGATCCGGGGGACTCCGACTGGGTCGAAGTGCACGGGTTCGAGGGGACACCGCTGGCCTGCCAGCGCGTGGACGGCTACCGACCGCCCGAGTGGCCGGGCCAGCAGCACCCGCAACAGCTCCACCTGGACTTCGACGTCGACGACCTCGAAGTGGAGGAGAAGCGGGCCCTGGGCCTCGGCGCCACGGTCCTTGAGCGGACGGACCAGCTCCGCCCGGAGGCCAACTGGCGTGTGTACGCGGACCCGGCAGGGCACCCGTTCTGCCTCTGCCTGCACTGAGCCCGCCCTCGCCCCTGGCCGCCCCGGCCGCGCGCGTCCTCGTCGGCGCGGCCGGGTGGTGACGGCGGCTAGTCGGCGCCGTGGGGCTCGGCGGCGTCCGGGCGGCGGCTCGCGCGCCACTCGCTGACCGCCGTCCAGCCCAGGCTGCCGACCACGCCGGTGTAGAGCGCGAGCCAGAAGTCGAAGGACGTCTCCGCGTCCAGCACGTGGTCCACGAACAGCAGGGTGACCACGCCGAGCAGCAGCAGCGTCCCGTACATCTTGCGGCGGGCCGCGCGCTCCTTCTTGCGGGGGCCGTCGGCGAGCCGGAGGGCGTAGACCTCGACGTCCCCGAAGACGTCCTCGGCGTGCTCGCCGGGCACGGCGGCGAGGTGCTGCCGTGCTTCGCGCACGTGCCCGCGCGCCTCGGCCGCCGTCATGCCGTGCCGCCCGCGCAGCAGCCCGCCGAGCCGGTCGAGCCACGCGGCGTCGTCGCGCCCCGCGGGCGGGCGCCCCGCGAACCACCGGTCGACGACGCGCTCCGGTACGGCGAAGGCCCCCACGGCGCAGGCCGCGCACCCCGCCAGCAGGACCGGCACGGGCACGCTGAACAACTGCCCCTCGGGCACGGCGACCCCGACCCCGCCCCCGGCCGCGATGACCGCGGGCACAGCGGCGGCGAAGGCGTACGCGCCCTTGAACCGCCCGGCGGACCGTGCCACGACGGCCACGGCGATCAGCCCGACGGCCAGGACGACGGTGGTGACGCCCACGACGCCGGGCCAGCTCACGCCCGCCCACAGCCCGTCACGCACCCAGTCGATGGCGCACAGGATGGCACCGACCACCCCGAGCGTGCCGAACGCGGCGAGCAGCCGTTCGCCGGGAGTGAGGCCGTGGGTGTCGGTCCGCGCCCGGTACTCCTCGCTGACGCGTTCCTCGGCGACCGCGCGCGCGTACGCCTCCGGCGCGCCGAACAGGTCCCGGGCGGTGCGGCCTTCCTCGCGCACCAGCTCGTGGACCTCGGCGAGGACGTCGTCGGCGAGCCCCGCGGGCGCGTCGTGGTCGAGGACGAGGCGCAGCTCGACCGTCGCCGCCCAGTCCGCGTTCTCGTCGAGCTCCCAACGGAGGCTGTTCTTCCGCGTCTGCTTCTGTGACTCGTGCTGTGACGTGGCCACGGCTACTCCTCGTCCCCCGCACCGTCGGCGAGCGTGGCGACCCTGGCGGTGAACGCGTGCCACGCGGCCCGCTCCCGCCGCAGTCGCTGCCGCCCGGCCTCGGTGATCCGGTAGTACTTGCGCCCGGGCCCGCCCTCTCCCGCGCCCCACTCGATCTCGACGGCGCCTTCCTCTTCGAGGCGGCCGAGGGCGGGGTAGAGGGCGGCGGGCTTCACGCCGGTGAGTCCCGCGTCGGCGAGGCGGCTGAGCAGGGCGTACCCATAGCTCTTGGCCTCGCTGTCGAGGACTCCGAGAAGGCAGAGCGGCAGGGCCGCCCGGGTCCAGGCCGCCGTCCCAAGGGCTGCCGCGTGTGCTGCCACCGAGGTCGCTCCTCTGCTTCACCGACTATTACGGAATCCAGAATAGTCGAGGAGCTGAGTACCCGGACACGCACCCCCGCGCGGCGGCTACGCGGCCCGGCCGTCCCGCAGCCGGACCGCCGCGCGCCCGGTCGCGGGGTCACGCTCAAGCAGGACGTAGCGACTGAGGACGGCGAGGGCGACTATGCAGCCGCTCATCTCCAAACCCTCCTCCACGAGCGTGCCCAGCATGAGCACGACGCTGTGGCCGTTCTCGAGCGCCCAGCCGTTGAACGCCTCGGTCACCAGCGCCCCGCCGAGATACACCCCCAGCGCGCTCAGCACCCCGTTGCGCAGGTCGCGCGGGAGCTTGCGCGCCCACAGCACGGCGCAGACGGTGCCCGCCGCCGCGAGCAGTGCCCCGGGCAGCACCCAGGCGTGCGTGGGCAGCGCACCCCCGGCCCATTCCTTCCACGAGCGGCCGACCTCGCCGAGGCGCTCGTGCAACGACACCGTCTCGTCGATGCTGAGCAGCGCGGTCGCGGCGGCGAGGCCCAGCCACGACAGCCGCCCGGGGCGGGTGTCGCGCCCGCTGAGCAGTGCCGCGGTCAGCGCCACGCCCGCCACGGCCAACAGGAGCGTGCTGTTCCACCACGTGGCCAGATTGGCCTCGACGTCGACGTTCACCAACCTGCGGATGGTCGGGATGGAGTCGTAGTGGTTGTAGGCACGCGTACCGAGGTCGGCGAGGAGTAAGAACGCGGTGGCGCCCGCGGCGAACCACAGGACACGGTGGGCAGGCGGTCTCACGAGCTCACCGACGCGCTGGTCGTGGGTTTGTGTATCGGTCATGCGTACGGAGGCTAGCGGCTTGATCGGCGGACGAAGCGCCCGGGGCGCTCCGCGGGGTGCTGTTCCGGACAGAACTCCCGCGGCGGCGCGTGCGCGGTGAACTCGGTTCCCGTGCCGACTTATTGGATTGCCGCTGATCGGCACGGTCGGATAGGAAGCTCCCATGTTGAGAGGGAACAAGGTCGGGCTCAGGGCCCGGCACGAGGACGACATGCCCGTCCTGCAGGCCGAACTCCACGACGACGTGGTCAACCAGGCCCGGTCCGACACCCGGCCGTGGCGGCCGATCACGCCCGGCTCGAAGGAGTCGCCCTTCGCGGTGGACGACAAGGAGCAGCGTCACGCCGCCTTCTCCGTCGTGGAGTTGGAGGGCGGCACGCTGGTCGGCGACGCGGTGCTGTGGAACATCGACCAGCACAACCGGTCCGCGCACATCGGCCTCGGACTGCTGCCGACCTCGCGCGGCAAGGGCTACGGCACGGACGTGGTCGGGGTCCTGTGTCACTACGGCTTCGTGGTGCGCGGCCTGCACCGCCTGCAGATCGAGACCCTGGCGGACAACCCCGCGATGCTGCGCTCCGCCGAGCGCAACGGCTTCGTCCGCGAGGGGGTGCTTCGCTCCTCGGCCTGGGTGATGGGCGAGTTCGTCGACGAGGTGCTGCTGGGCCTCCTCGTGCGGGACTGGAAGCCGGACCTCGCCTCGTCGTGACCGATGAGGCCCGGGCCCGGCCCGGTGACGCTCAGAACGCGCCATTGGTGACCCGTGCGGCGGACACCGGGGTTGAGGGCGCGGGCCGTGGGGCACGGCTGTGCTCGACCGGGCACGGGAGAGGAAGGAGCCGGGGCGATGGGCGACAGGGGCAGTGCTGGTGAGCGGGGTGCGCACGGCGGGGACGGGGGAGGTGCCGCACTCATCGACGCGGCGCTCGGCTTCGTGTTCCCGGCCGCGCTCAGGGCGGCCGCGCTCGCGCGCGTGGCCGACCACCTGGCCGACGGGCCGCGCGCGCCCGCGGAGTTGGCCGCCGCCACCGATACCGACCCGGCGGCCCTGACCCGGGTGCTCCGGCTGCTCGCCACGCGGGGCCTGTTCGGCGAGGACGAGCAGGGCCGCTTCCGCCTGGAGGCGGCAGGGCAGGCATTGCGGTCCGACGTCCCGGGCTCGGTGCGGGACGGGGTCCTCATGATCACCGACCGTACGTTCTGGCTCCCGGCGGGCCGGATGGACCACTGCCTGAGCACCGGCGGATCCGTCTTCGAGGAGATCTTCACCCGGCCGTTCTTCGACCACTTCGCCCAGGACGCCAAGACCGCGGCCGTCTTCCACGACGGCATGGCCGCCATGTCCGGCGTGGAGAACGGACCGATCGCCGGCTCCTACGACTTCCCGAAGACCGGCACCGTCGTGGACGTCGGCGGCGGCCAGGGCGGGTTCCTCGCCGCGATCCTGCGGGCCGGGCCGGGGCTCAGCGGTGTGCTGTACGACCGGGCCCACGTCGTGGCCGGGCACCGCCTCGCCGACGACGCGGCACTCGCCGGACGGTGGTCCACCGCGGAGGGTGACTTCTTCACCGACGTGCCCAAGGGCGACGTCGTCGTCCTCAAGCGCATCCTGCACGACTGGCAGGACGAGCAGTGCGTCCGCCTGCTGCGCGCCTGCCGCCGCGCGCTCGCCCCGGGCGGGCGGATCCTCGTGGTGGACGCGGTCATCGCACCCGACAACCGCCCCCATCAGGCCAAGGACCTGGACCTGTTGATGATGGCTTCGCTGGTGGGGCGTGAGCGCACGCACGAGGACTTCCGCGCCGTGCTGGCCGAGGCGGGCCTGCGGCTGACCCGTGTCGTCCCCACTCCCACCGTCCTGAGCATCGTCGAGGCCCAGGCCGTGGACGACGCGTAGCCGACGGACGGCTCCCGGACGCGCGCGGCCGGGTGGGAGCATGCGCTGCACGAGCCCCTCGGGCACCGGGAGGTGACCCGGATCGACCCGAAACCCGTGCGGACCACCGCCCCACTACCGTTGCTCCCCATGACGGCACCCGACACGGACATCACCGAGGACTTGATCCGGGATCTGCTGCGTGCACACCACCCGGACCTGGCGGACCGCCCCCTGAAGCTCGGCGCGCGTGGCTGGGACAACCAAGTGTGGCGGCTCGGCGACGACCTCGCCGTCAGGATGCCCTGGGCGACGCGGACGCGGCCGTCAGCCTCGCCGCCTCCCTGACCGCCCTCCACCGCCCCGCCCCCGACGGGGCGCCCGAGGGCCGCGACCGCGGGCGGCGGGTGGCACCCGACCCGGACGGGGCGCCGGGACCTGAGGCTCAGGGCAGGGGGAGTTCGGCCAGGACGGTCGTGCCCGTGCGGGAGGGGCGGATCGTGGTGTGGGCGGCGTAGGCCTCCACGAGGGCGAGGCCGCGGCCGGACTCGGCGTGCAGGAGGTCCGCCGTGGCGTCGTCCGGCGCGGTGGTCTGCCGGTCGGCGCGGCGCGTCACCCGGCGGTGCCAGCAGCCGGTGTCGTGGACCTCGACGCGCAGGACGCCGGTCAGGAGACGCAGCCGCAGGGTGACACGGGGGCTGCCGCTGTGCAGTATGACATTTGTGACCAGCTCAGTGACGACGAGCGCCAGCGCCTCGCGGGTGGCGGCATCGAGGCGCCAGGCCCGCGCGGACGTCGTCGCCAAGCGGCGCAGGGCCGGAGCCGCGGCGGCGGTGGCCGCCAGCGTGGCCAGCGACTCGCGGTGCACGGTGGCCGGGCCAGCGGGCGCCGCGGGCGCGGGCGGGATCGCACCGGTGCCCGTTCGGGACGGTTGCGCGTACTGGGCGGTGATCATGCGGTCCTCCCGCTGCCGTGCCCGGAGCCTCGCATCACGGGCGCTTAGCACGCTGTCAACCACGGCAGGCGAAAAGCAATCAGTGCCGGGCGAAATACGGATACGCAAAGAAGGCCGGAAGGCCTGGTAGACGGCGTACAGGAGCAGCGTGGTCACGCAGGGTGAGGAATTCTGGGAAGGCCGGATACGGCGGACACTGGCCGAGAAGGACGCCGGTCCCGTGCTGGTCCTGGTCGCCGGAGCCGCGGGCACCGGCAAGAGCCGGCTGCTGCGGCGCCTGGCCGAGCTGCCGGAGGCCGTCGGCGTGGTGACCCCCTGGCGCTGCGGCGACCGGCAGGCGCCGGACATCGCCGCCGACGCCCCCGCGCTCGTACTGGTGGACGACGTGCACGCGGCGGACGCGAAGGCTCTGGCGCGGATACGGGACGTGGTGGCCAAGGCCGCGCCGCGGACGGCTTTCGTCGTCACCTACCGCCCCGAAGAACTGGCCCGGCCCGGTCTGCCGTTCGGTCCGGCGCCGCTTCGCTACCCCGACGGCCTGGTGATCCTGCGCCACCAGGTGTTGCCGTGGCACGCCGGTCAGGTCGCCGAGGCGGCGCGCGAGGCCCTGGGGGAGGGGTGCGCACCCCAGGCGGTGGCTCGGCTGCACGAGCGGTCGGGCGGCGTGGCGCAGGTGGTGGTCGACCTGCTGGCCGTGCTGCGGGACAGCGCGGGGGAGCGCTGCACCGCCGCTGACGTCGATGCCGCGGGGGTGCCCGTACGACTGGCCGAGCTGATGCTGCACCGCACCGACGCCCTGCCCGGTCCCGCACGGCGCGTGGTGTGGGCCGCGGCGGTCCTGGGCGAACCGGCGTCCGGGGCGGACCTGCTGACCGTGGCCGGGCTCGCGGCGCGTACGGCTCAAGGAGCGGACGAGGACCGTGGCGAGGACGGCGGCCGCGGCGACGGCGGCCGCGGTGGCGGTGGCGACGGCGACCGGGGAGGCGACGGTGACCGGGGAGGCCATGACAACCGCGACGGCCGCGACGCGCTGGTGGCCGCCCTCGCGCGAGCCGCCCTGGTGGAGGACGCCGAGCACCGCTACGCCCTGCCGGTCCCGCTCGCGGCCGAGGCCGTCCTGGAGACGGTTCCCGGGCCCGTGCGCCAGGAACTGCACGGCCGGGCGGCCGCGCTGCTCCAGCGCAGGCACCCCGTGCCCTGGGCGGCCCTGGCCCGGCACCGGCGGGCGGGCGGCGAGATGCGCGCCTGGCTGCGGGCCGTGGAACGCGCGGCCCGTGCGTTCGCGGCCGAGGGCCGCCACCAGGAGGTCATCGCGCTCCTTGAGGACACCCTCGCCTCGCCGCTCGTGTCGCACCCCGCGCGAGCGCGCCTCGCCCCCGTCCTGGCCGCCAGCGCCGTCGTCGCGCTGCGCTCCGACCAGACGGTCGAGGTGCTCACACAGATCGTGCGGGACGAGAACCTGCCGAAGGCCGTGCGCGGCGAGATGCGTCTGGACCTGGGACTCCTGCTGTGCAACCAGGTGGGCATGAGCACGCACGGCTGGGCGGAGCTGGAACGGTCCGCCGCGGAGCTGCGCGAGGCGCGGCCGGAGCTCGCGGCCAGAGCGATGTCGGCCCTGGCCATGCCCTATTGGCCGGGCAACTCCCTGGACGTCCACCTGGCGTGGATGCAAGACGCCGAGCGGGCCAGCGCGGCCAGCGGCGACGAGGTCGTGAAGACCGCCGTGGCCGCGAACCGGGCAGGGCTGGCCCTCAGTTACGGCAACCCCGAGGGCTGGGAGCTGCTGAAGGCCCTCCCCGTCGACAGCCCCGACCCCCGCTGCCGCCGCCACGCGGCCCGTGGCCTGTGCAACGCCGCGGACTCCTCGGTGTGGCTGGGCTTCTACGACCGCACCCGCGAACTGCTCGACCAGGGCCTTGAGCTGTCCGCGCGCAGCGGCGCCCCCTACACCGAGCGGACGGCGATGGGCACCCGGCTGCTCCTGGAGTGGGCCACCGGGCAGTGGGAAGGCCTCGGTGAGCGCTGTGAGGCGTTCGTCCGCGAAACCGCGGACATGCCGGTCATCTCGGCCGACGCCCGCACCGTACTGGGGCTGCTCAACCTCGCGCGCGGCGGCTGGGGTCCGGCGGCGTCATGGCTGTCGGGCAAGGACGCGCCCCTGGCCGAACACGCCGCCGCACCCCTGGGCGCGACCCTCGCCGGGGCGCTCATCCGCCTCGCCCTGGCGCGGCAGGACCTCGCCGACGCGGCCGCGCAGGCCCGTACCGCCTGGAACAACATCGTCACCAAGGGCGTGTTCGTCTGGGCGGCGGAGCTGGCGCCCTGGGCGGTCGAGGCGCTGGCCCGCGACGGCGACACCGCGGGCGCGCGCCGGCTCGTGGACACCTTCGCCGACGGCCTGAGGGGTCTTGAGTCCCCTGCCGCCGACGCGGCCCTGTGGTGGACCCGCGCCGCGCTGGCCGAGGCGACCGGCGACCCGGCTCGGGCCAGCCCCCTCTACCAGCGGGCGGCGAGCGCGTTCGCCGCCCTGCCCCGGCCCTACGCCCACGCCTTGACCGCCGAGGGCGCCGGACGTTGCGCCCTGCGGGAGGCGGACGCCCACACACCCGACGGCCGTGACACGACGCCCGACGGCCGTGACACGACGCCCGGCCGCCGTGACACGGCGGACGACGGCCGCGACGACGCGCACGACGAGGACCCCACCCCCGACGCCACCCCCGACGCGCCCCGCGAACAGGGCCTCGCCGATCTCGCCTTCGCCGCCGAGCAGTTCAGTGGTCTGGGCGCGGCATGGGACGCGGCGCGCGTACGGGCGCTCTCGCGCGCCCACCAGCCCGAGAAGCACCGCCGCCGCCCCGGGCGGCCCTCCTACCGCGACCAGCTCTCCCCGCGGGAGCGCGAGGTCGCCGAGCTGGCGGGCAACGGGCTGACCAACCGTGAGATCGCCACCACCCTGCACCTGTCGCCCCGTACGGTCGAACAGCATGTCGCCCGGGCCATGCGCAAACTGGGCACGGCGACCCGGCAGGAACTGGCCCCGTAGGTCGCCGACGCGTCCCCAACACCGCCCGGCTAGGCCCGCGTTGAGGGAACCGGCGCCCGTGCCGCCAGCAAAACCCCAGGTCAGGCCTAGACCAACACGGCCTGCGGGCCCGGTTAATTGCGTATCCGTAGGTTGGGCCTTCCGGATAGGCGTGCTGTTCGTCCAGCCATAAGTTCCCTGCCACCGGTTGGTCGAACGTTCATCTGTTGCAGGCCGTACGAGTCCTGCGTGACGGACAGGCGTGCGTCCGACCGGTGGCGCGTCATGGCGTCTTCGCAGAGCCCGGCGCGCCGTCGCGCCTGTGCCGCCCCCACATCCCCACGCACCATTCGGCACAGGCGCGGAGCACTTTTGTCATGCACGGCACGAACCGCTGGTCCGGCACGCCCGGACCAGCCCGTGAAAGGCACACCTTGAGCGGTTCCACACGCATACGCACATCCCTGCTGGCCACGGTCGGCGCCGCCGTCCTGCTCGGCACCGGAGTCACCACCGTCGTCGCAGCCCCGGGCCCGGACTCCGCCGCGGTACCCGGCGCGTCCGTGGCGAAGGCGGTCCCCACCGAGCGCCTCATCGTCGGCTACACGGCACGCGCCGACGAGGCCACCTCCAACACCGAGGCCCGCGCCGACGCCCGCGCCAAGGGCGAGGACGTCGGCGAGAACCTCGCCTTCGAGCGGCGCCTCGGCACCGGCGCCGCCCTGGTCGACCTCGGTGACGACCTCGGCACCAAGGACGTCAAGGACGTCATGGCCGCCTTCGCCGCCGACCCCGACGTCGCGTACGTCGTCCCCGACACCCGCGTGTACGCCGCGGCCGACCCCGACGACACCCTCTACCCGAAGCAGTGGGACCTCTTCGAGGACCAGGCCGGCATGAGGGTTCCCGGCGCCTGGGCGCGGGGCGCCACCGGTGAGGGCGTCCACGTCTCGGTCATCGACACCGGCTACGTCGCCCACTCCGACCTGGCCGCCAACGTGGTCCCCGGATACGACTTCATCTCCGACCCGTGGATGGCCCAGGACGGCGGCGGCCGGGACAGCGACTCCGCTGACCCCGGCGACTGGATGAACCGCGGCGAGTGCGGCACCGACGCGAAGGGCCAGCCCGTCCCCGCCCGCGACACCAACAACTCCTGGCACGGCACCCACGTCGCGGGCACCATCGCGGCCTCGGGCGACAACGCCAAGGGCATCACGGGCATCGCCCACCGGGCCAAGGTCCAGCCCGTCCGCGTCCTGGGCAAGTGCGGCGGCACCACGGCGGACATCATCGACGCCATCACCTGGTCCTCCGGCGGCACCGTGCAGGGCGTCGCGGCCAACCCCTACCCCGCCGACGTCATCAACATGAGCCTGGGCGGTGCCGGTGCCTGTGACGCGGGCACGCAGAGCGCCGTCAACGCCGCGGTGAACCGCGGCACCACCGTCGTCGTCGCGGCCGGCAACTCCAACGCCAACGCCGCGAACTTCAACCCGGCCAGCTGCAAGAACGTCATCGCCGTCGCGGCCGCCGACCGCCAGGGCAACCGGGCCGTCTACTCCAACTACGGCAGCGCCGTGGACGTCACCGCCCCCGGCGGCGAGACCTCGCCGAACACCGCCGACGGCATCCTGTCCACCCTGAACTCCGGCACCCGCGGCATCGGGGCTGAGACCTACACCGCCTACCAGGGCACCAGCATGGCCGCACCCCACATCGCCGGGCTCGCCGCGCTGATGTACCAGACCAAGTCCGGCATCACCCCGGCCCAGGTCGAGTCGGCCATCAAGGCCAACGCCCGCCCGCTGCCCGGCACCTGCTCCGGCGGCTGCGGCGCGGGCCTGGCCGACGCGACAGCGACCCTGTCCGCGCTCGGCACCCCCTGACCGGAACGGAACCCCACGGGGCCCGGTGCCGCGACGGCGCCGGGCCCCGGCACGCGCCCGCCGAAGACCTCAGCCCTCCTTCGGGGGCGGCACGGGCAGCGAGCCCACCGGGCAGTCCGCGACACCGGCCGTGTCACGGGTGATCGCCTCGGCGTTCTCCGCGGCCTTGGCCGGGTCGGTCACCCAGAGCCGGTAGAAGTCGAACGGGCACTCCGCCACGCCCCGTTCGCCCTCTCCCGCCGCGTGCACACCGGAGTAGCCGCGGTGCATCAGCTTGTACAGGTGGTTCTGCGACTGGTCGTGGGCGCGCGCGTCCCGGATGGCGGACACCGACAGCTGCGCGTACTGGATGCCGTACTCCTCCTCGCCGGTCTCGCCCAGCGTGCGCCCGTCGAAGCCGATGAGCGCGGAGTGCCCGAAGAAGGAGTAGACGCCGTCGAACCCGGTGGCGTTGGCGACCGCGACGTAGCAGTTGTTCGCCCAGGCCATCGCCTTGGCCATGAGGACCTGCTGGTCCTTGGCCGGGTACATATAGCCCTGACAGCGCACGATCAGCTCGGCGCCCTTCATCGCGCAGTCCCGCCAGATCTCCGGATAGTTGCCGTCGTCGCAGACGATCAGCGAGATGCGCAGGCCCTTGGGGCCCTCGGTCACCCGCGTGGAGTCCCCCGGGTACCAGCCCTCGATCGGACACCACGGGAAGATCTTCCGGTACTTCTGCGCGATGCGGCCCTGGTCGTCGATGAGCACCAGGGTGTTGTAGGGCGGCTTGTGCGGGTGGTCCTCGTGCCGCTCGCCGGTCAGCGAGAAGACTCCCCAGACCCCCGCCGCACGGCAGGCCGCGGCGAAGACCTCGGTCTCCTCACCCGGCACGCGGGAGGCGGTGTCCAGCATCTCGCCCGGGTCGTACATGATTCCGTGCGTGGAGTACTCGGGGAAGACGACGAGGTCCATCCCCGGCAGGCCGACCTTGACGCCCTTCACCATCTCGGCGATCCTCCGGGCGTTGTCGAGCACCTCTGCCCTGGTGTGGAGCCGGGGCATCTTGTAGTTCACCACTGCGACCCCGACCGTGTCCGGGCCGGAGGCGATGTCGCCATGGCGCATCGTCCGCTCCTTCCGTTGCGTTGCCGTACCGGGCGTCCCCGCCCAGACAACGCCCGCCCCGGCGGCATGACAAGCGTTCCGACAGGGAGGCACGGGACGGAGCGAGTCCCCCATCTGCCGCCATATGGGCGCATTCCGAACAGGTGACCACGTGCGGTCCCGGGTACGTACCAGGGCGCTCGGGCCCACCGTGGGCCCCCGGCCGCCGAAGGACGTCATCATGCAGGAACCCCGTCCCTCACGACGCCGAGGCGGCGCGCTGTGCGCGCTGGTCCTCACGCTGTCCGCTCTCCTCACCGCACCGGCCACGGGTGCCGGGGCCCCCGGCCGGCCGGCCGCGCGCGGCCCGGGTGCCGACGGCCCGGTCGTCGTCACCGACCACGGGCCGGTACGGGGCCGGTCCCACGGCGTGTACGACACCTTCGAGGGGATCCCCTTCGCCGCGCCGCCGACCGGGCCGCTGCGCTGGCGTGACCCGCGACCGGCACGGCCCTGGCGGAAGGTGCGCGACGGGGGCGCGCCCGGCCCGAAGTGCCCCCAGCTCCCGCAGTTGGGGCCCGGCCCCGTGACCGGCTCGGAGGACTGCCTCACCCTCAACGTGACCGTGCCGTCGACCCCGCCCGCCCCGTCCGCGTCGGCCAAGGGGCGCGGCCGACCCGTCATGGTGTGGGTGCACGGCGGCGGCTTCACCATCGGCTCGGGCTCCCCGTACCGGGCCGAGCGTCTCGCCGTCCAGGGCGACACCGTGGTCGTGACGCTCAACTACCGGCTCGGCGTCCTCGGCTTCTTCGGCCACCCGGAGCTGCGCGGTGCGACGAACTTCGGCCTCGCCGACCAGCGGGCGGCGCTGCGCTGGGTGCGGGCGAACGCGGCCCGCTTCGGGGGAGACCCGGGCCGGGTGACGCTGTTCGGGGAGTCCGCCGGAGCGCTGAGCGCCTGCGCGCACCTCACCTCGCCGAAGTCCGCGGGGCTCTTCCACCGGGCGGTGCTGCAGAGCGGGTCCTGCATGACCGCGTTCCCGCGCGGCGCCATCCTCCCCGCACAGCCTCGCTACGAGCCGTTCGTGCCGCGGAGCCGGACGGAGACGGCGGGCACGGCGGCCGCCGCCGCGCTCGGCTGCGCACGGCCGGGCGGGACGCTCGACTGCCTGCGCCGTCTGAGCCCCGACAAACTGGTGACACCCGCGCTGACGCAGACGTTCTCCCTCGTCTCCTACGGGGGCGGGGGGCTGCCCCTGCGCCCCGACCGGGCCCTGGAGCAGGGCCGTTTCCACCGCGTGCCGGTGGTGCAGGGCACCAACAAGGACGAGCTGCGGCTCTTCCTCGCCCTGACGCAGTCGGCGGCCCCGATCCCCGACGCGCGCGCGTACCGGGCCCGCCTTGTCCACTCCTTCGGCGCGGCGGCGGCAGCCGTCGAGAAGCAGTACCCGCTGACGGCCCACTCCTCGCCGGGGGCGGCCTGGGCCGCGCTGACGTCCGACGCCTCGTTCACCTGCCCCGCGCTGCGGGCGAACCGCGCGCTGGCCGCGCGCGTGCCCACGTACGCCTATCTCTTCAGCGACACGAACGCGCCGCGCCTCGCGGAGCTCCCGGCGGTGGAGGGCTACCCCTACGGGGCGGCGCACGGCTTCGAGCTGCCGTACCTCTTCCCGACCGACACGGTGCCGCGGTTCACTCCCGAACAGCACGCGCTGGCGGCCCGCATGACCGGCTACTGGACCCGGTTCGCGACCACCGGTGACCCGAACTCCCCGGACGCGCCCGCCTGGCCCGGCTCTGCCAGCGGCCCGACCGTGCTGTCACTGGCCCCCGGTCCGGACGGCATCCGCCCGGTGGACGCCACCCGCGCACACCACTGCGCGTTCTGGGACCGGCAGACCGACTGAGCGGGGCCGGGCCCGCCGACGGGAACGTCGCACGGCCCGAGCCCTCGGCCCGGCCCCGTGGCCTGTGAAACGATCAGCCTCATGGTGTCTGTGAGCGCGTTGCTGCCGGTGGAGGCGATCCGGCTCGGGGCCGAGGCCGAGGACTGGCGCGGGGCGGTGTGCCTCGCGGGTGAGCTGCTGGTGGAGACCGGCAGCAGCACGGACGCGTACACCGGCGAGATGATCCGGAGCGTCGTGGACAACGGGCCGTACATCGTGCTCGCACCCGGCTTCGCCTTCGCGCACGCGCGGCCCTCACCGGCGGTGCTGCGGACGGGCATGTCCTGGGTACGGCTGGCGCGGCCGGTGGAGTTCGGGCACGCGACGAACGACCCGGTGGACCTGGTCGTGGCGCTGGCCGCGCGGGACGCTTCCCAGCACACCGAGGCGATGGCCTCACTGGCCCGGCTGCTCGCGGACCCGGAGACCGAGCGGGCCCTGCGGAACGCGTCCACGCCGCAGGCCCTGCGGGCGCTGCTCGCGGGGGAGACCCCACCGGGGCCCGCGCGGGAAAGCGCGGCGGGCGGTGGCCGGACCGTGCACAAGATCCTCACCGTCTGCGGCAACGGCCTGGGCACCAGCCTGTTCCTGAAGAACACCCTGGAGCAGGTCCTCGAACGCTGGGGATGGGGCCGGTACGTGACCGTGGAGGCCACCGACACCATCTCCGCCAAGGGCAAGGCGGCCGAGGCCGTCGCGATCCTCACCTCCCGCGAGATCGCCAGGACCCTCGGCGACGTCGGCATCCCCGTGAAGGTCGTGGACGACTTCACCTCCACCGCGGAGGCCGACCGGGTGCTGCGGGACACGTACGACGTATGAGCCGGAGCACCGCACACGACAGTGGAGAAGTAGGAGGAAGAGCGCCGTGGACCGGCTGGTATCGGTAGCGAAGTTCCTGGTCGACGAGATCCTCAGCCAGCCCGCGTATCTGATCGGGCTCATCACGGCCGCGGGTCTGGTCGCGCTGCGCAAGTCGGCGGGCCAGGTGCTCGGCGGCGCGATCAAGGCGACGCTGGGGTTCCTGTTGATCGGCGCGGGCGCCGGCCTTGTGGTGGCGGCGCTCGCCCCGCTCGGCGAGATGATCCAGGGCTCGACGGGTGCGCACGGCGTGATCCCGACGAACGAGGCCATCGTCGGCATCGCCCAGGCCGAATACGGCTCGCGGGTGGCCTGGCTGATGATCCTCGGCTTCGCGGTCAGCCTGGCGCTCGCCCGCTTCACGCCGCTGCGCTATGTCTTCCTGACGGGCCATCACATGCTGTTCATGGCCACGCTCCTGACGATGGTGCTCGCCACCGCCGGGCAGAAGTCGTGGGTCGTGGTCGTCGTCGGCGGTGTCCTGCTCGGCATCCTGCTCGTGGCGCTGCCCGCCTTCGCCCACCCCTGGACCAAGCGCGTCACCGGCAACAACACCGTGGCGATCGGCCACTTCGGCACCGCGGGCTACGTCGTCGCCGGGGCGACGGGGCAGCTCGTCGGGCGCCGCAGCCGTTCCACGGAGGACATGAAGCTGCCCGAGGGCCTGCGCTTCCTGCGGGACTCGATGGTCGCCACGGCCCTGTCCATGGTGCTCATCTACCTGATCATGTCGCTGGTGTTCCTCGCCAAGGTGGGCAAGGAGACCGCGTTCAAGGCGTTCGCCGCGGACGGCGGTCCGGCCGCGCCCGACGTCGGCGCGTACGTCATGCAGTCGATCATGCAGGGGCTCCAGTTCGGCATCGCCGTCGCCGTGATCCTCTTCGGCGTCCGCACGATCCTCGGTGAACTCGTGCCCGCCTTCCAGGGCATCGCGAACAGGCTGGTGCCGGGTGCGGTGCCCTCGCTGGACGCGCCGATCGTCTTCCCGTACGCGCAGAACGCCGTCCTGATCGGCTTCATCTCCAGCTTCGTCGGCGGCCTGGTCAGCCTCGGCCTGCTCGCCTGGATCCTGGAGCCCGCCTTCGGGCTCGCGCTGGTGCTGCCCGGCCTGGTGCCGCACTTCTTCACCGGTGGCGCCGCGGGGGTGTACGGCAACGCCACCGGAGGGCGGCGCGGCGCCGTGGCCGGTGCCTTCCTCAACGGCGTGCTCATCACGTTCCTGCCCGCGCTGCTCCTGGAGGTCCTCGGCGCCTTCGGCAAGGAGAACACGACGTTCGGCGACGCGGACTTCGGCTGGTTCGGCTCCCTCATCGGCAACGCCGCCAAGGCCGGGACGGTGGGCGGCGCCGTCCTGATGCTGCTCCTGGGCGCGGTGATCCTGGCCGGGGCCATCGTCGTGCAGAAGCGGGTCGTGGAGACGGGCTGGGACCCGGGCGCGCGCCGCGACGCGCTCCTGCCCCGCGCGGAGCGGGCCCCCGCCGCACCCGCCGCCCCGGCCACCGCGTACAGGAAGATCGCGCCACCTCCGGGGGCGCCGAAGCCGCCCCCGCCGCCGCAGGGGTGACGCGTGACGGCGTCGTAGGGTCGCCGCATGCGACGGAGGACGAGAGCGGCGATCGCGGGGGCGGCGGCCCTGGCCTGGGGCGAGTGGCTGAACCGGCGCTGGTCCCGCACGCTCGTGGGGCGCGGCGCGGGCGCCGTCGAGGCCGTGGTCGTGCTGGGGTTCCGAAACCCCCAGGCGACAGCGAACGTCATCAACCGCTGGCGAGTCCGCGCCGGAATCCGCTCCGCCACGGGCGGCGGTGCGGGGAACCCGCGCGTGATCTTCAGCGGCGGCGCGACCGGCGGCGGCGCCACGGAGGCCGCGGTGATGGCGGACTACGCGACGTCGGTGCTCGGGTTCCGCGGCACGGTGGTCCTCGAAGACCGCAGCCGGACGACCTGGGAGAACATCACGCACGTGATCCCCCTTCTCGAAGACGCCGACCGCATCAAGATCGCCTCCCAGCCGGCGCACGCGCTCAAGGCGCGCGCCTACTTGCGGCGGCAGCGCCCCGACCTCGCCGAGCGGCTGGTGCGCGCGGACGACTACCGCCCGGGGGAGTGGACGGCGGTCAAGCCACTGCTGGCCCTGTACGGACTCTGGACGCTCCGTGGCCTCACGGCCGAGGAACGGAAGCCCGCGTTGTAGCCGCCGCGGCCCCCGCTTCCTCCTCCGCGTTCACCGGCTTCCTCCTCCGCGTTCACCGCAGGCGGGTCCAGGGCCTGTCCGCACGGTCCTGGACCCGTCCGGGCCTCAGAGCTCGGTGGCGAAGTTCTGTACCCACCAGGGGCCGCCTGCCTTCAGGCCGACACCGGCGCCGAAGTCCTTGTACGCGCAGTTGAGGATGTTGGCGCGGTGCCCGGAGCTGCGCATCCAGTCACGCATGGCGGTCTTGGGGCCCTTCGGGCCCTTGTGTATGTTCTCGCCCCACGCCCCGGCGCGGTATCCCGCCTTCCGCATCCGGTCGCCCGCGCTCTTGCCCTCGGGGCTGGTGTGGTCGTAGTAGTCCCGCGCCGCCATGTCCTTGGCGTGGGCCTGCGCGGCGGCCTGAACCCGGCGGTCCAGGCGCAGCGGCCGGCACCCCGCCTTCGCCCGCTCGGCGTTGACGAGGACCAGGAGCTGCTTCTGGTACCGCGCGGTCTTGCTCGGCGCCGGGCGCTGCTTCGCCTCCGCGGCGGCGGTGCCCGGCTTCTCGCCGCCGGAGGTGTCCGCGAGGGCGAACGTCCCCACCGACGCGAGAGCGGCCGCCGCCACGGCCCCGCCCGCCAGCACGCGGACCTTCAGCCCGCGACGGCTCCGTCCGTGACGGCCGCGCTCCGCGTCGGCGTTGTCCTTGCCCAGGTGCATGTGCGCTCCACTCTGTGGTGATCGTCGGTCGGTCCGACGTAGGGGAGACCGGGCACGGGGCCTGGGGACAACACTTTTCGCACAGGCGTTTCTAGGGCGTGCCGAAGTCCCCGCTCGTCCACGCGGCGCGCAGCGCCTTCTTGTCGACCTTGCCGACGTTGGTCGTCGGGAGCTGCTTCAGCAGGACGGTCCCGCGGGGCGTGTACAGCTCGCCCAGCTCGGCGGTCACCGCCGCGCCGACCGCGCCCGGGTCGACGTCGACGCCCTCGGCCGTGGCCAGGAAGATCTGGACGGCCTCCCCGTACTCCTCGTCCGGTACGCCGAGGGCCGCCGCGTTGCGCACACCCGGCAGCGTGAGCAGGAAGTCCTCCAGGACCCGGGAGTAGACGTTGTCGCTGGTGCCGCCGGTGACGATGATGTCCTTGGCCCGGTCGACGAGGTAGAGGTACCCCTCGGCGTCGAGGTAGCCCATGTCGCCGGTGCGCAGCCAGCCGTCGTGCAGGGCCTCGGCGGTGCGCCGCGGGTCCTCGAAGTAGCCGAGCATCACCGTCTCGCCCCGGACGCACACCTCACCGACCTGCCGGACGGGCAGCGCCAGGGTGCTGTCCTCGCCGCGGATCTCGATCTCGGTGTCGCATATCGCGCGACCGCAGCTGCGCCACAGCTCGGGACGGCGGGCGCCCTCCGCGGCGAGGTCCTCCGCGCCGAACGCGGTGATGCCGAGCGCCTCCGACTGCCCGTAGCCCTGGCTGAGCACGGGCCCGAAGACCTCGACCGCCTGCTGGAGCCGGCTGGGCGAGGTGGCCGCGCCGCCCACCACGATCCGGCGCAGCGCGGGCAGGGCGCCGGGCACGCACTCCGGGTGGTCGAGGACCGCGTACAGCATCGGCGGGACGAACATGGTGGCGGTGATCCGCTCCTCGCGCAGCACCGTCAGCGCCGCGCCCGCGTCGAACTCCGGCAGCACGACGAGGACGGACCCCGTCACCAGCGCCTGGATCGAGGTGAGGTGGCCGCTGCCGTGCGTGAGCAGCGTCGAGGCGAGCACCCGGTCCGTGCTCGGGTCCATGGTGGGGAAGAACCCGGCGCGGGAGTCCTGCGGATCGTCCTCCGCCATGTCGACCAGCGTGTCGTAGAGCCGGTGGCTGTGCGCGGCGAGCTTGGGGTTGCCCAAGGTGCCGCCGGTGTAGAGGACGGTGACGGCCTCGTCCGCCGCCGGGGCGGGCACGCCGTCGGGGCGCTCCGCCGGGCACTCGGCCGCCAGGGCCAGCAGGTCCGGACACGGCTGGGCGCAGGGGCCGAGGCTGACCAGGGTGGGGGCGTGGACGCTGCGCCCGGCCGCGTCGGCGGCCCGCCGCGCGAAGAGCGGGTCGGTGACCACGACGCGCGCCCGCGACTGCTCGACCAGCGCGGCCAGCTCGCCGGGGCCCGGCTCGGGCGGCAGGAAGACGACGCGGCAGCCGATGAGATGGACCGCGAGTTGCACCAGCACGGAGTCCACGCGATTGGCCAGGAACAGCCCCACTCCGTCGCCGGGCTCGAGCCCCTGCCGGCGCAGTGCGTGGCCCAGCCTGAACAGCCGTCGGCGAGCTTCGCCCCGGGTCAGCCGCTGCGCACCCTGGACGAGCGCCTCGGCCTCTTCGTCCTTGTGCCAGTGCTCCAGGACGCGGTCCACGTACGTCCGCGGCACGGCTGTTTGCTGCTCGTTAATGATCATGGACACATGCAAACATGCCGCTCGCGATGCGTGGACTCGCAGGGGGTAACTTCGGCCATCAACAGGGGGAGTAGCATGCCCCCCCGATCCGGGGCGGGTGGTTGCTTTTGTGCCGCACGCGCATGGCCTGATGTCGTCGGTGCGGTGGGCTCGCGGCGCCGCCTCTCCGAGCGGGGCAGGGAGGTCGAGGGGGGCGTGCCCGAGGGGGCGCTTCCGGTCGTGAAAGAAGTTCGAATACATCAATGAATTCGGTACGTGTCTTCTCCATCAAGGCGCCGCTCGACATCACCCAACGGTGCGGTGATCGACTATTCCGGTCGCCATTTGACGCCTTGTCGAGGCGTGCGGAATCGGCCTGTACGGACGAAGCGTGAAACGGTCTGCGCGTCAACACGGCACCCCGGTCGAGGTGTTGACTGAGGAATAGGGCCGGGATAACGTCGCCATGAATCCCGGTCCCGCACCTTGTGTCACATACCCGGGACCCGTGCCCGATGCGAGGCCACGCGGCGACGACACGTAACTCCGCATCAATGGGCAAATGCGTGCTGCCGCCTCTGCCGTCGGAAACCTGTTCCAGGAAGCACCGGCAAGGTCCTCTTTCCGTCGTGTCGACGCGGTGGAGACGGGCGAGGAAGAACAGGCCGGGGAGCCGGAGCAGGCAGGGAGAGTCCGGCTTCGTCGGTCCCCGTGAAGAGTCGCAGCGCAACCACCTGAACGGCGCGGATCGTCGCCGCGCCGCGATCACCTCGGCATGGCGCGCGCCGCCAACGCGATTTCCCGCGGGCGGGACTTCCGGAGCTTTCCCATGGCCATGGCCCGCGGAAAGCCCGGACGAGAGCAGATGAATTTGATTCTGACGGCGACCTGGCCGTCACCATGGATGTGCCCTGGGGGGCAACAATGACAGAGGAATCAAGGGCACCGGCGCCGGGCCGGGGAATGTACGCGCTCTGGGGCGGCGACGCCGAAGCGCGCTGCCTGCTGGAGTCACTGGCCGAGACCGTGAAAGAGCGAAGCGAAGACATCGCCGTACAGGACGAGGAACACGAACTGACCTACGCCCGGCTCGCGGCCTGGGCCGGTCACATCGCCGATCTCCTCGCCGAGCACGGCATTCGCCCGGGTGACCGGGTGGCGGTCACCGGACCACGGAGCGCCGCGATCGTCGCGGCGATGCTGGCCACCGTGAGCGCGGGAGCGACCTATGTGCCGCTCGACGTCGAGTACCCGCTCCGGCGCCTGGAGCACATGGCCGCCGACAGCGAGGCCCGAATGCTCCTGTACTGCGGCGACGAACCGGCCTTCGGCCTCAAGGCCGAGGCGGTCCGCATCCCCGCCGCGCCCGACCCGACCGACACGGATGCCGTGGCCGCGCTCGCGCGGCTGTCCTGTCGACCGGACCTCCCTGTATACGTGATCTACACCTCGGGTTCAACGGGCCTGCCCAAAGGCGTGGCCCTGCCGCACCGCTGCGTCGACAACATGGCGGCCTGGCAGTGGCGCCACTCGGTGCGCCCGGACCTGCGCACGGCCCAGTTCGCCCCGCTCAACTTCGACGTGTGGTTCCAGGAAGTACTCGGCACCCTCTGCGGCGGCGGAACGCTGATCGTCATGCCCGAGCCGCTCCGGCGCGACCCCATCGCCCTCCTGGACTGGCTCGGCGACCACCGCGTCGAGCGCCTGTTCCTGCCGTACGTCGCCCTGCACATGCTCGCCGTGGCCGCCGAGGCCACGGACTCCCT